>JBALWA010000019.1:0-72757 GCA_036960305.1 Halioglobus sp. | reverse complement strand
GCTGCGTGAGGCACTGGATGAGTTCTCTGCCCTGTGCGCCAGCATTTCAGGTATCGAGCCAGGTCCCAGCTTCGATGGCTGGGGTGAGGATGCCATGCTGGGGACCGGGGTGGCCATTAATCCGCAAGCGGCGGCGCACTGCGTAAAAGACTATCGGCGCAGTGTGGTTTTTATCCGCGGTGTGTATGCAGCACTTAAGGTGTTGCGTAAACGTTTTCCGGATACTCCCATCCAGGTCTTATACGCAGGCTGTGGCCCCTTTGCTACTCTGCTCCTTCCTCTGTTGGGGCGGTTCCATGCCGGGGTGCTGGATATCACTTTGTTGGAGATTCACCGGCGTTCCCTGGATAGCGTCGGTCACCTGATCGACCATTTTGGCTTTACAGCGCACGCCATTGAATTTGCGCAGGTAGACGCCAGTCACTATCAACATCACAGTAAGCCGCATCTCGTGATTGCAGAGACCATGCAAAAAGCGCTGGAGCAAGAGCCCCAGCTTGCCGTCACCGCAAATCTTGCTCCCCAGCTTTGTACCGGTGGGATTTTAATCCCGGAGAAAATTGAGGTTGAGCTCTGCCTGGCCCCGCATCAACAGGAGACCCAAATGATTCTCCGCGATGGTGATCTTCCGCACAGTACCAAGCGTCATTCACTGGGCACTTTGATCGAATTGACGGCGCATTCCCGTGCCTTGTTTGGGCAACTGGAAAGTAGCTCTGACGAACTTGGCCTCGCCGAGATAAGGGTTCCCCGCCTGGCTGGCTGCGATCAATATGATCTGGTGATGTACACCCGTATCGATGTCTTTGCTCACCATGGTCTAGGAGAGTATGAGAGTGAAATTACCCTGCCACTGAAGTGTCACGATGTTCCGCTGCTGAGCGGAGGCGAGTTGCTCGGTGTGCGCTATCAGCTGGGTGCCTATCCGAAGATAGGCATTACAGTCGAACGAGAATAGCCTTACGTATCCTGAAGAGACGAAAGCGCAGGCCGGCTATCCTGCGTTGCCAGAAGTTAGTGGGGAGCTCGGGCGGTAGCTGGGTATTCAGGGCAGTATAGTGGCAGTCAAAAATACGCACGATATCGCTTTCCGGCATCAGCCTGCTTTCATTAAAGTAATTAAAAACCAGTGTCCGAAAATAGGGTGGGGCTAGTGGTATGATTTTAGCCAATTCATCTATCTGCGGCTGGGTCCATTCGGCCTCACCGGCTCCGGGAAATATTCCCTTGTCGCAAAATTCTTCGCTGAAATTTTCCTTTAGCCATTCGTTTTCAAGGCGCAAATTTTCCAGAAAAGGTGCTGTTTCATGCTGGGTCAGCTGAAAGCGTTTGCCTTTGATGCTGTGTAATAAGCCCGTGTGCCTATTTGCCCGTTTTGGGTTCAGTTTTCCGGCGACCCGCAGCGGGGCGTGCTCGTGTAGGTAGGAGCAAAGCCGGGTGGCCTCGTTACTGATAGATTCATTTGCAGTGACAATTTTTAAGCTGGCGCAGTTATCCACACCGATCCGTTGCAGAAAGAGGCCGACTGGGCCAGCGGGGTGCTCGCACGCCTGCTTGAAGGCAATAAATTCTGTTTCCGGAAAAATGCTCTGTACTTTGTTGATCTTTTTTATTTGGGGCCAATACGCCATGGCGGACAGCGCACTGCCGCTGCGGATACGCTGTTGAAAATTACTGGTCATATTCGATGATGGGCTTCGGATGTAAGCGATTGTGCGGATAGTGAAGCCGCAGGCTTCAATCTTTTTTCTGAGCGCCCCCAGTGCGGCTTCGGGTAGTTGCGATATATCCTCTCCGGATAGCACGACTTTTGAATAGCCGGACCGGAGTGCCCTGTTGAGCTGCGCTTCATAGTGCTCATTGGCGTCAGTGGCATTGACCTGCCAGCGTTGGTTGATGTGGTAGTTTTCGGGATTCGGGCAGAAAAGGGAGTACAGGGGTATCGAATGATTGCTGATTTTTCGCCTGCCGAGGCGAAAGACGGGAAACAGGATTCCCTGCTTGCGCAGCTTGGCCTCATTGGCTAACAGGGTTCTTTGTATCGAAGTGGTTGCCGTTTTATGGAAACCCAGGTGGAGGATAAGTTCTTTCATTGCGGGCTAGCGAACGATTTCGACAGGGTGTACGGCAGCCAGTTTGCCCTGTGGATTGAGTTTCCTCATTTCAGGGGTCAGGGCCGCTAACGTCGCTTCGCGATTGCCCGGTGCCGGGTGGGTGCTGAGAAATTCCGGCTGGCTGCCGCCGCCCAGAGAGGCCATTTTCTGCCATAGGGTGACAGCTGCGTCAGGATCGTAACCGGCGCGAGAGGCCAGTTCGATACCGATACGATCAGCCTCGGATTCTGCAGTACGGCTATTGGGTAATTCCAGCGCCAGTTTGGCAGCCACCGCGGCCCCTCCCAGAGCGGCGACATGATTGTCGGCAGCCGCGCCAATGGCGATAACGCCAATGCTGGTAGCCATTGCCCGGGACATGCGTTCGGCGGTGTGGTTGGCCAGGGCGTGGGATATTTCGTGCCCCATAATCTGGGCAAACTCGGCATCCGTTAATTTCAGTTTTTCAAATAGTCCGGTGTACACGGCCATGCGCCCGCCGGCCATACACCAGGCGTTGACAGTTTCAGGGTCGTCGATAATTGCAACGCTCCATTCCCAGTCGGCAGACTGAGGGTAGAGACCGATGGCCTCTGTCACGAGGCGCCCGGTAATACGCTGTACCCGATCGGCCATTTTAGGGTCGTCTAGCAGTTTGTTTTGCTGGTCAAGCTCGCCGACGGTGCTGAGGTAGGCTTTGCGGGATTCAACGATGGCTGATTCGGGTGAGATCAGCATCAGTTGCGAACGTCCCGTGGGGCTGGTGGTGCAGGCGGTCAGCAGGGTCAGGACGAGAAGGCCAAACAGGGTTTTTTTCATGGGTTACCTCAAGTGAGGGCCAATTCTAAACCAGATTTCAGCGACCAGACCATTCTTTTCTGCAGTGCCGCAAGTTATCAAAAAGGCCTCTCTATACGCCTGTGTCCCCCAAGGCGTCTCTCATCTTGGCCAGGGCCGCCGCGTAGGCCTCCCGGCCAGCCTTGTGTCGCTCCTCCTCGGAGCTGCCATCTGTCAGGTTTGCGGTCGCTTCCAGGGCAAAGCGGCCCCAGCGGTAGCGGGCAATGAGCATGTCGGCCATCAAGTTAATGACGATGCCGTTGTATGGCATGCCCTCTGTGGCATAACCCGGATTGTCCAGAATACGCTGTATACCCTCAATTGCTTCCTCAAGGTCTTTTTGGCTGGCTGCCAGGGAAAGTGCCAGCGTGGATTTTGCGTCCTGGGTGCTACCATTATCGGCGAGTATCAACTTCAACATGAACTCTGCTTGCATTCGCAGTTCTGCGCCGGCCTCATTCTGTAACCAGGCCAACAATACCTCCCGGCCACGATCGGTAATCGTGTACACGGTGCGCTTTCTTCCGCTGTTCTCCTCTTTTCGTTCGCTTACCAACTCGTGAGCGAGCAGTTTCTTGGGCTCTGAATACACATGGCTTTCGGCCCGCGGCCAGAACGCCCGTATCAGGCTGGTTTGCATGCGGGTATTGAGCTCGTAGGCAGATTGTGGGCTACGGGCGAGCAGGCCGAGCATGGCATAAGAAGTTGGACTGAGCTTGGGAAGATTTTTCATCGCTTGACTATACTCCATTTCGGAGTATTATGCAGCGACTAAATCGTACTCCAATTAGGAGTAATTGAATAGAGGAGCCCTGAAAGATGAAAACATCAAAGACAGCCCTGGCATTGGCCATCGCGAGTAGTTCAATACTGCTTAACAGCACAGTTGAAGCGCAAGACAGTGGTCTTATGCTTGAAGAGGTGGTGGTGACTGCTCAAAAGCGAGCAGAGAGCATTCAGGATATTGCCGCATCCGTGACAGCGGTACAGGGTGAAGCCCTGCAGGAGTACAACGTCTTTGATTTTGCCGCGGTAGAGCAGATGACCGCCGGCCTTACCTTGAGTGATAGCAGTGCCAAGAACCAGACCATGAGCCTGCGAGGGATGACCTACGACTCTGAAGGTACCGCGAACCCTGTAGTGGACGCTTACTGGAATGGTGTTCCCGTGCGCCCGGACGTGGCATTTAACCAGTTATTCGATATCGACCGGATAGAGGTTTTGCGCGGTCCCCAGGGCACATTGCAGGGTCAGACGTCCCCGGGCGGCGCGGTAGTTATTAATACGCGCAAAGCGGATACCGCTGAATTTATGGGTCAGATCCAGGCTACAGTGGCCGATAATGACCGGCTTGCCACCCAGGCTGGCGTCAACATCCCAATTATCGAAAATAAGCTGGCGGTTCGAATCGCTGGTAACTTTGACGAAAGCGAATTGAACGGCATTGAGAACCATTACACGGGTACGACACAGGAAGGCGAGAATACGGCTGGCCGCATCTCGGTTGCCTGGGATGTTACTGATACTTTCACTGCCGATCTTGTGTATGAGTACGCCAATCAGGAACTGAATGATTTCAGGGATATGACCGGCTCGGATCTGCTGGGTAACCCAAACCCTGATCTGGATAAATACGACAGAATCGGTTTAACCGAGGCAGACAACAGCTTCGAGAAAACCAATAAGCTGACACTGTTGGAAATGAACTGGGATATGTCGGATACCCTGCAACTGACCTCCATATCCGGTTTCCAGAACAATGAATCTGAAGATGTCCGTGATTTGGATCGCTCCAATGCCGTACCCGGTGAATTGCTTGTTCAGGCGGTCACAACGGAGGTTGAGACCTTCACCCAGGAGGTGCGTATCAGCACAGTGGAGCCGGCCTTTGGTCGCTGGGATTATATCGTCGGTGGGTTCTACAAAGACCAGGACCTGAGCACCGATTTCTACCGCGGCGTGGCGGCGGGCTCACCGCTGGCGATTCACGCGCCTGCAATACCTAGCGACAGGGAAGAGTTTGGCATTTTTAACCACAACACCGTCGATATTACGGATGTCTCCAGAATCCAGGTGGGTTTGCGTTGGTCCAAGATTCGATCGCTAAACCGCTATGATTTTGATCTGATAGTCGCTGATTCGGGTGAAGTTTTGAATTCCTTTTCGTCAATACCGGATGAGGTTGCCAGGCAGACCAATGAGAAAGTCACAGGATCCCTGAAATACCTGCACGATATTGGCGACAACCTGATGGCCTATGCATCCTATGATACAAGTTACCGTCCGGGCGGTGTGACCGTCGAGCCCAGACTGACGGAAGCAGAGGATTTGATTTATGGTGAAGAGTCCTCCTGGTCCTTTGAGGTCGGTTTTAAGTCCACGCTGTGGGATCAGCGCATGCAGTTAAATGCGTCTGTTTACTATCAGGAATTTGATGATTACATCAACCGCGCCACAGGTGTTCTGGTAGACACTTCTGGGGATGGTACTGGTGATACGCGTATCTCAGGTGTCATGTTCAATGGTGACGCGATTATCTCGGGCGTGGACTTCGATGTGAATGTTCTGCTGACAGAAAACTGGACAGCCGGTGGCGGGATTACCTACGTCGATGCGAATTACGATGGTGCTGAGGTGCCCTGTGATGGGCAGCCTGGCGATTATACCAGTACGATTTATACCTGTTCCTCCGATGGTGCCGTGGGCGATGAGCCACCCTGGTCGGCAACGGCGCGCTCGGAGTATGTTGTCCCGATGGGTGGATTGGAGACTTTCGTCCGGGGCTTGTATAAGTTCAATGGCAACCGCGTCAACACCAATATAGAGAACGTAGGTGGTAATGGTACAACCGGTAGCTATGGCCTGTTCAGTCTATACGCGGGTCTCAGGGATGCGGCCGGCGTGTGGGAAGCCAGTATCTGGTCAACCAACTTGTTTGACAAAGAAGCCGAAAAAACCAAGAACTCCGGAGAAGTACTCAATGGTGCTCCCACCGGTTACCGACAGGCAGATGTCGTCTCGCCACGGGCAATTGGTTTTACAGCAAGGTACAATTTCTAACTGGGCAATTCTTTAACTGGTGCGTGCGTCCGATGGCGACGCGCCAGATGTTTGAGTATTGAGCTGGCTGGTCCGGCTCTTTTTTTATCTGAATCAAACGGATGCAGAAAATGAAAAAAATTATTCTGGTGGTTTTGGTGCTGGTCGTGGCCATTGTTTTCCTCTTGCCCCGGCTGGACACTTACCAGCGAGAGGGCAGCCTGGAAATGCCTTCGCTGCATAGCGAAGTGCGAGTACTGCGCGATGAAAGTGGTGTACCCTACATCTATGCGGATTCCCTTGATGATGCGCTTACTGCCCAGGGGTTTTTGCATGGGCAGGATCGTATGTTCCAAATGGAAATGCAGAAATACCTGGCCCATGGGCGGTTGTCTGAGTTAATCGGCGAGCGCGGTTTGGAGATGGACCGCATTGTCCGTCTTCTGAATATGACGGGTTTTGCCCGGGAGCAGATGGAAAAAATCAGCGATGAAGAGCGCAATTACCTGCAGCGCTATCTCAATGGGCTTAACGATTTCATCACTGAACGTGAGGACGAGTTTCCGCTGAGTTTAACCGCATTGGATCATCAGCCGATTGCCTGGACGCTGGAAGATATTCTGGCAGTACAATTTGTCAGAATCTGGATGAATTCGGTTAACTGGCAGCAGGAGCTGCTGACACTGCGACTGATCGATAAACTCGGTCCCGGTAAAGCCTATGAATTGCGCCCGCTGACGATCAATCCGGATGATCCTGCCACAGAGCCAGCGGAGTCGGTCTGGGCCAGCGTTGATCTGGATTTCAGTTTTGATGACAGCCTGGTCAGCCCCTATCAGCCGCGTTATGCCATGGGCAGCAATGCCTGGGCCAGCGATGCAGGGAAGTCGGCCAATGGCGCGCCCATACTGTCCAATGATCCGCATCTGGATGCGCGTCAACTGCCGGGGTTCTGGTACCCCATGGGGATTGTAACGCCGGAGCTTCGCGCTGTGGGTACGGCTGCTCCCGGTGGTCCCGGGTTGGGTGTAGGGCGCACGGCGGATATCGCCTGGGGCGCGACCAACGGTTATGCCGATGTGGTTGATTTATTTATTGAAACAGTGGACCCGGATAACGAAAATAACTACCTCGAGGGAGAGCGCTCCACGGCTTTTGTGAAGCGTACCGAGGAATTACGTATTCGGGACTCAGATGCTGAGGGTGGCTTCCGCGTGGAGACCCTGCACATACGCGAGACGCCTCGCGGTCCGGTGATCTCGGATCACGGTATGAGCCTTGTCCCGGACAAGGTGATTACCCTGCGCTGGTCTACCCCTGAGTATGTTGGGCCAGACCTGGGTAATCGCGAACTGTTGATCGCCAAATCGGTTGACGAGGCGCTGCTGGCCATCGGCAAAGTCTCAACCGCCCTGAATTATATTGTGGTCGACACGGCAGGGAATATTGCCAGACTGGGTTCTGGCATGGTGCCTATCCGCCGCTTTGGCGATGGACTTGTGCCACTGCCTGTCACCGCACAGGACAACTGGGCGGGGAGGATTCCACCGCAGGAAATGCCCCTGCAACTCAACCCTGAAAAGGGCTGGGTGGGTACGGCGAATCATCGTATTACCGAGGCGGATTACCCCTATGCCTATTCCACGCATTTTTCGGGCTCCTGGCGCTACCGCCGGTTAATGGAGCTGTTTGAGGCCAAACCCAAGCTGACTGCCGATGATCACTGGGCCGCGAACCTGGATATTAAAAATTTGCTGGCAGAACGTATGCGTCCGGCAATGATTGCCGCTTTTGAAGCTGATCCTGAACTTGCCCAGCTGGCAGCTGAGCTGGAAAGCTGGAATCTCGAGGATGACAAGGCACTGGCTGCCCCCTTGATTTTTCAGTCGGTCTTCCGCCATTTTTCTATGGAGATCTTTGCTGACGAAATGGATGAATCATTGTTAACGGCCTACCTGAATCAGACCTACTATTGGCAGGAGCGGATGCTGCTGTGGTACGAAGACGGTTCCAGTGAGTGGTTCGACGATGTGCGAACACCTGAAATCGAGGGCCGTGATGACCTGATCTTGCGAGCGGGGCAAGCCGCCCTGGCGGAATTGAGTGGTAAGTGGGGTGAAGACGTCTCGGCATGGCACTGGGGTGATGAGCATATCATTACCATCTCCCACCCTTTCTTGCCGGGCGATACGGCAGCGCGTTGGTTAGGCGGTGGCATCCATCCCTTCAGTGGTTCCGGCGAAACCTTGAACCGCGGTGTGTACCAGTTCGATGAGCCCTACGAGACGAAAATTATTGACTCCATGCGGCTTATCATCGATATGTCTGATGAGGAGAAAGTGGAAGCGCATTTCCCCGGCGGTGTCAGTGAACGTTTGTTTGATCCCTGGAATAAAAACTTTCTCGATAGCTGGTTAACCGGAGAGAAACGCTACTGGTGGTTCAGTGATGAGGCTATTGAAGCTCACGCTGAATATGAATTGATCATGCAGCCGGGCAGCTAGCCTGGCATGCTGTGACCCGGGGCGTGAGTACGCCCCGATCGCGTGACCACCTAATGACTTCTCGCTTCACTACAAAGGCTTGGTTACTATAGCCAGAAGCCTCATGTTGAAGGGAGTCAGATGATGGATATGCCCACGGCGGTTAAAACCGTATTCAGTAAGTACGCGACATTCTCCGGTAGGGCCCCGCGCTCTGAGTTCTGGTGGTATACCCTCGCGATACTCCTGTTCACGCTGTTTCTGGGTTTGGTTGAAGGGATAGTGCTAGCGCCAATGCTGGGCTTTGAGCTTTTTTCACAAGAGTTGGGTCAGCCGCTACGCCTGATCGCAGCCCTGGCTTTCATGCTGCCGTCACTGGCGGTTACCGTGCGTCGCCTGCATGACATCGATCGCTCAGGCTGGTGGTATTTCGTGATGCTTATACCTTTAGTAGGCGTCTGCGTGCTGTTGTATTGGGAAGTTCAACCCGGTACTGATGGCCAAAATCAATACGGTTAGCCTAAAACTGGCCGATCCCGGGCTGTACATAGTTTGCTTTTTCTTCGCAGGCAAGTCCCTATAATGGTAGGACTGACAGGGGCGAAAGCGTAGTAATGGCCAATTTCGAAATTTCCGGTTATGAGATATACGAATTGCTGGGGCGCGGCGGCATGGCCGTGGTTTACCGCGCCCTGCACCTTAATCTCGACCGGGATGTTGCGATTAAGGTGATGGACACCTCACTGAACACCGATGAAACCTTTGCTGAGCGCTTTATTCGCGAGGCCCGGATATCAGCCCGCCTGGTTCACCCGCATATCCTGCAAATCTATGATGTTAATTCCTACGGCACCCTGAACTATATTTCCATGGAGCTGCTTGAAGGTGGGGATCTGGCGGATTCCATCCGCGGGGCCATGAAGCAACGCACGATATACACTGTCATGGAACAGATGACCGACGCGCTGGACTATGCTGCCGGCAAGGGCTACGTGCACAGAGACATCAAGCCCAGCAATATTATGCTGCGCGGTGAGGAAGACTATGTGCTGGCCGACTTTGGCATAGCCAAGGCATCCGATTCCGGTACCCAGATGACCCAGACCGGTCTGATGGTGGGTACGCCCAGCTATATGAGTCCGGAACAGGCCAAGGGTATAGAGGTCGATGGTCGCTCCGATCTCTACAGCCTGGCGGTGCTGTGTTATGAAATGCTGGCCAAGGAATTACCCTACGACTCTGATTCAGCGGTCAGCACGGCGGTGAAACACCTGACTGAGGAAATTCCCCGGCTGCCAGAGGCGTTGGCACCTTATCAGCCTTTTATCGATAAAGCCCTGGCCAAGAATGCAAAAGACCGTTACCAGACGGGGCAGGAGATGTTTCAGGCATTCAGCGAGCTTCGGGGCCATTTTTCAGAAGACCAGGTATTGGTGGCACCAAAAGCGCCGGTTGAACGCAAAAAAACTGGCGCCCAGTTGGTGGGGGATTCACATACCTCTATCGCCTGGGATGACTCCACCCGGGTTGAGTCGCCGTCGAGACCCTCCAGGCCTTACAAGTTGGACGATACGGCACAACGAGAGCCTCTGCTCAGCGGTATGCGCGGTGAGGCGCGAGCTATTCAGCGGCAGCCTTCAGGGTCCAGTAGTATCGCCCTGGGACTTGTCGCCGGGGTCTTACTTGTGGGGGCTGCGGCATTCGGCGGCTACCGCTATTGGCAGGGTAGGCAGGATACGCCGGCGCCGGAAGTCGATGTCCGGGCTATGGAGGAGCCACAGCCGCAGGCCGACAGTGGCGTGGGGGTTGAGCAGGTCGAATATGCCACGGTGGACGTAGAGGCTGAACAGACTGCCATGGCAAAAGCGAAAATAGAGACTGAGCAGGCCGCGATAGCCAGCGCCGAGGCCGAGCAGCTCGCAATTGCCAGAGAGGAGGCAGAAGCTGAACAGGCAGCCATTACCAGGGCTGAAGCAGAAGCTGAACAGCTTGCTATTGCCCAGGCGAAAGCAGTAGAGGAAGAACGGGCCGCCGTGGCTAGAGTGGAGGCTGCAGAGGCTGAACAACGGGCTGCTATTGCCAGAGCGGAAGCAGAGGCTGCCCAGTTGGCCGATACCGGTATGACCGCTGTGACCAACGGTGACCTGGAGTTGGCGGCGGGAATGTATGCCCAGCTGGCGACAACACACCCGGACAGGGAGGCCAACCTCAAGTTCAAAAGTCTGTTGTTGGCGGCCTACGTTGAAGCAGCCCGTGAAGAAATTAGCGGAGGCGAATATGAACGGGCGGAAGCGTATCTTGCGCTGGGCCGGGATTTGGCACCGCACTACGCGACCTGGAGTGAGTTGGAAGAAGAGATTTCTGTGTCCCGCACCAGTAATCGTCGGCGCCTGGGCACCTATTAGGGCTTCGCTGGCGGGCGAGGGAGCGATTATCCGATTGTTTTTTTTACCCTCAGAACGCCCTCGGCCAAAAGGGGGTGATCTGCTAGAATTCGTCCCTCTGTAGTGGATTGGATGAATGAATAATGGAAAACCCTAACGTCGGGAGCCGACACCGGTCATTGCGACGGCGCCTGGTGGCCAGATTGTTTTCCCCGGGCCTGTCTGCCGTTTTATTGATGGCGGCGAGTGCGGCCTATAGTGCCGGTTTCAACCCCCCGCAGAACACCAACCCGGGCCAGACCTCAACGCCCACTCTGGACGCATCCTATGAGCGCGAAGCCTGGCTGGTCTACACCTACGATATCAGCACGGCAGGTGAGGTTATTAATGTCAAAATTCATTCCTCAAACGAAGTGGCAGAGGTTGAAAACCGAATATTGAGCCATGTGAATGCCATGCGCTATACGCCGGCCACTCGCAACGGTAATCCCGTACAGGTTTCTGTTGGGCCGATTGTGTATACCTGGATATTGGATACGCCCCGGGAGATGACCCCCCAGTTTAGTGAAACTTACCAGCAGGCCTGGGCGTACTTTAAACAACAAAACTACGACCAGGCTTTTGATCTTGCCGCCAGCTTGAAGAACTCACCGGGCCGCAGCGCCTACGAAGAGATTAAATTTCAGGTTCTGGCCGCCAGCCTCAGCAGTCGCTGGGACGATGAGGCCACGGAGTTGTCGCACCTGAACCGTATCGTCGAATTCCAGAGTCTTGCTGACAGTAATCGGTTTATCAATCCCTACGTAGAGGAAGCGCAGTACCTGCTGATGCTGGAGCGCATTCATACCCTGCAGTTGGGGATGATGATGTTGGCAGATGCAGAAGTTACCCTGGGCATGATGATGGCCCGTGGGGCCGACTCTGAACCCTATCAGCGCGCGTATCTTGCTCACCAGGAGGCAGAAGGGCGCTTTACAGCCAATCCTGATGTGATGATTGCCGGCGAACTGACACCCATTTATCGCGAGGGTCAGGGTGTCTGGGAGGCCCGCTTGTTCAGGGAGAAGTTTTCGGTTTCTGGCGTTAAGGGGACGATCGAGTCCTTACACCTGTCTTGTAAGGGGGGAGGGGATATGCGCTTACGTTATCCGTCGCGGGACCCCTGGACGGTTCCGGCCGCCTGGAATGATTGCACGCTGGAAGTTGCCGGACGATCCGGTACCCGTTTTACCGTGCATCAGCTCATGACCCCGGGGCAAGCCACTCTACAGTAACGTAGAGTGGCCGATTTTTACTCCCTAGAACGGTAGGCCGTCGTCGATATTGTGATTGGCTTCCGCTGGCGTGGCCATGTTCACCGTACTGTGGATACCGTTCACTTCCTCGCGAATAGCACCCACACCCTCGGGTTTTTCGTAAAACTGTTGATACCATTTACGTCCCGTTCGGAATGGACCATCGGTCTTCAGCTGCATAATTTTCAGGGCAGGACGCTTGTTGGCCCAGATATTGAAGTCAGCGCCAAAGGCTTCCAGTGCGCCAGCTTGTGCAGCTTTTGCGGCTTCCCGGTCAGTCTCGCTCGCCGGGTTTTCACTGCCTTTGTATAGACAGGCGTGCCAGCACTTGACCACTCCGTCATCGACAGGGGTGTTGGCGATCAGTTCATGGATGGTATTGTCAGCAAACACCTGTTTGGAGAACAGAATCCCCGGGCCTGTGTACCAGGTTGAGGTATACAGGAATGTGTCATAGAGCTGCATCGCCCCGCCCTGGCGCTGGATGAGGACGTGATCCTTGATCTCGTTTTGGAAGTACTCACTGGGGGCGCCGTGAGTGGGGCCAAGGTGGCGTACGTCAGTCATGTTATCCAGGATTTCCTGGGGGTGGATGGGCAGTTCGCCCAGGTGATCCAGTTCCCACTGTACCCACTGTGGGTTGTCCCATTCGGGTACCGTCGGCACATCGTATTCAGGGTCCGCACCGTCCGGGTCGTACCAGGCCATGACGCAGCCCATGCTGTCTACCACCGGGTAGGAACGAATAGAAGCTGACTTCGGGTAGGGGGCTTCCGAATAGGGAATATCGTCTACATGCCCGTCGGGGCCATAACGCCAGCCATGGTAGGGGCAGCGGATAGATTCGCCTTCCAGTTGCTCGCCATTTTTGACAATCATGGCACTGGTACTGGCAGTTAGATGAGTGCCCATGTGCGAACAGTGGGCGTCCAGCAGTACCGGATTGCCACTTTCGCCGCGGTATAAGGCCAAATCCTGACCCCAAAAGCGCACGGCCATGGGGCCCTCGTCCAGTTCTTTGCTCTCCGCCACAATAAACCAGCCGCGCGGGAAGGTATTCGGGCCGAGGTTATAGTCGACTGCTTTTGCCATGGGAAATCACCTTTTTATTAACTTGGTCGCTAAGTATAGACGTCCAAACGGGAAGTGGAATCGTCTGAGTGGACGAGGTGTCGATAGAATGGCCGTTGGCCTAACTATTTGTCTCTCTACCAGGTACTGCTAGCTACTGGCAGCTAGCTACTGGCGATCATCCATTTACGCAGGCGATTGGAGTCGCCAAAGGGGGTGAGCTTACCGAAGGAATTCAGCAGGACGATAGATACTTCTTCGCCATCGATATTGGCCTGCATGACCAGGCAGCGACCGGCTTCGTTGATATAACCGGTCTTGCTGAGCCCAATATCCCAGTTCTTGTTTTTCAGTAGGCGATTGGTGTTGCCGTAGTTCAGGGGGCCTCTCTTTGCATAGGGATGAACTTCCTTGCGCAAAGTGGTGGTAGATTCGGTGATCAGTGGGTAGGTTCCCGCTGCGGTCACCATTTTGCCAAGGTCGCTGGCGGTGGATACGTTTTCCTTGAGTAACCCGGCGGGGTCTGCAAAGTTGCTATCGGACATCCCCAGGCGGGTCGCTTTGATATTCATTTGAGCGACAAACAGTTTCATCCCGCCGGGATAGGAACGCCCCAGAGCTGTGGCTGCCCGGTTTTCCGAGGACATCAGGGCCAGTTGAATTAATTCTCGACGGCTGAGTTTGGCGCCGTAATCAAGGCGGGAACCGGTGAGTCGCACCAGGTCCCTGTCTTCTTTGGTGATGGTGATTTTTTCGTCCAGATTGAGATCGGCATCAATCGTGACCATGGCGGTCATTAGCTTGGTAATTGAAGCGATAGAGCGAACCGTACTGATATCTTTGCCGTAGATAACATTGCCGGCAGAATCGGTTACCAGTGCCGAGGCTGAGCGCAGCCCGGGGTTGCTTGTTGGCGTCGCCGCGTTAGTAAAACTTGCTGACAGCAATGCAATGGTCAGCAATACCCAGGATACAGACAGGGTTCTTGCAGTATTCATGTTTTCTTATGCTCTTATTTATTATTCGTCCCTGGGGCTATTTTGCCCCAAACGCCCGCAAAGCGCTAGCCTGGCTCGGACTCGGCGCCCGCCGTGACTCTCAGTAGCCCTCGAAAGGCACGTCGCGCACTGGAGTCGCCTGCCACTACCCGCGACACATCACTGGCAATGGGCATTTCGACACCGTATTTTTCTGCCAGCGCCATGACGGCGGGAGCGCTTTTTGCGCCCTCGGCAACCATGACCATCTCATCAATGATGTCTTGCATATCCCGACCCTTGCCCAGCTCCACACCCACGTGTCGATTGCGACTCTGGGGGCTGGTACAGGTGGCGATCATATCGCCCATACCCGCCAGTCCAGCGAAAGTTTCCGCGCGGCCGCCAATGGCAACGCCCAGCCGTGTGACTTCTGCCAGTCCCCGGGTGATCAGGGCTGAGCGGGTGTTGTCTCCCGCACCCTGGCCGTCACCCATGCCAACGGCGATAGCGATGATGTTTTTCAGTACGCCGCCCAGTTCACAACCGATGACATCGCTGTTGGTGTACACCCGAAACAAGCCGCTGCTGAACAGCGCCTGCAGCTCGCGCATAATAATCTCGTCCTCCATGGCGATAACACTGGCGGCGGCTTGCCCGGCCATGATTTCCCTGGCCAGGTTTGGGCCGGTGAGCACGCCCACCGGGTGGCCCGGCAGTACCTCGGTGATGACCTCCGTCATACGCTGGCCAGTTTTTAGTTCCAGGCCCTTGGTCAGGCTGATAATGGGGACCCAGGCGCGTATATGTTTTTTAACTTCCTCCAGCACGCTGCGAAAGTTATGGGAGGGAATTCCCATAATAACCACATCCGCAGACTGGACCGCCTCGGCGATATCACTGGTGGCTACGAGGTTATCCGGCAGTGTGGCGCCGGGTAGATAGGTCTCATTGCTGTGTTTGTTATTGATTTCTGCCACGGTCTCCGGGTTTCTCGCCCACAGGGTGACAGGTGCATTGCGTGATACTAATGAGGCCACCGTGGTCCCCCAGGAACCACCACCCAATAAGCTAACTTTCAATACTCTGGACATAGTGCTCTCCTATAATACGCCCCGACTGGCAACGCCAATGGCGCGAATGACTTCAATTCGTCGCATGACATCCCGCATTTCGCGCGCCAGTTCAATCCGTTTTTCACCCTGTGATTCGTCGCCGCCCTCGTCCAGTTGCCGGTGCTGCAGCATTTTGAAACCGTTTTTAAACAGTTGTTTTCCGATAGAGGATTCACTGCTGATCCGGCGTTGCAGGTAGGCCTGACGGCCGGACTTGAGGGCGCTGCTAACGCAGGTCGCTTCGTCCAGTGTGTCGCTTGCTTCCATGCTCGCCAGCAGATCGGCGACCACGGAATACGCTTCTGCATAAGTCAGCAGGGCGATGTGGGCGACCACGGGGGTCATCGAATTCAATAGCGATATGAAACCCGCTGTACCCTGTTCAAGCAGTGACTCCCAGTCGCTATCATAGCGCTGCAGTTCTTCGCGAATTTCCTGCTGGAACTCCTCCGTGGGAGCGTAGAAAAACTCAAACTTGAACAGGTCACGCAGATACTCAACTTCAGACCAGAATACATCCAGCGCACCAGAGCCTCCATTCTCGCTGGCCTTTAACAGCGCCAATTCAATGATCGCCTTGGTGACAAAGAAGTGAATAATGGTATTGCGGTAGTAACTCGCTACCGGGTGTTGTTCCATCGCAATGCCGTAGACGGTTTCCGGGCCCTGGTCGTAGCGTGTGACAATACCCTCGTCGATCATAATACCCAGCAGGCCATCCATCTGGTCCGCGTAGGCGCGATTGAAATCATTGGATATGCGCACTTGGCGGGCCTCTGCCCAGGCCAGCAGTGCCCGCAGGTCTGCTATGACTTCTGCTTCGGTTAGTGCCTTGGGTGCTGCCCCCAACAAACTCATGGTCACCAGGGACGGGAATGTGATGGGGGTGACCTTATTGGCCTCGACGGAGATTTCAAAGGCAATTTTTGCCAGCGCGAGTTTGTCATCTGGATGGGGTGCCTGATCCAGGACCACCGGTTGCCCTATGTCCATATACACCTTACCCATGGGGCGGGCCAGGCTGCGAATATAGCCGATAAACCAGCGCAGGGACTCGGCGCCCTTGCCACGTCCCGTTTGTTCCGTGGCGTATTCCTCGACATCGCGGATCAGGTCATAGCTGATTGAGACCGGGATAATATGGATATTGCGTGCGCCGGTAGTGTGGCAGGCTTCCAGAACATATTTCAGTAGTCCGTACCGGGGTGGCATCAGTTTTCCCATGCGGGATCGTGTGCCCTCAAATGCCCAGTTCATTGGGAAGCGCTTCTCCATCAAGTAGCCGATGTAGTGGCGCAGGGTCAGCTTGTAGAGTGCGTTGTCCTGAAAGCTTCTGCGAATAAAAATGGCCCCGGAACGCCGCAACAGAAAGCCCAGGCCGGCAAAGCTCATGTTGGCTCCACCGAACATGTGGGGCATGGGGAAGTCGTTTTCGTAAAGTACCTTGGGGACCACCATGCCGTCCAGGTAGGTCTTGTGTGTCCATAGTAGTAAAGCGGGGTTTTCGCGGACGATTTTACGCATGTCTTCCACTGCGGTTTGGTCGTAAACGATCTTGTCCTCGTAGCCCAGCCCCAGACAGAAGTTGTTGAACCTGGCGTAAAAATCCAGCCAAAAGGTCCGGGGTACGGAAATCATTTCCTTCATGTAGGTAGACGCTTCCTTCATGAGTTCGGACTTCGTCTTGCCGGTCTCCTTGGCCAGTGCCTCCACTGCCTCGTTGTAACTGGGACTGGCGCGCAAGCTCTCGGCGACATAACGCGGGACTTTGTAGCGACTGCCCTGCAGTCGACGTTCAGCGATATCCAAGACCAGGGCCGCCTGGCGAGCCGCAAAGGCGGCGAATATTTCAACATTGCTACCGTCGTCCCCGCTGTCCTGCTCACTGAAGCGTTGGCGCAGATTGATAACAGAGTCCGGTTGCCCAACAACCAGGTGCATTCGCTCGGACTGTTCGTTCAGTATTTTGCGGCCGCGCTTTGCATTGGGCCGTCGCGGGTCGCCGAACACCAAGTCACGTATCCTTGGGCCGGAGTTAATGACAGACTCCGGTGGTAACCAGGTGATTCGCAGTGGCATGACCTGGGCGCTGTCTGCAGCACTGAGGGCTGAGCTGAGAAATACACTGTTAATACCTTTGCGATCATCCCCCAGGGGGATAACGACTTGTTCGGACTGGGATGCGTCATAGTGATAGTGGCGAATCCATTGTTCGAGAATGCCCTGCTCAAAGCGGTTGCGTGCATCCAGGATGAAGATGACACGTTGTGACCCCGGCTGGGGCAGGGGGCTGCTCTGGAACTTGGCGGATAAATCCATTCAGGTCAGACCTTGCTTCTTTTCGTGGAGGTCTTTGGTTTCGCTTTGGTTTTTGCTTTCGTCTTGGGCTTGGCTGCAGGTTTCGTTTTACGCTTTGCGCCGGTTGTTGACGCTTTAGCGGCTTTGGTTTTACTTGCGGCCGCTTTCTTACGTTTGGGCTTTGCGGTCTTAACAGGTTCTTCCCTTTGCCCCAATGCGCGCAGGAACAAATTGCGAACATCTCTGACATGTTCGTCCAGCGTCGAAGTATGCCAGTCACTGGTATCGACGGGCGGCAACACCTCTACGTCGACGGTGGCAGAACGAAAGACGAAATCGCCCTTGGGTGCGACATCACCGGCATTGCGGATCACAATAGGTACAATGGGCACGCCAGCTTGCATAGCGAGGTGAAAAGCGCCCTTCTTAAACGGGGCGAGTTTGGGTGAAATCGAACGCGTGCCTTCCGGTGCCAGGGCCACAGATTTACCCTCTTCACGCATGGCATCAACCAGGGGTTTCATACTTTCGATCGCGCCGCGTGAATCGGCACGATCGATCATTACCACGCCGCCCATTTCAAGTACCTTGCCGATTACCGGCATTTCCTTGATTTCCTTTTTGCCTACCCCGGCCAGGTCGCGTCGCAGCAGCTTGGCGCAGATAATGACGTCGGCCTTGCTTTGGTGGTTGAAAATAAATACGGCGGGGCGCTGGGCCCAGATATGGTGTTCTCCCACCACGTTGAGGTCCATTCCAATCAGGGCGCTGGCGGTGTCCGCAAACAAAGAGAAGGAAAAATTCTGCGCGTTACGTTTGGATCCGGTGAGGGCATAGATAGGCAGGCCAGCGGCAAAGGATGACACCAGACTCGCGGTGGCTGCCACCGAGCGCACATATTGAGAAACACTGGGGCGGCCACGACTGCCGAAACGGGCGATGGGCCAGCGGCGGTCTCTTGCAATTCGATCGAGTTTGGAGCTGGGGTTGAGTGCACGGGGTAGCCCCACCCGCTCGAGTAGTTGCAGGTCGTCTTGGCTATCGGAGTAGAAAAAGCTCTGATCCAGGTCTGAGTCTGTCTGCGCAGCCAGTGCTTCAGCGGCGTCTACCTTGCCTTGGCCAAAGCAGGTGGGTGACACCACACTGCCGGTAAATTTGCCGTCTTCAACCGCAAGGTGAGTGCACAGTACATGATCGATACCCAGATCTCTGGCTGCGGGCTCAACCTGGTAAGGCGTGGCTGAGGAAATGATCGCGACCGTGTGGCCCTTGGCCAGATGGGCATCGACCAGTGCCCGGGATTCGGGGTAGATGAGACGGGCAATCTGCTTGGTATAAAGTTGTTCTCCTACCTCGTGGTAGGTTTGCTCTTCAATACCGCTCATGAATTGGGCATTGATAGCCATCATGCCTGAGAACCCCAGATTGCCCAGGCCAAAATTGCTCATGGCCGCCATTAATTCGACAAAGTCTCTTTTGGACAGGTCACCGCGCTTTATTTGTTCGCGAATGAACACCGTAGCGGAGTATCCGGCAATGATGGTGCCGTCGAAATCGAAGATGGCGGCGATGCCGGGACCTTCAGGTGAGTTCTCAATGTCGTTCAGAAGTTGTTTGATGCTTGCCATGGGGCCCCCGTGAATACTAAAGGGAGCATAGCGCACTTCTGGCATAATGTGTGCGAGAGAGGCGGTTAGAGGAAGAAAAAACGCCGCCGCAAACAAAAGCCTGCGACGGCGCTATCGGGGTAAGGCTTGTTGTTCTTTTGACCCGGTATTACTAGATCCGGCCCGCTACCGGAAAACGTCCCCGTGGCCGCAAACATATCTGACTTATGTTCGCACGCTGCCCCCCAAGTTGTGTCGGTACCAACTGATTGAGAGTCCCATGTAAGTTCTCAATCCCCCGACACACTTTTAGTATAAGTGAGATCTCGTCAGGATCAAGAAATAACTACATGATATTTTATTATATCTAATCATAACTAAAAGTTATATCTTAGGGCTTAACCTTGCGGAACGTCAGCGTCATCCGGTCGGACTCCCCGATTGCCTGCATGGCTGCCCTGCGATCCGCGTCGTCCTTGCTGTCGGTGAGGGAGGGCGGCAGTCGCCAGACAATGTCTTCAGTTCCCGGCTTATCGTTGGGGTTGGCGTTTATTTCACTGCTGGCGACCAGTTCGAAGCCGGCCTGCTTAAACAGCGCGATGACGGCTGCCTGCTTCAGGTAACCACGACTACCGTCCGCCCAGTCATCTTCGGCACTGGCGGGTGCCCGGTGTTGTACGACACCGACCAGGCCATCGTCCTTCAGCATGGCGCGCACTGCTGCGAGGGCCTGGCTGCGCATGCCAGTGGTCGATTCGAAGCGATTGAGGTTGTGCAGTGCTCGGATCAATAGCACCCGGTCAACCGTGCCCAGAGCATCTGAGGGCACCGTGTTAAAGGTGAAGCCTGTTGCTTTTATACCGTTGTCGGTAAAACCGGCAACAAGTTTCGGAAACTCCTTAGTCTGGGCGATACGTTTCTTAACCATCTCGTCAGTCGCGAAGCTGAACATGGGCCACAGTGCGTCCGGGTAATTCACACCGAGGAGCGTACCCTCTGCGCCCAGGTAATTGGCGAGTATGTTGGTATACCAGCCTCCCCCGGGCAAAGCCTCGGCGACGGTCATGCCCGGTTCCAGCTGGAAAAATTCCAGGGTCTTTGCCGGGTGCCTGGCAGCATCCCGCGCTTGATCTTCGGCGCTACGATTATTGATCGCCTGCTCCAGGGCTGCGTTGCCTGGTTCGGCAGCGAAAGCGTTAATCACAGTGGTTCCGGCGATAACAGCAGCTAGAAGAGCGTGTTTGAGACGGAGCATACAGAGAGTCCTTTTCGGTTTTAGGTGTTTAGCTTGGGGTGAACATAATTCAACATCGAGCGTGCTTACAAAGCGCCGCGCTGACGCAGTATTTCGCGCAGTGCGGAGGAACTGTGTGTTTTTTCATCACCGACAAATTCAATGCGACCACCGCCCGCTTCCACAGCGAAGCGCTCGGGCATTTGCTCGAGGGTGTAATCCGTGCCCTTGGCCTGTACATGCGGCCGGTACAGTTCTATCAGTGGTGTTGGAACAGACGCTTCCAGTGGCACTACGTAGTTGACAGCATCCAGTGCCGCGATCACTTCCATGCGCTCTTCGCAGGGGTTTATCGAAGGCTCACGATTGCTATTGGTGCGAATGGAAGCCTCGGTGTTAACGGCGATGACCAGCACGTCTCCCAGTGCTCTGGCGGCGTCCAGATAACGAACGTGGCCTACGTGGATCAGGTCGAAGCAGCCGTTGCCAAATACGATGGTCTCGCCTTTTTCACGGTGCGCTTCAAGTATCGGTAGCAGGGACTGGGGATCGGCGAAGATCTTGTTGAAGGTGGTCATGGAGAGTTCTCAAGTAGTGATGAGCGGCGCTAAAAAACGCTGGCTGGGTGCAGTGTAGCGGGGATTGACCATAGAATATATACTCCGGCGTAACCGTTTCGCCACCAGAGGTTGTATGTCAGTTTCAAGTTGCAAGTCGCCAGCCGCGCTGTCCTTTCGCCACGATCCCGAGAGTATTCTTATTGTCCTGCCTACCTGGGTGGGCGATGTGGTCATGGCGACACCGGTTCTGCAGGCGATATTCGAGCGATACCCGCAGGCGCAGATACACCTCCTGACCCAGCGTCATCTCCTGCCCTTGCTAGAGGGCAGCCCCTGGTCCCGGCACTGCCATGTTTGGCCGCCCCGCAATAAAAGCGCCGAGGCAAAGCAGGCGCAAAAAACACTGATCAAGGATTTGCGCAATGAACAATTCGACCTGGCGATCATGCTGCCGAATTCACTCCGCAGCGCCTGGTTGTGCTGGCGCAGTGGTGCGAAGCGCCGCCTTGGCTTCAATCGCGACGGCCGTAGAATCCTGCTTACCGACGCCCTGGCTGTGCCTAACAAGATAGCAGGCGGCTACGAACCCATGCCCATGGTGGATTACTATGGGCAGCTGGCCATGGCACTGGGCTGTGAGCACCCCGGTGATCAGTTGACACTCTATACCACGCCGGATTGTGATGAGTCCGTCAATGAGCGTCTGTTGAGCTGCGGTGTTGACCCGCAAAAACCCCTGGTGGTGATCTCTCCCGGCGCAAATTTCGGTGCATCCAAGTGCTGGGCCCCCGAACGCTTTGCCGCGGTGGCTGATCAGCTGATTGAGCAGCACGGTGTCGCCATCGCTATGAGCCCCGGACCCGGGGAAGAGCCCCTGGCGGAGGCCATTCAACAAGCCATGAAGCAACCTTCGGCATTGTTGACGAACCCCTGCCTGACTCTGGGGGAACTTAAATCCCTGATCGAGCGCAGTGTGTTGTTACTGGGAAATGATACCGGGCCCCGGCACTTTGCCCGGGCGTTCAATACGTCCAGGGTGACGGTCTTCGGTCCCACCGAAAGGCGCTGGACAGATACCAGCCATGGCGGAGAGACCATCATTCAGATCGATGTGCCCTGCGGCCCCTGCCACAAAAAAGTCTGCCCCCTACAGCATCATGACTGCATGAACCTGGTGACAGTGAAGATGGTGAAAGAGGCCTGTGACTCGGAGCTGTTGGCCCAGGGTGTGGGCCGCACAGCTTAGCCGGGGTACACTGGGTTTAGAGAAAGTAATCCGGTGCGTCCGTACCGCTGGTGGTCAACTGTTCCAGTTGCTCCGGGTTTTCTATCAGGCGCTCTATCCACCAGTTCACATCGTTATAGAGACAAGTGACCTTCTCGCAGCTGGTGGTGGCGTTAAAGTCGCGTATCAGGGTGGCGGTCTGGCCGCGGGTGGCGTCGTAGGCCAGTTCATCAGCCGCAGCATTTTTGTCCCCCAGCTTGCCGTGATCCTGATTGCGGTATACCGGGCAGTTGTACAGCCCCAGTGGGCTTAATACCTGTCGGAAAAACTGCATATGACATTGTTGTGGTTGCTTGCCCAGTGTCTGTGTTTGACCGCTCAGCATGGCTTTCAGCCCCGTACTGCGCAGTACCCGGAACGTGTCGGTCTCCAGGGTCACGGCCTCATCGATCTGGGCCTGGATTCTGGCCACCGTCTCGTCCACGTTGTCCTGTCGCTTGATATCAATCACTTCGGCGTTGTTGATTTCATCCCGGGTAAGAAAAGGCTTGAAGCTGATGTAGTCGAATTCAGAATCCCGTGCCAGGCGTGTCGCCTGGGCAATCTCGTGCAGGTTTTCAACGATATTGGTGTCGTTAATGTTGGCGCCACGCCAGGTTACGATGTAGGAAAAGCCCACGGTAAGGTCTGGGTTGGCCGCTTTGATAGCGGGTACCCGGCCGCAGATGTCTTCTAGCGGGAAGTTTTTCTTGGGTTTGTGCATAGGCTGGAAGGTAGCGTCGGTACCTGAATCCAGAGACAGACGCACCCAGTCGTTGCCGTCCATGCAATCTGCGACTTCGGCTATCTTCTGGTTGCCAGTGCCATTAGAGACAATGGCCACCTGTAGGTCCAATTGTTTCAAAAAGCGGATTACTTCGGCGAACTTCGGGTATAGAGTTGGTTCGCCGCCACCAATGACAATCACTGAACGCAGCCCTCTCTTGGCCATCAGTTCCAGGGAGGACATCAACTTGTCGTGGTCGTAGCGAATACCGGTGTTGAGGATATCCAGGTCAACGCAGTGATCACAGGCAAAGTTACAGGCGGTGGTGAGGTCAAGGTTGATGGATATCGGTGCGAAATCTGGCACTTTTGCGGCATCAGAGCCCAGTTCTGCGGCGTCGACATTGGTGCGCTGGGCGACCTGCCAGTTCACGTAATGCTCCAGTGCATCCTTGGCGCCGGGCTGGGTCAGTTTGGTGGCGAAGTCGTGGATGCTCGAGAGCTCCAGCTGTTCATTGCTGTCGTCCTGGCCTGACGTGTTGGCATCCAGGTCGGTGAGCGGAATATTGTTGGTCAAAGTGCACCTCTAGCTTGCGCAGATGGGGTTGGTGGGGGTGGCCCTTGGGCAGAGTGCCAATTCTACGGTTTGCAGGCCCGGACAACAACCGGCATCTGTCGCGCAATTTAGCGGTTTTCAGGCCATGCGGCCGCCAGCTGAAGCAGATTGCGGTGTCCCTGTAGTAGTTGCTTTGAATGGGTCGCTTTGCCAGCTGCCAGGGAGTCCATAAAATGCTTCACAACGCCTTCCAGGGGATCGCTGAGTGTGACGGTTCGATCTTCTGCCACCAGCTGCTGGATGTACTGTGGTAGTTCTACCACCCGGTCTACCCGTTGTTGGTTGATTTGATACCAGGCCGGTCTCGGGCGCTGCTCACAGGTTTCCAGTAGTAATTGCGCGCGGGTTGTCCCCGTGTCGTGTACATAATCACAGGCCACAATCAGCGCATCGTCCCGGGGGCGTTGGATGGTCACCTGCAGGCATTCTCCGGGACCGACCAGTGCCTGCAGTAGGCTGATGAAGTGGGGGGCGGAGTCCGGCACCATATCCGGACCGATGGAGATAGGGCTCAGCCTCATGGCAAAGTCGGTAACCGGCTCGGCAGGCGCGCCATGCAACTCGGTGAAAGCCCCCAGCGTTCCCGGCCACTGGGTGACCATTTGCAACAACAGGTCGCGCTGGCTGAATTCGCTGACAAGTTTTTCCAGGTCTGCTTCGTCACAGGGCCAGACAAGAGGCTTCTCAACCAGGCAGTGACAACCGGAGGCGGCCACCAGGGCCAGTTGTTCAGCGTGAAAGGGGTAGGGCGAGCAGATGGCCACCGCATCGGGCTGCTCTGCTGCGATCGCCTCTTCGAGGTCCGTGTAAGCCCGGCAGTGAATACCTTGCTCGCTGCGCAGGGAGTCCAGAGCCTGCTCGTTCGTAAGCGAAGATGTACCGACAACAGCACAGACGTCGGCTCCCAATTGGTCAAAGGCCCTTGCTATAAAGGGGCCAGTGCCCTGGCGCGCTGAGCGGGCGCCAACCACGACGACTTTGCGGGCGGGGTGCTCATCTTCAGACACAAATGTTCTCCTGGGTGTGGCAGTTTTAATGCTGACAGCTTAGTGCAGAAGAATGCCTGATGCTTGTCTTTCTGTCAGGGCGTCGCGGATGCAACCACTGGGGTGTCGTAATAAAAGCGAATCTTTAGATAGTCGCGGTAGAGTGTGTCGGGGTCAAAAACCTTTACACCCAGCTGGTTTTCACCGGGTTTGAAGATTGCCTGTAGTTGTCCCTGCGGGTTTAGCAGAAGCAGGCTGATGCCATGGCTTACCTGGTATGCCGCGCTGTCGTTTGCTGACGCAGCAGAATCATCGGGCGAGAGCTGGGCGAATATGCCGAGTCCTTGTTCAAAGGGCAGGTGGGGGTTTGAACTGTCATCCAGGTGCGTCAGTCCCAGAAAGCTTTCGTTAAAAAAGGGCATATAGGAAGCGAGCTCTGTCGCTGTGTCCCGGCGGTGATCTACCGAGTAAAAAAGGACATTTAGAGGTTCCCTGCCCTCAGCTGCCAGCTTGCTGGCGACCTGGGCCAGGGTGGAGAGCGTGGTTGGGCACACGTCCGGACAGTGGGTGAAGCCGTAAGAGACAATATGCCAGGCGCCCTGCAAATGTTTGTTGATGAAGGCTTGGCCATTGTGATCAAGCAGTATGAAATCATCCAGGGCGCGGCTATTTTGGAGTAGTACACCCTGGATCAAAGGAGGGGCAGCCGGTTTGCTGAGCCAGACTGAGGTGGCTACGATAATCAGTGCCAGGTTTGCCCATGCAAAGCCCAGTAGCAGTCTTTTACGTGGAGAAGACATGGTCCCTGTGGGTCTCCATCGGTCGATTGTCGACTCAGCGGTCGAAGAAGGTCATACGGGTGAAAAAAGTATAGTCGGCTTCAATCGCCATCATGGCAACCAGCACCGCAATGGCCAGGGGGGGCAGCAGCAAGACATATTTCAACGCCAGGCGCTCCCAGGACAGGTGCATGAATATGGCGACGATCAAGCCGGCTTTCAGGCACATGAATATCAGTATCAAGGTCCAGCGTACATAACCCTGAAACTGGAACCAGTCGACCATGTAGGACAGTGTGCTCAGAACAAACAGCAGTAACCAGATTTTCAGGTAGATGCCGATGGGATGTTGTTCAGCGGTGTTGTCACTCATGGATTCACCTCACCACAAATAAAATAGCGCGAAAATAAAGACCCAGACCAGATCCACGAAGTGCCAGTAGAGCCCGGCAATCTCTACAATTTCATAACCCTTCTTGTCGTAATCACCGCGGCCGACTTTGCGGGCAACAACCGACAAATAAATCACCCCGGCCGTGACGTGCATACCGTGAAATCCGGTAATCATGAAAAACACCGCGCCGAATTGGGCGGCACCCATGGGGTTGCTCCAGGGTCTTACGCCTTCATGAAAAATGAGTTTGCTCCATTCGAATACCTGCATCCCGACGAACGACGCACCTAGCAGGGCGGTGAGAGAGATCAGGGTCACGGCTTTGCGCTTGTCCCCCCGGTAGGCGAAATTAACCGCCAGCGCCATCGTGCCGCTACTGGTGATCAACACAAACGTCATAATAGCGATGAGTAACAGGGGTAGCGGTGCGCCACCGAATGACAGTGCAAACACTTCGCTGGGATTGGGCCAGGGATCGGTCGCCGACATGCGTACATTCATATAGCCAGTGAGAAAGACGCTAAAGATGAACGTATCGCTGAGCAGGAAAATCCACATCATCAACTTGCCCCAGGGCATGTCGAAAGCCTGCTTGTCGCCTGCCCAGTCGGTCACCATGCCGGCGACACCGGGTTCGTCAAAGTTACTGCTGTGCTCTGTTTCTGCAGTCATAATTTCAGCCTCAGAAGCCGCACAGGGCAGCCAGTGCGTTGATCGTATCCGGTGTGCTCGTCAGCAGGGCAAATAACAGAAGCCAGACGATCAGCAGAAAATCCCAGTAGGTGCTACACAGTTTGAGTGGTCCACCCAGTGTGGTCGGGTCGCCGTCATACCAGACTCGAAATACCACGTTACTCAGGGCCACCAGTCCGCCGATTAAGTGCAGGCCGTGCACAGCTGTGAGCAGGTAAAAATAACTATTGGCGGGGTTGCTGCTGACATAGAAGCCCATGACTTGCAGTTGTTGCCACAGGTCCAGTTGCGCCAACAGGAATAGAACGGCAAAAAACGCCGCGGCGACAACACCACTGATAGTGAGGTTTGTATGCCCTTTTCTGGCAGCGCGCCAGCCCAGGTGCATCGCCAGACTGCTGAAAACGAGTAAGGCCGTATTGAACCAGAGCCGACTGGGGTCGGTGAAAGGTTGCCAGGGCTGCCCTGCCAATGCCTGAAAGTCCGGGTACTGGGAGCGGGACAGGAAGGTGAGGGTAAACAGGAAAAACAGCACAGAGACCACAGCGATAAAAAAGCGCAGCGCGATTTGGGCCGGTGCTTGAGGGTTCTGCTCGGCTATTGCGGCCTCCCCGGCGGGTAGGGGGAGCCAGGGCTTTTCACTGAGAACTTTAAACGGATTCATGCATGGTCTCCGTCGGTTTCACCGGCGGTGGCGACTTCACTGGTCGGCACATTCTGAGGGGTAAAGTCTTCCGCTGCGCCCGGCACGCTGTAATCATAGGCCCAGCGGTGCACCTGGGGCAGCGCTGGGCCCCAATTGCCGTGCCGAGGTGGCACGTCCGGTGTCTGCCACTCCAGACTGGTGGCTTGCCAGGGATTATGCCCGCATTTTTCTCCGTTGCGCACGCTCCAAAACATGTTGTAAAGGAAGATCAGTTGGCTGAACCCGACAATGAGTGCGGAGATTGAGATGCTGGCGTTCAGCGACTGTGCTGACTCGGGTATGAAGTCAGAGCTGCCCATCGCGAAGTAGCGTCTGGGTACGCCCAGGAAGCCCAGGTAATGCATGGGTAGGTATATTGCGTAGGTGCCCAGGAACGTAAACCAGAAATGGACCTTGCCCAGCGTCTCGTTAAACATGCGCCCGGTCATCAGTGGGAACCAATGATAAATGGCGGCGAACAACACCAACACGGGCGAGACCCCCATCACCATGTGGAAGTGGGCAACGACAAAGTAGGTGTCAGACAGGGGTAGGTCGATGACGACGTTGCCCAGGAACAGGCCGGTTAGTCCACCGTGTGTGAAGGTGAAGATAAACCCAATGGCGAACAGCATAGGCACTGTGAGATGAATGTTGCCCTGCCATAAGGTCAGCACCCAGTTGTAGACTTTTATTGCGGTAGGTACAGCGATGATCAGGGTGGTGGTGGCAAAGAAAAAACCGAAGGCGGGGTTCATACCGCTCACGTACATGTGGTGAGCCCAGACGACAAAGCTGAGGCCGCCGATGGCCACGATGGCCCAGACCATCATGCGGTAGCCGAATATATTTTTGCGGGCGTGTGTCGCCAGGACATCCGAGACCATACCGAAGGCGGGCAGGGCGACGATGTACACTTCCGGGTGGCCGAAAAACCAGAACAGGTGCTGGAACAATACCGGGCTGCCTCCGGTGTGATCAAGAGACTCGCCCAGTGAGACGATAGCCGGCATAAAAAAGCTGGTGCCCAGTAGCTTGTCCAGCATCATCATGATCGCGCTGACCAGCAGGGCGGGGAAGGCCAGCAGGCCCAGTACTGTAGCGGTAAAGATGCCCCAGATACTGAGGGGCATTCGCATCAGTGTCATGCCGCGTGTGCGGGCCTGCAATACGGTGGTGACATAGTTCAGGCCGCCCATGGTGAAGGCGATGATGAAGATGGCCAGTGAGACCAGCATCAGAACAATGCCCCAGTCATAGCCGGGCGTGCCGTTTAGAATGGCCTGGGGAGGGTATAGGGTCCAGCCAGCCCCGGTTGGCCCGCCGGGTACGAAAAAACTGGCCAATAATACAATTACAGACAGTAAGTAAGTCCAGTAGCTCAGCATGTTGAGGTAGGGGAAGACCATATCCCTGGCGCCAATCATCAGGGGAATAAGGTAGTTCCCGAAACCACCGAGAAACAGGGCGGTGAGCAGATAGATCACCATGATCATGCCGTGCATGGTGACAAACTGCAGGTAGGAACTGGGGTCTATAAAATCAAAGGTGTCGGGGAACCCCAGCTGCAATCGCATCAGGCCCGACAGGGTGAGTGCAACCAGACCAACAAAAATGGCGGTGAGGCCGTATTGGATAGCGATGACCTTGTGATCCTGGCTCCAGATATACTTGGTAATAAACGTATCCGGGTCATGCAACACTTCAGTCTGGTCGGCTATAGCGACATGTTCCATGTGGTTTCCTCGTCTACAAACTGTTCAGGTAGGCCAGCAGATCATCTACCGCGTCTTCGTCCTGTAATGTTCTAGCCATCAAGACCATCTGGTGTCCAAAGACATCAGAGGTATGGGCGCCGCGTATGCCCTGGCGGAAATTATCCAGTTGTCGTTTCAGGTACCAGTCTTCCTGGCCAGCCAGGGGGGGTGCGTTGAGTGCGTAGTTACCCTCTGCACTGACCCCATGGCAGGCACCGCAGGTGTTGTAGTACCTTGCGCCTGCACTTGCATCACCGGTGATCGTTGTTGCGCTGGCCGTCACGGGGAGACTGTCTATGTAGGCTGTTACGTGACGAATAGCCGCCTGATCGGTCAGCATGTTGGCCATAGGCGCCATTTGCTGGCCAAAGGTATCCTGCTCGTGAGCGCCACGAATGCCCTGTTGGTAATAACTGATCTGGCGTTCGATATACCAGCCGGGTAAGCCGGCGAGGCGGGGTGCATTCATGGCGACATTGCCTTCGCCCTGCTGGCCGTGACACGAGCCACAAACGGCGTAAAGACCTTTGCCTGTGGATACCTCACCCGCGGCGATACCCTGCATATCAGACCAGGTGGATTGATCGGCCAACCAGCTATCAAAGTCCTCTTGTTCATCTACCACCACATAACCGCGCATGGTGTAGTGAGCGATGCCGCACAGTTCCATGCACAGGATGTCGAATTTTCCAGTGCGGGTGGGGGTGAGCCAGAGGTAAGTGACGAGGCCGGGGACAAGATCCATTTTCACCCGAAACTGGGGTACGGCAAAATTATGCAGTACGTCCTTGGATCGCAATAGAACTTTTACCGGGCGATCCAGGGGGAGATGTAATTCGTTACTGGCGATAAGAACATCGTCCAGGCCATTTTCATCCGTTGGGGTCATCCCAAAGGGGTTGTTCGGGCCGACATGGCGTGAATCCACGGTGCCCAATATGCCATCCTTGCCGGGGAAGCGGTAACTCCACTGCCACTGTTGGCCAACGACTTCAACTATGTCTGCGTCCTCGGGAGGGTCGACAAAATCTGCCCAGACAATCAGGCCGGGAGCCAGCATGGCGGCAACGCCGACCGCAGTAATCGCCGTCAGCCAGATCTCAAGTTTTTTGTTTTCCGGTTCATAGTGAGCGCGGCGTGCGGGGTTGTAGCGAAATTTGTAAATGGCGTAAGCCATGAAGAGGTTGACTGCGACGAAGACAATGCCGGTGATGACGAAGGTGATGTTGATGGTGGTGTCGATCATTCCCCAGTTGGACGCTATAGGGGTGAACCACCAGGGGCTCAGAAAATGAAAAACAAGAGAACCCACCACCAGTAAAACCAGCGCAATCACTAACTTCATAATGCCTACGTCCTTTTTATTGGTTTTCAGTTAGTGCGTGTCGATAACTCCAGCGATTAAATTTTCGGTATTCTTGTAGTGCTGCAGTTCAGCTAGGGTGCAACTTGCGTGAATCGGGTCCATTTGCGCTGTGCGCCGATCACCCAACCCGGGGTAGAGGAGCCTTCGCCGGCATTCTGTAGTTTAGGATGACTGCGAACAACCGACTGCAGGATACTTTCCTGCTCCACTGGCACATCAACAAACAAAACATGTTTGCCTTCGTGTAATTGGTCCTGGAAACGGCGAAAATCTGAATGGGGCTCCTGGATGCCGATGAGGCCGCCTTCCCAGGTACAAAAGCCGAGTACGACAACAGCGAGAAAAATTGCGGGTACCCAGGTATAGGTTGCGGTTAGCCCGGAAAACCATGCGAGCGTGAGAATGGCTGCTGCGCCCAGTATGCCGACGACCGCGCCCAATTCTGTGCCGTGAACAACATCCTTTTTGAGGACGGCTTCGACCTCGTGCAGGTGATGTGATTCCACACCGGCATCGTCTTCACTCAGTACATGTATCTGTGGTGTGCTTACGCCAGCGCGTTCCAGATCTTGCTCAACTGCTTCGAGATCATCCAGGTCTGTGCTGATATAGTAATGGCGTTTCATATAGAGTCCCCTTTTGGTACAGGCAATCGAGCATTCAATTAACTCGCTATCGAGCTCTACTGAAAACTCACCAGCCGCCGAATCGGAAACCGTCAAACAAGTCCTAATAGAACCCGAATCCGACGCTTGCTTCGAGTATAGCACCGCAACTTTTCGAATCTAGTTGGCGGGCTGCGGGTGAGCAGCCTCAGGGGTTTTTTAGGGGATGTGGGAATATAGAGAGCTTTTGTATAGATAAAAACGCTATTAAAATACGGGTAAATCGAGCTCCTGTGCAGGAAACGACGATATAAATCAGCAAAAACACTGTTTTTAAGACTGATTTCTTTCTAAAGCGATTTTTATTATGTCATTTGGCTTCTTCGGTCTCTACCCCGTACTGTCGTTGGTAGTCGGCGAAGCGTTGGCGCTCCTCGGTCAAGTCCAGTTTCGTGTCCGCAAAACTGTACTTGTGTTTACCGTGACGCTCGCTTTCCTGGCCGGCATCCAGAAAGCTTTGCATGGCATTGAAACTCTGTTCGGTTTTGTCCAGTTTAAAATAATCGTAGATCTGCCGCACCCTATTGACCGGGTCCTGGCGGAAGTTGGAAAACTGGACGTCGATGATGTTTTCAGCCGCAATAAGGCCCTGTTCTCTTGCTGCCAGGGCCTTACTGTTGCCGAGGGCCATCAGGTCGATATAGTCGCGGGCAATTTCCGGCAGCGATATGTCGTTTGACCCCAGGCTGCGCAGTGTGGCCGTCAGACTGGCAACCGATATGGCGACTTTTACCGGGTCCCGGTGGGTCTGTACGACCCGGGCATCGGGGTATTCTCGCAGCATGTCCTGGATGTTCCAGAGATATTGAGGTGATTTCAGTACCCAGGTTTTGCCCGGGCAACGCCACTGTAATAATTGTAGCCAGCGACGGTGATTGTGGAAAACTGCGGTCATGTCTTCCTGCACCAGCCACTGTTGATAACTGCGTACACGGAACTGAACATCGAAAATCATGGAGGCGAAGTCGTGACTGAACAGGGCGACACATTCCTGAGGCAGCTGCGCTCCCATGGGGTGCATGTCTCTGAAGTCGGGTAACAGTATGTCGACTTTGGCCAATTCAGCATTGACCTTGGCTATACGGGGGTCAGTTGCATAGGTTGCCGTTTCCGGTGGCGGAAAGGGGTAGGCCAGCTCCCAGCTGAGGGGGGCACGAAACTGCGGGTCCAGGGCCATAAGTTCGTGCAGGCTTGTGGTGCCTGTTCTGGGCATACCAAGGATAAAAATGGGCGCTTTGATTTCCTGCTCCGCTATCTCAGGGTGGCGTTTGAACTGGTCTATAAACAGTAATCGATGCTGTAGCAAGCGCAGTAAGTCCTGTCTTGCGATGGTTCGCCCAAGGCCTGTGAGCCTGGCATCCTCATTCAAGGATTGGCATAACCGGTTCATCGGATCGCGAAAGTAGTCCGGGCCAAAATCGCTGAGCCCTGTGTTGCCGCAGGCTTTCTTCATGAGAGAGTCGGGATCGAGGGATATCAGGTCCAGGCCCGTTTTTCGCAGGGCGCCAATGCCCCCGTTAAAAAGGCGTACAGGCAGCGGTAATTTAGCGCGGGCAAAGCTCATAGAGTTTCCTGTTGTGATATCGATTTTTGTGCATGTCGTTATGGCCGTTCCTGTCATGCCCCCGGAAGGAGTGTCCGGATAGTATCAGTGAAATAATTCAAGTTGTATTCGGAGTAGCAATAATGACGAAAGTACTGATCACCGGCGCCACAGGTTTTATCGGCAATCATGTGACGCGGCTCTGCCTGGAGAAGGGCGACGAAGTGCGGGTGATGGTCATGCCCGGTGAGGATCGCTCGCCGCTGGATGGTATGAACGTAGAGTTTGTGGAAGGCAACTTGCTGGACGCCCCTTCTTTGCGACGTGCGGTGGAAGGGGTGGATGGTCTCTATCATCTGGCAGCCCTATTTGCTATCTGGACCAAGGACCCCGACTTACACTACAAAATCAATGTGCAGGGTGCAGAAGCCATGATGCGTGCGGCAATGGATGCCGGCGTCAAGAAGGTGGTCTTTACCAGTAGTATCGCTGCCATTGGTGTCGCCAAGCCCGGTGAGCGCGCTAACGAGGATACGCCTTTTGATAGCTGGCCATTTGCCAGCGAATACATCTTTTCCAAATACATCAGCCACCAGATGGTTCGGGGGCTGATAGCCGAGGGCTTACCCGCCACTATGGTGATGCCCGGCTTGCCCTTTGGCCCTGGCGACCGAGCGCCTACCCCCACGGGCACAATGATATTGCGAACCCTCTCGGGCGGCATGAAAAACTACTGGGACGGGGGTGTCTGTGCTGTGGATGTTCGCGATGTGGCCGCTGGCCATGTGCTGGCAATGGAGAAGGGACGAATAGGCGAGTCCTACCTGCTGGCGAATAAAGACGGCAACATGAGCAACAAGGAGTTTTTGTCCATGATAGGACGGATCGCCGGTGTGCCCAATGTTGCGAGCAAGGAGGTCTCGGTCAATATGATGTTGAAGGTCGCCAAAGTTGTGGAGTTCTGGTCAAAGCTGACGGGACGGGCTCCTATGACCACTTATAAAAACACCCTGTTCGTGACCAAACACTGCTATGTAGATCCCAGCAAGGCAATCGAGGAGCTGGGAATGCCCCAGACGCCGATTGAAACAGCTGTCACGGATGCTGTGGCGTGGTTCCGGGAAAACGGTTATGGCTGACTGTCGTCGGGCGCTGCCGGATTTCGGATTCGCCGAGGTCTAAAACCGAGTACAATCCCCGCACAACTATAAAAATTTGGGGATTTACGCGTGACTGATTATGGGGCCTTGAGCCTTCTGCCGACGGTGGTCGTTCTGGGCCTGGCCATTTGGAGCCACCGCACGATAGAGTCGGTCATCGCCGGGGCGATAGTCGCCTTCATCATAACGTCCCAGGGCAATTTCCTCAGCGCACTCTCCGAAGCTGCGCTCACCGTCATGCAGGACGAGAACACCGGTTGGGTGTTATTGGTGTGTGGGCTCTACGGCTCATTCATCGCGCTATTGGTGAAAGGCGGCGGGGCGCAAGCCTTTGGCAACCTGGTGACCCGCTACGTCAAGGGCAAGCGCGGTAGCCTGATGTGGACCTGGGCGCTGGGGCTGGTGATCTTTCTCGATGACTACCTGAACTCTCTTACGGTCAGTTCCTCCATGAAAAGCGTGACCGACAAGTACCGTACTTCCAGGGAAATGTTGGCCTATGTGGTCGACTCCACTGCCGCACCGATCTGCCTGATTGTTCCAATTTCGACCTGGGCCGTCTACTTTGCCGGGTTGATGGAAAAAAATGGGGTGGCGGCCAAGGGCGAGGGAATCGATATTTTTATCCAGGCGATTCCCTATATGTTTTACCCCTTTGTTGCGGTCGTCATGGTACCGCTGGTGATCCTGGGGGTGATTCCCCTGATGGGCAAGATGAAAGCCGCAGAGCACCGGGCCGAGTCCACGGGGCAGGTGATCCCTACTGGCTCAGAGCACATTCAGATGGAAGATACCTACGCCGGTGGCGACGGTAGGGAGGCGGGCATCTCACTGTTCTTCCTGCCTATTGCCGCACTGATATTTTTTACCGTCTGGTTTGATATCGATGTGCTCATGGGCGTAATGGCAGGTATCCTGATTACCCTTGTGCAATACTTCGCCAAGGGGGTGCTCAAGCCTGTAGAAATGTTTGATACCCTGCTCGATGGTCTCAAAGTGATGGTGCCGGTTCTCACTATTCTCGTGTCGGTTTTTATCTTCATAGAGGCCAATAATGCGTTGGGCATGACAGAGTACGTCATTCGCACGGTGGCGCCTTATATGAGTGCTCAATCCCTGCCCATATTGACCTTCGTGACTATGGCATTTATTTCCTTTACGACCGGTTCCAACTGGGGCGTTTTTGCGATTGCCATACCGGTGGTCTTTCCCCTGGCGCAGGAAGTGGGTGTGAGTGTGCCGTTGATGGCGGGGGCTTTGTTCTCCGCCAGTGGCTTTGGCAGCCAGGCCTGTTTTTACAGTGATTCGACGGTACTTACTGCCCAGGGTGCGGGCTGTGCACCTTATGAACATGCAATAACGCAATTGCCCTATGCCCTGCTGGCTGCCGCTGTTTCGGCGGTGGGGTTTTTACTGATATCCCTGTAGTGGAGGCTGGTTAATGACACGGGAGTCTGTTGGCTGGACAAAAAAGGTGCTTTGCCTGCTGGCCTTCTTTGTTCTCGCTTTGGTTCCCCGGTTATACAGTGCGCAGACCGTGGGTTGGCACTGGGATTCTCCTGGAAGTTTTACCCTGGTGAATTTTGATGAAGGGGGCTCTTGTCGGGCCGCATTGGAGGGGTTCGACTACTCGCCATTTATCGGTTACCAGACCATTGCAATCACCGAGGCCCTTGGTCATCCGGTTCCGGCTGGAGTCAAAGGTGACGAGTCGGCGGCCAAGCGCTATTGCCACAGTGTCGAACATATCCAGGTCGCCCGGGCTTATGCCGCAGTTACCGGTGCGCTGACCGTGGTGGTGCTGGCGGTGATGGCGCTGCTTCTTGTGCCATCGCGGCCGCAAATCGCCTGGACGGCGGCAGCGCTGCTGGCACTGTCGGGCTTTCACGTCAGTGAGTCTCACAGTGGTACGGTTGACGCACCTTCTGTCTTTTTCATCTATCTGTTCCTGACGTTGATGGTTTTTGCGGTACGGCGGGAGCGGCCACTGGCGCTGTTTAGCAGTCCCCTGCTGTTGCTGCCGGCGATCTGGAGTAAGTACTGGGTGTTCGCGATTTCCGCCTATGTGGTGCTGATATCGCAGCGGCTATGGCAATATCTGAGCCAGGGCATGAGCGGTGCGCGGCTGGCACTGTTGTTTCTCGCGACCGTGGTCATGTTCGCGTTGACCACAAATGAAGCCTTTAAGTCGGCTGGCCTGTATCCCGGGCTGGCCCTGTACTATTTGCTGGTGCCCTGGCGTCGCTTGAATTGGCCGACGATAGTCCTGTTGGCGTCGATGCCATTGGTTGCGGTCGGGCTTGCCAGGATCGAGCTGATAGAGGCTTTTACCACCGGCGATATGGAGAGCCGTTTTGGTACAGGTTATGCGGCCATTGGATGGAACAAGTGGCTGCGAAATCCCCTCAATGTATTTGCCGTATTATTGGTTGGCCTGGGCTTGCCGGCCTGCTTGTTTATCCCGGCGGGCGTCAGGGCGATCGTGCGTGACCGGGCCAATGCGCGGGCATGGCTGTGCCTTTTCCCGCTACTGCTGTTTCTCGCCTTCATGATGTTTATTTCGCCGGTTACCTACTACCGTCATTATCTGCCCCTGATACCGGCTGCCGCCCTGGTGTCTGCAGTGGGTCTGTGGTCTACCCGCTGGTCGGCACGGCGTGGGTTCATGCTGCTGTTTTTTATCTGGCCCGCTCTATTAATGGTCGATCTGGAAATGGATTACCACAAAGACCCCAGGGTGGCGTTGAGAGACTGGTACTCGGAGCATGCCAGCGACCAGGTCTTTATCGGATTTTATGTCAACCCGCCACCCTCGGGGAGGGCTAACTCACGTTTCTTTCAGCCAGAATATGCTTCTGGTGATGCTACCTCCATGCGCCAGGCCGACTACCTGATACTGAGCGAAAACTGGTATGACACGGCCTTTGCCAATGAGCTTAACGGGCCCTACATCGGTAAACCCGAAAGGATGATAAAAACCAGACCGGAATATGTGCGGTTCTACCGTGACGCCCTGTCCGGACAGCACCGCTATCTGCAACTCGACCAGGCTTTGGACGTCGGTAATTTTATGCCCGAACTGGTTTTTCATCGCTGGTATTATGGGACCTTTCAGATGTTTGTCGGCGACCTGAAGATATTCCGCATTATCAAATGACGGACAACAGGGCCCCCCTATGGTAAGGTTTTTGTTCAATCATCGGTAACAGGCGTAGCCACTTAGTGCCCACTGAACAGGAACTTCTCGACCTACAAGAGACGCTCTATTCTTCCAAAAATCCCACCCGCCGGTGGCTACATTGTAGCCGCAGGGACTGGATTACTGCACAGATACGCGCTGTGGGTGGATCGCCTGCTCGCGCGCTGGAAGTGGGCCCCGGCGCCGGCGGCTATTTGCCGGTTCTGGCCGCGGCGGCCGGGGAGGTGGTGGCAGCCGATATAGAAGAGGCGTATCTGAGCCAGGCTCGGGCGCTGGCCGTGACACTGCCCAACTTGAGTTGCGTGAAAGACGACATCACCGCCACAGAGTTACCTGCGGGGGGCTTCGATTTAATTCTCTGTACCGAAGTGATTGAGCATATCGCCGACTCCGATGCTGCGTTGTGTGGGCTATACCATGCCCTGTCGGACGATGGCTGCCTGATTTTGTCCACACCGCAGCGCTACAGCCCGCTGGAAATTTGCGCCAAAATTGCCTTTTTGCCGGGTGTTATCGATCTCGTGCGGTGGATTTACCGCGAGCCTATTATCGAAACGGGTCATATTAATTTGCTGACCGAGTCCGAGCTCAGACGACAGATTCACGCGGCGGGGTTCCGGGTTGAAAGCGATTACAAATTGGGGTTCTATTTGCCGCTGATAGCCGAGTTCTTCGGCGAATCCGGCCTCGGGCTCATGCAATGGCTTGAGAAGAAGTTGCGCGGTTCTCGCCTATCCTGGCTGTTGTGGACCCAGTGCTACCGGTTGAGAAAATAGCGGGGAAATGACCTTGTTCTGGAAAGTCTTTCGTTTTGGGGTGGTCGGTGTCACCACGGCGGTTCTCTATTATGGCCTATTGTACGCTGCGGTCGAGTGGCTCAAACTGTCCGCGCCACTCGCCAGTAGTCTGGTCTACCTGATCGTCATCGCCTTTAATTACCTGATGCACTACAACTGGACATTTACCGTTACCGCCACGCATACTACGGCGCTTAAACGCTATTTTTTCATGACGACTGTTGGCTTTTTGATCAATGGCTTGATCATGTATACGGGCGTTTCGATATTTGAGTTAAATTACTTGCTGGTGCAGACGGTGGCGATGGTGTTTGTGGTGTTGTGGAATTTCACCGCCTCCATGCTCTGGGTGTTCCGGGACTAGGTTTCTCGCTGCCATACGGATATTAAAGTGTCTGAGTTATTGTCAATTATTGTTCCCGCCTATAACGAAGCATCGGTGCTGCCAGCATTTCACAGCACCCTGCTGGACGTGATGGCAGAGACCGGTATGGATTTTGAAATCATCTATATTGATGACGGCAGCAGCGATGGCACGATTGACGTGTTACATGCGCTGCGCGACCAACTGGACGCGGTCTCGATTATTGAGCTGAGCCGAAACTTCGGCAAAGAGGTGGCGATATCGGCCGGGCTGGATTATTGCAGCGGCGATGCGGTGGTTATCATAGATGCCGATCTTCAGGATCCACCAGAACTTATCCATGAGTTTCTCCGCGAGTGGCGCAACGGCTATGACGTGGTCTATGGGCGCAGATCCCAGCGCGAGGGCGAGACCTGGCTAAAAACAGCCACCGCGAAATGCTTTTACCGGGTGATTAATCGCTTGAGTGATGTGGAAATCCCGCGCGATACCGGAGACTTTCGTCTGCTGAGTCGACGGGCGGTGGAGGCACTGGTGTCGTTAACGGAAACCCACCGCTATATGAAGGGGCTTTACGCCTGGATAGGCTTTCCTCACAAGGAAATTTTGTACGAGCGCAAGGCGCGAGCGGCGGGGACCACCAAATGGAATTACTGGAAGCTGTGGAATTTTGCCCTTGAAGGGATCACATCTTTTTCTGATGTCCCGCTAAAGCTGTCCACCTATCTGGGTATCGCAACATCCGGCATCGCCTTCCTTTACGGTCTGTATTTTCTTTGGCGTACGCTGGTGTTTGGCAATCCGGTTCCCGGCTATCCGTCATTGATATTGGTGGTGTTGTTTCTGGGTGGGGTTCAGTTGATCTGTCTGGGAATTATCGGCGAGTATCTTGCACGGACCTATAACGAAAGTAAGGGCAGGGCCCTGTACTTTGTTAAAGGCTACCACCCGGCCTCCAAGAGTATGCCTGCTGCCAATGATGACTAGCAGTAGCCGGCTTGGTTGGCTTTTGGCGGGGGGCATACTGTTTCTTTCTTTCGGCTATACGGAGATGCAGGGGTCGGATCTGTGGTGGCATCTCGCCGCCGGGCGTGAAATCCTGCAAACAGGTACTCTGTGGATGGTGGACGACTGGTCCTTCACGGCGGCGGGGCATACCTGGCGTAACCACGAATGGCTGGCCGATATCGTGTATTACGGTTGGGCTTCGTTGTGGAGTGTGGAGTCGCTGGTTTACTGGAAGTGGCTTCTTGTCCTACTCACATTTTGCACCCTGCAGTATGTGCTGAGACGTGAGACAGAAAGTAATATCGCGGCTTTTCTTTGCGCCTCTTTTGCCGTGATTGTGGCCGCACCGTTTATCGATGTTCGTCCTCACCTGTACAGTTTGTTGTTGTTCGTTGTCCTGCTGCTGGCGCTGTTGAATCGGCGTACGAGAACCTGGAAGTTGGCCCTGTTATTTGTTCTGTGGGCCAACCTGCACGGCGGATTTTTCTTTGGTTTGATGGCGCTGGGCATACTGCTCTTTCCCTGGCGCAACCTGGAACTGGATGCGATCAAGGGCGCTGTCGGCATTGGTTTGATTTGCCTGGTCGCCTGCTTGTTAAACCCGTCGGGTCTACAGAGCCTGTATTTTCCCCTGACCTATGCGTTTGATGCCGAATCCCCCTTCCGCAGTCTCGGAGAGTGGTTGTCACCCTTCAGGAAAGGCGGTATTCAGTCGCCGTACTTTTTCTGGATGTTATATGCGGCGCCTGTGGTCGCTCTGGCTTATCTGATACCCGCCGTTCGTCGTAGTGTGGGGGTGCCCTGGGAAGGTCTGGTGCTGTCGGGTCTGACCCTGGCAATGGCTGTGACCAGTCGGCGCTTTATTCCACTGTTCGCCATTTCCTTTGCCGTGATGTCAGCACCGCTGGTAGCCTTCGGCTTACAGAAGCTAAAGGACCAACGATTGCAGCTGGGCCTCGGCCTTGTCGCCGTGTTGCTTGCTGTCTTGAAACTGGCGCCCTACCCCTTGGCGGCGGGGCCCGCCTACCATTACCTTACGGCCGAATACAGCTACCCCATTGATACCCTGGATTTTATGCAGGCTAACAAGATGAAGGGCAATGTTTACGCACTGTATAACTGGGGAGGCTATATTCATTGGCGGACAGACGGTGCGCTCAAGGTCTTTATCGACGGCCGCGCAGATACAATTTACGACGACAGGACCTATCTGGATTACGTCGGCTTGCTGACTTCCCGGCCGGGCTGGATTTCCCAGCTGGAGCAATCACAAGCAGACTATTTTCTCTGGCCCCTGCTCTCCTACGGCGGTGGGAACCGTGGTGACGAATTGATTAAAACAGGCAACTGGAGACTTATTCACCAGGACTCGGTGTCTTTTCTGCTGGAGCGGACAACCGCGCGACAGCCCAGAAAGTACCAGGCCGGCCCAGACACCGCCTATCGGAACCTGGCGCAGGCCGTGATAAGCGTTTCCAAGGGCAAGCACGCGGAAGCTATAGCGTTCGCAAACCGAACCCGAAGCGAGATCCCCTACCAGAAAGGAGCCTGTAACCTGCTGTTTGAATCCCATACCTCTCTGGGCGACAAAGCGTCAGCGGACGAAGTATCACGTCAGTGTCGTGGCTATTTTCCCTCTCCGCTGCTGCGTCGCTAACGAAAAACGGCTGTTTTGGCCTGGAGGCGGTCATTTTTCCGCAATCGAGCTCTTCAGCGCCAAATTATTCCCTTAGGGGAGTTGAGCAAAGGCCCACATCTGCCTATAATGCGCAGCCTTCTAGGACTATAGCTCAGTTGGTTAGAGCGCTACCTTGACATGGTAGAGGTCCCCAGTTCGAATCTGGGTAGTCCTACCAAATCCTTATGGCCAGGGACTTGTGAGGCAACACACCACTTTCTGCACGACAGTGCTTATTGAATGGAGTGTTGCAATGAAACGATTGAAAAAACAGACGCTGAACGTGCGTTTAGAGGCCCCTTCCTCGCCCTTGGCTATTACCTTTGGGGAGCTTATCTCCCTGTATCCCTCAAATATCTCCTGCAATGGACGGTCTCGGCCATTTCGTGTGCGCAAGTGGATCGGTCACTTCGGACACCTGTCTGCCTGGACGACCACCATCTACTGAAAGCCGTGGATAATACATGGACCCCGTAAGAGTCAGCCCCGAGAAAATTCTCAATTACGGCATTCACGCGCTGAATATACCGCCTGAAATTATGAGGGTCATTCTGTCCAGCGAAATATTAAGGGATCTAGCGCCTTATAGTGACGCCCTGGCAATCTACTGTTACCTGCAAACCAATGAAAAAAACTGGACGTTAAGGCAAAGTCACTTGTGTGAGTTTCTAGGCCTTTCGAGAGATCGTTATCGACTGACTGTTGGTAACTAGGCAGTCTGGTCGTGTCCCAACGCTATTCGTGTCGTAAAAGGCAATTCAATCAAGAGCTCGCCTGACACACCGCTACTATTGGAAATAGTCTGCCGGGCTTTTGCCGAACTTTTCCTTTTATCCTAGGTTTGAAGCTGGGCGGATTCTCCAAGAGTCGGGTGCTCAAACTGTATGTAACCTGCTGATTAATAAGGATAGTAGAGTCAGTTCTGGTGTCTGGGCGTTAGAGCATCCTCTTATGAGTCGGATGGTCTAACCAAATACCGAGCAGTAACTGGAAGAAACGTAACGAGCTTTTTCTGATGGGGTAGGGCAGGGAAGTTGAGACCGAACCTATGCCGAGATTGTTGGTGGGCTATATGGCAATTCACTAAGCGTAGGCGTGATGATAGATTTCTGTAGTCTCACAGAGCTTTACGGAACTGGTTTTATTGTCTATATATCTACTCTAGAGACTATAGGGATAATCAGTGCTTCAACGACAAGGACCTCGGCGAGTACATCACATGAAATACTCACCAGCGCTCATTACAACGTCATAAAGAGATTTGGCGCTAATCAGACAAATAGAGTCCTACCGCCATTGCGTATGGTTTAGCCTGTGCCGACCTGAAGGCGGGCACAGTGAAACGATATTGTGATCCTCGAGTATGGTCAGCAAGTGGCGGAAAAGGAAGGCACTTTTGATAGCAAACGGACAGCAGATGCGAGCTGACAGTGGCGGTGATAGATTCCTACTGTAGGCGATTAGTTAAAATTTACATTGAGGCCGTACTAGTGAAAACAAAACGACTTGGCGGTGTGTTAATAATAAACTTATTCATGTTGAGCTTAACATCAGTACAACCTGCACATGCCGACTTGAAAGACTGGTGGAACAAAACGAAAGAAAAGACGGCTGAAGTGCTTGGTAAAAGCAGTAGTGGCGAGCCCATTGATTTGCCCGAAATCGAAGAGCTCGCAGACCAGGCAGAGTATAAAGCATTGGTGCTATCCACTCAGCATGAACTCGAGAGAATTGGTTATCCCGTCAGTGTGGATGGTGTCTATGGTCCCCAGACCAAGAGTGCCATACAGGATTTCCAGGACAGAATGAATATGGCTCGCACGGGGCAACCTTCCCGCGACCTCTTGGTGGCACTGGAAACATACTCAGCCCTCACAGTTGCAGAAGAAGCGGTAACATCTCCAGAGGACGTCGCAAAATCCGCACCGAAAAATCAGTCTACAACAGCTTCTGAAAAGGACAATGTTGAACACGCTGGTAGTAAAGAATCGGTTAAGTCGAATGATACGGTGACGGAGAAAAGCAAAACCAATCCAGAGTGGAACTCCTCCGAGAACTCTGCTCCGTCAAATTATGATCAACGAATGGTGCAACGAATTCAACAGGGATTGCATAATCTGGGATATGAGACGGGATCTACCAGTGGCGTGTTTAGTGGACTAACGGCCCAGGCAATTGAAGACTATGAGAGCGACAACGGGTTGCCGGTCACCGGTATTCCCACAAAGGAACTGGTAGCACTGATTAGAAAATCCGTCGCTGCACTCCGGCTAGGAGCGTCTGCCCATGGAGTCGACCCTCCGGAAATTGCAAGGACTGACGCCGCCGCGCTTCCCCCTTCCAAGAAGTTTGAATCTACCTCCAAGAAAGCTGCACCTACTCCCAAGAAATTAGTACCTACGGGAACCTTGACCCCCTCTTCGCAAGACTTTATCGATCACTTGTTGGCGCCGGAAGGCATTCGAGTAGGCATGAGTATGAAGGATGCAAGAGCCAAATTAGACACTCGTGGATACAAGATGCGCAACGCTGGATTCTGCGATTTTGAACTCGAAGGCTCATCGGCGAGTGGCTACACACGTATCAAATTAGATTCATTCAAACAGCCGGAGAGTTATCTAATTATTACTAGTATCAAGGGTTGCCCCAATGATGACACGGTGGTAATTGAAGTTGTTTATACTCAGTACGGAAAACACGTAGAGAAACCCGTTGAGCCTGAAGTAGAGCTAATACGAATTGCGCAGCAATACGGCGAATATGACCATTGCCCCGGGGCCAGGCCTATACTCAATCATTGCATATGGAGGGGCGTAGATGCAGACCGCAACATTGGCGAGCTCTCAGTTCAGATTAAGAGATCACCAATCCGAACTGTCAAAATAACCGGTGACTTACTCGTAGTATTGCCTGACATCAATGAGCGTACATCCAACGTTCAAAGCATGGAAATGCAGGCGCTACATTTATGCGAAAACTACGGAGCAAACCGTGGTGCCGGTGAAGATACCTTCAGAGCGCTATTCGACTGTAACTGCATCGCGAAGAAGATGGGGCAGGGCTATTCAAAAGGCTTGGTGGGTGAGCCCACCGCGTCCAATATGTCAAAGTATCGAAGTCTTTGTCCGGCGAGCCGCGAAAAACTTCTCGTGTACTTTGAGAACTCGTGTATGAAATCACTCGGGGTCCGTAAAGAAAACGAGGCCTGGGCACGGGGCGGCGGCTGCGTCTGTATCGGTCAAAGGGCAACGGATGACTTTATCGCTGAGCCAATTTCATCCTATTCGGGATTGGGGCGTGCTGTTTCCAACAATGCGTCCGCCTGCAATTGGGGCAAGGGGGCCGCCGCGGTTGCTGAATATGCCGATAAGGGAGTTAGTCCAGCCCTGTCTGCTGCGAATGAGAGCAGTAGGGTAGTTGAGAACGACCTATTCAAGCCCCCGTCAGGTATTCGACCACTGAGGTCCGATATGAAGGATGGGCGACTAATAGTCCGATTAGATCGCAGTGCAACGGACAAATTAGGTGGCAACTCTGCAATCACACGCGTGATCAATCTATTACTACTGCAGCGCGATCCTTCACTTTTGAAGGTGGATGGGGCAGCGCGGATGTATGCCGCGGAAAATCTAGCAGATGCCGAGCGCGCTCAGCTTATGAAAGGATGCGATACAGCAGCTTTGGTATACTGCGAGTGGACGGGTAATGACGTTTTTGAGGAGCGTGACAGCAAAGAAAAATTCCTGAGTAGTTATGCCGGTCAACTCAGTGTTGTTGACGTCGATCTGCCTATAGAGCTGGTCGTTGTTGAGTCTGTTAAGTTGGGAAAATATTCCACAGAACTAGGCGGCCTTCCTGTATCACTCGTTGGCAAGAGAGGCAACATGCTGAAAACAGGTTCTTGGGGTGTGAACAGCAGGGTTGCCGAGCGCCCGGTCAGTTTGAAGCGCGATGTCTCGATATTGCCCGAGATATGGCAGTTAAGCCCCGCCCTAGCGGAAACCGTGGTACGTGGCCAGAGTGACCAATACAGAAGTGTCCGAATCGTCTGGACCTACCGAGTGACAGGAATTGAGCCTGTAGCAAAAGCTCAGCATAGACCAGCCGGATACGCTCTCAATACACAAACCCTTTCAGCAAAATTATATAAGGACGCACTGCTAACTGAGATGCTGGCTGAATTACCTCTTGGGGAGGCTGGCTCAGTTCAGCCAACAACACTAAAGAATATAATGCCTCAAAGTGAAAGCCCTGGCCCAACGGCTGTCGTTCGAAATCCAGCTCGTTTAGAGAGAGCAATACAATTTAGGGAAGGCGGCTCGTACAATAGAATGCGAGGTGACGCGGATATTATCAATCTTTTACTTCTCAAACATAATCCGAAGATGATCGGGGAAGTAAGCGGCGCCATAGGGATGAGTAATGACACTGTGCTCGCACATCAGAACTTCGTTGGCCTTACAGCCAGTGATAAAACATGGTCCGGGGCGAACGAGTTTGAACGGCTTAGAGCAAAAAAGGCTTTCACAGATATTTATGCGCCTCAATTGATTGATCTGGCTCCTGACCTGCCAATAGATTCCATTTTGGTGCTAACGCCAAAATTGAGCCAATACGATTTCGATCGTGCCGGTTTTCCAATTACATGGAATGAACGCGAGGTTAAAGGCGACAGCGTCAGACTTCACGCACATGAGGGGCCTATACTAAATGGAATTGTAAGAATCGATTTATCTAAAGGTACTTTACCTACATTTTGGCCAATGGAGCCCGATGATGCGCGCGCTATTGTTCAAAGAGTGAACGAGAAAAAAAATTGGGGATCTACCAAGATTCCTGCGTTTGTGGAAATCAAGGCGCGTCTCGTCAGTTTGGAATCTTTGAGCGATGGAAGTAAAGTTTTCGTGGGCGAGACACAAGGAATCGATGTTAGTGTAGGTAATTCTATGAGTCCTATTCCGATAGGTACGTGGGAAGACAGTTTGGGATTGCACAGAGACTAAGCTAACCAGGAGGGGCGACGGATGAGTTTCCATTTTCTGCCTACCATTTATTTTGTTTGCACCATAGTTGCATTGGTGTCGAGTTCAACGGCATCGGCAATCAGTTTAAGCGACATTTTTGATGAGGCAAAAAAAGTACTGGATCAGAAAGCCGATAAAAAAGTTGATGAAGGCCCCAATGAGGTCTTGACACCTTCTGAAAAAAACTCATCGCATGCTCAAGTAAGTAGTGAGGAACTGATAAAGAGAACGCAACGAGGCCTCTATGACCTTGGTTACGACCCTGGGCCAGGCAACGGGGTGTTAACCGAGGCTACTTCACGGGCTATTACGGACTTTCAAAGTGATGAGGACTTACCTGAAACCGGAACACCGTCTAAGAAATTACTGAAAGAGATCGAACTCGTCTTGGCCGGTGAAGCCCCCATGGGGTCGGTTACGACTCCCCCAGATATACCTCAGGCAGATCCAGCCGATCTGACGCCCCCTCCACCCGGAGCTAATGACAGCACTGCTGAGCTCAACACAGATTCAATGTTGAATGGCATTACAATTATAAGCCTTGACACGCCCGAAGCTGTGCATGCGTTAGCTGGGGGATATAAGGCCATATTGATGCAAGCCGACAATCCTTACATCGTTATATATATTTCATCGGAGGGTACGTTCGCGTCTGTCCGGTCCCGTGGTTTACGGTGCCTCGCCTGGAGCGCGGCGGGTGTGCAAGAGGGAGGATGGATTACATTTGGTATAGCGCATGATGCCTATAGTGGAAAACCGCCCGGTATGACCTGGTGTCAGCCATTTACGCTTTTTTTGGAAGGAGACGATCAGGTCCGGGTAGTGGCGAATAACGAATCTGCTAGATTACAGTACACGGGTCAAATGGAGGACGAAGTATTTTCCTATGAAGGCGTACACGATATTGTTGCGCGTGTTCCCTCGCTCCAATTGAATCTTAGTTATCCAGCGTTTAGGCAGAATGCTGTACGTGGCATTTCTCTTGGACGGATTGAAAAATCCGAGGCAAATCCAAGAATTAGAATCGACAAAATTAGGCACTACCCGTGGGGAAACTTTGCAAGCGTTGAGGCGAGGTTTGAAAAGAAGCCTAATCAAATCAAGGCAGATATTGTTCATGGAACCCTCGCGCCAGCCGATTATTCTGGATGGAAAACGGACCTGCTCGTCACGTCCTCCCTCCAGGGACAGGTATATCCGGAAGTCGACACACAATCCTTTGTCGACCCGTACATACAGCGCCTTGGCCCTCCAACGGTAGGCGGAGAAAATGGACAACAAGGGGAGATAGAACTTTACTGGTTACGAGATATTCAGGGGATGCCCATTCCACCTGGCCCCGGAACTATTCGAACTTGCCAGAAGACGCTCGAACTTTGGAAGCAGTCTCAGAGGCATGAGGTATCGAGTTTTTCAAATGACATTGGGCCTTGGGGCTGCTCACTTATTAGCCATCTTCAGTTCTCGAGGACTTTTTTTGACGCCTCCGCGGTGCCCGATCCGGGACGGAGCGCTCATGAAACACCCGAAGTCAGGTATAGAGGATCTGTAAAAGATTACCTATTTGAAACTTTCGCAGCCCATGGTATGGCCCTATTACATTTCAAGGCGCGTCTCAATTCGCTTGAAGAAGCAAGGCAGAAAATGGGCATATCTGTTCGCGATGGAGCAACCATTGCAGTCAAGACTCCTGAAGCGCCGGCATACGGAAGACTGAATTGGGATGATTCTGAAGCTTTGAAGAAAGGTGACCCCAATCTTGGAGCCTTTGATGTCGGGGGTATGCGGCTTGGCATGACAGGGCCAGAGGTTCTGTTGAACGCGGATTCGGACAAATTTCTTCCTAGCGGCCCCTCAATTGATACCAGCCGTGATGGATTCCTTGAGGAAAATATTCAGGTTAGCGAGTTCCGAGGCCGGGGCCGAACGGAGGTACATTTAAGTTACTCAATGCAGCCGAGTTTGTTTGCTGAGGAAAAGCAGGGAAATAACCGAATACGTCTTGTGAAGTGGACGTTTATGGATTCCGATCCCAGCGTTAGCCCTGACATTCGTTTTGATGAGCTAGTCTCAAAATACGGGCAGCCCAGCGAATGCTCGGTCCGTGGTGGAGATCCATCCAGGCCGCTCTACAAATGCATATGGAATGTCAACCACGATCAGTGGCTAGAGGTGCTCACAGTCCAGCTAAAAAAACGGTCATTCTTTTTGGATGTACAGCTAAAAGCGACATCATCAAGGTAATCAAAGGGCCCGTTAGTACCTGTAGCTTAGTGACAGAAATCGTGGCCTGTCGTAATGCCAGAGGCGATGCACAGTAGTAAGCGGTATGAGAATGTTAGAGTGGGACAATCTCATTTAGAACTGTGGGTCAGATGCGCATCGCCATCAAGCTTCCGGCGTGCTGCATACCATCGGTCTGATCCATGAAATGACCGGACGTCTGTCCGCCCTCGCCCATGCCAGAGAGCATCACGAGGAAGAGAAAAAGTGAGATAGCCTTCTTGGAAAATTCCCTTTTTTCATGCTGTTTTCGCTCTATCTTCTGCCGTTCCGCCAGATTTTTTCCAGCATACAACTCGGCGTCGGTTATCGCATCCAGAAGTTGAAAATCTCGACTAAAAATGGCCCTTTCCCTTGCATCTTTCATCATTAGCCTGGTTTCTGCGCTGTCTACGGTCGTCAGTCCTTTTTCATCATCGATGATAGCCTTCATCAGAAGAGGTCGCGCATCCGGGTAGAAGAAGTCTTCCTTTATTCCTTTTGCACTCCATTGCGTCGCGTGAACTGCCTCTCGAACCCGTCCTGTAGAGAACATGATGGCCGCTGCATCAGAGAGTGCGCCGTAATTGGATTTCATCGGGTCCGATGCAAGCAATTGACGTTCAGCAACTTCGTAATAAGATGCGCTTGATTTTTCGTCTTCAGAGACTGCTCCGGCAATGGACGTATAGATTTTTGAGGATCTAATCAGCGAATTTCCCAAGCCACTTTTTGAGTAATATTCAGCGGCTTCTTCCAACTTCGATAGATCGGCCGGCCGTGATGAGAGAGCGCGACGCTCAAGGCTGATTGCATTGAAAGCAAGAGCAAATGCATCTTCATCATCAATGCCGTCTTCAAGCAATTCCCTATCGACAACCCAAGAAGGGCTGGCCTCACTCGGTTGACTGTTGGCTGCATCTACAAATGCGGGACCTGCTCCATATTCGGGCGAATGAGGAAACAATCTTATAGCCCGCTCATAGAAGTCTAGCGCAGTTTCTAAGTCAGCCGGCACTGATTTTCCAGTATGGTAGAAATATCCCAAGGTCACCAAAGCTTCTCTCTGATTTCGCTCGGCGATTTCCTGGAGCCAGGACAGATCAAGCTCGTTCAGGTCAAGTTTAGAGCCATATCGGTCTTCGTTACTTATCAGCATGTCTGGCTTATCTTCTCGTAAGCTCAGCAATCTAATTGACTCAAGATACAAATCGGCAGATTGTCTGATGTTCATTCTTACACCAAAGCCGCGACGATATAACCAGGCAAGATTCGCCAAAGACTGTGGTTGAAATCTATTTCCGGCTTTTTCCCAAAGTGAGGCCGCTTGTTTCATATCTGATTCTTTCCGAACTCCCCAGTAGAGCATAGAGGCCAGATTGTGCTGAGCTCGAGGGTTCGCGGGATAAAATGTTTCCGACTGCAAATTGTAGGAATCGCTCCTTAGCGCAGCGGACTCGTAGAGCTCTTCTGCCTTTTCAAGATCTTGAGATACACCCCAGCCCATTTCATACATCCGGGCCAAATATGTCGCCTTCGTACTCATGCCGTTGGAGGTTCTGTTAACGTCCCTTTCGTAAAGGTATTCGAATCTCTCGGCCGCCTCATTCAAGCGTCCAGACTTGTGCAATAGTCGGCCATAAGATACGCCCCCATACTGTTCGGCCTGTTCGCAGATCTCTAATCCCTTTTCGGTATCAAGCTCAGCCCAACTCATAGGTAGTGTGCCTCCATAGAGAATTTCCGGACCAGGTCGTTTATACCAACTGCGAGAAGGCGGGAACCAGACTACGCCACGCCTAATTTCATAAAGGGAATCGCGCCTAATCCGCTCCCTCGGTAGATCCAAATCAGCAGCGCATAGCCGGCATATTGTAGACCATTGAAGTGGCTCGAGGTCCGTGGGATTATCTGGGACTTTGCAGAGCTCGTTCTGTTTTGCCCGCGGAGGTTCAGTGAGGTCGCTAGTCGACTCTCCACAGCCGCTAACTAAAAATAGGCTGCAGGTTAAAACTGCGAATAAGTGCCAGTACCTAGTCGAGAAGAATTTCACCGGAACGAACACTCCTGCGTGCGTAATGCAAGATACGGTCTTGGATCCTCGAGCTCTTGTCGCTGATATTTCTCCCGTTCGTTCAAGAGAAATTCTCTTTTGCAATCGTAGGATTTGGTTCTAGTTTGTCCAGAGTTGCTCATATCAACTACCTTTTTTCTGGGTTGGAGTGCATACGTCTTAGGCCGTATGTTGAAGAGCGTTTTTGAGGATTATCCGAATTTACTGTAGTTCATAAATGAAACTACCGCCAGGGATCGGTGAGGCTAGAGGGCTTTTCATCTTTTACCGAGCCATTAGCCCATATTCACGGTTTGTGACCATCCGGAATTCGTTGATGTATTGTCGCACTGGATTGCGCTAAAATGTGCCCTGAAGATATGAGGTGTAACCCTTACATCCCTTGATATGGCAGAAGTATCCTAGCGAGAACTGCCCGTAATGATTCATCTGGGTCCTCCAGTCCTCCAGTCCTCCAGTCCTGCACTGAGCTGTCGCAGCAAAGCAAAGGCGCCCACCCTAGATGCGTTCCATGAGAAGTTCGAAAAGAGGTGTGTTGATGTAGTAGTTATTGACACCTAGTTTTTCTTTTATGAGCAGATCTTTCTCCACCATGCGTTCCAGATATTTCGAAGCAGTTATCCTGCTCACTTGAAGATCTTGCATAACATAATCGATCTTTGTATATGGGTGCTTGAACAAATTGTTCAGTAGGTCCTGGCTGTAAATTTTTGGTAACTCAGCCCTGAGACGATGCTTGTATGCCATCAAGAGGGCTTTGATTCGAGCTATAAGAGTGATGCTTTGATTGGAGGTTTCCTCCACTCCTCTGAGCGTAAAAAGCAGCCAATGCTCCTAGTTTTCAGTGTCCCTCACACCTTGAAGTGTGTCGTAATATGTAGATTTGTTGGCGATGATGTATCGGCTCAGGTAGAGGACCGGCAGGTCAAGGAGTCCTTTAGCGACCAAGTAAAGGATGTTGATTATTCGACCTGTTCTGCCGTTGCCATCATAGAATGGATGGATGCTTTCAAATTGATAGTGGATCACTGCCATTTTCACCAGAGGGTCGAGGCTCGAAAGTTCACCTGTATTGATGTACTGGATCAGGTTGTCCATTAATCTTGCAACCTCTCCAGAGTCCTGGGGAGGTGTGTAGATAATTTCGCCAGTCCGCTGATTCTTGAGGTCCGTTCCAGATAGTTTTCTGAGGCCTGCCTGGTTTTTCTCTAACTCTTCCTGGATGTCTAATATGTCCCCTAGTCGAATGATCTTGTGTTTCCGAACGGTGTCAAAACCTGTCCTGAGGGCAAGCGAATAATCACGGACCTCCTTTGCAGCAGGATTATTCATGTAATTCCCAAACAAGTTGGCCTTATATAGCTCGTCGTGGGTTGTCACGATATTTTCAACTTCAGAACTGTCTTTGGCTTCTTGAAGCGTTATGGTGCTGATCAAAAATGTTTTCGTTGGGAATGCTCTGTGCGGCCCCTTTGAGTTCGGCCAGAGATCGGCTGGCGGCATTGCACTGCTTTAGGACAGAGATGTTCTCTAGCTCTGATTCGCGCGCAAGGGGAAGGGGTGTGACGGAATACGACATGTTCTTTCCTAACTGGCGTTTGTTGCAAGAATACGCAGTTTGTTTACATATAATAGATCATATGCATAGAAAATAGAAAAATCTCTGCATAACAGTGACGATTAATAAAGCTGTACTTTTAGACTGTCTCGTCTAATATTGACAAAGAAGCAGCAGTGACAAGAAATCCAGTGAAGCCTCTCTATGGTTGTATCGACTAGAAAAGAAGCGCGTGTGACTCGAGAAGAGTGGCTTGCCAAAGGTCTGGAGCTCTTTGCAACAAGAGGGGCCTATGGGTTGCGAGTGGACCATTTGGCCCGAGCACTCGACATAGCCAAGAGCGGCTTCTATTGCCACTTCGAAGGCAAAGATGACTTGCTGGATCAAATTCTTAAATATTGGGAAATTCAATACACCGAAGTCATTACTAAAGACCACGAGTTGATGAATATATCTGCCAAGGAACGACTTCAGATAAGCGCGCGCATGATCTTTGAGTTGAATTTGGCAGAATATGACGCGGCGATAGATATATGGTCACGAAGTGATACGCGTGTGGCTCTCAGTCGGAAACAGGTTATGAATACAAGGCTGAAGTTCTTCCGCGATGCGTTTGAGGAACTGGGGTTTCACGGAGACGATCTGGAAATGCGCACCAGGACCTGTGCCGTTTTTCAGATGGGGGAGCGCCAGACCCTTGGGCCCGGACTAAAAGCCTCGGAAACATATCGCAATCTGCGATTGGAATTGCTCATCGGGAAATGAAAACAGTAAACATTGCAGGCTCCGATCTAATGGTCTGATCCGCTGAGCGAGATCCATTATTTCTGGGTATGCAAATCTGTCATTACACTAGCAGGAGTGCTTTTATGGTAGACATGAAGAGAACGTTAATTGGTTTGTCCGGCGCGGTAATGATTGCTGTTGTGTATCAATGGGGCCTATCGAATGGCCAGCAAGGGGCAAACTCAGGAGTCATAGCAAAAGCATTAGCTACTGAAAGCTCCCCAAAATCCTCGCCAGTCAAGGCAAGTGCTAGAGCTTTCTACGCGCCCAACAGTGAGGATCTGGCACCGGACGAAATGCGGTTGATTGCCTGTGGTACAGGTATGCCGACCTCTCGTCCGAAGCAGGCGGCGTCATGTTGGTTGCTCGAACTTGGTAACGGGGATAAATTCATCTTCGATATTGGGACCGGATCAGCAGAACGCATCGCTGCCCTTCAAATCCCCTACAATCATCTCGACAAGCTCTTCCTGAGCCACTTGCATACCGACCACTTCGGTGACCTGGATGCATTATTTGTCGGTGGTGCCCTATCAGGCCGTCAGAAACCGCTACGAGTCTGGGGGCCGAGCGGTGATACACCAGAGCGCGGCACAAAGTATGCGCTCGACCATTTGTATAAGGCCCTCACATGGGATCTGGACGGCCGCGCAGGGATTACGGACCCACGTGGGTACGTACCCTTTGAGGTGACCGAGTTTGACTATAAGGGCGTGAATCAGATTGTCTACCAGGAAAACGGCGTAACGATCCGATCCATACCGGCCATTCACGGCCCGGACGGCCCAGTGAGTTATATCCTCGAGTGGAATGGCTTCAAGTTCGTTTTTGGAGGCGATACCTATCCGAACAAATGGTTTGCAGAATATGCGAAGGACGCCGACCTGGCGATTCACGAGTGTTTTATTACAGTGCCGGCGCTGGTCGATAAGTTCAAATTCACTCCGCAGGGAGCACTCAATGTCGGCACCCAGGTTCACACAGCTCCAGAGGCGTATGGCAAAATGATGTCAATCGTCAAGCCGAGGATGGCCGTTGCTTTTCACTTCTTCAATGACTACGACACATCAGCAGACATCGAGACGCGCATCCGAAGTACCTATGACGGTCCACTGAGCCTTTCCACGGACTACATGGTTTGGAATATCACCAAAGATGATATTCGCGTGCGCATGGCTATTGTTGATGAAGATGTCTGGCCACCTTTACCCTCAGAGAAGCCGCAAGTGCCCGATCCGAGTCTCAGAATTCCTAATTCGGACTATATCAACAAAGGCAAATATGATGTCAGAGACGTCATCCAGCCTATCTATGATGAGATCAACAAGGAGTATGGGCTCGAGGAAACACAAAATTGATTCTGATTCCGAGCTAAATTAACAATAGATATAACGCTTCGGCATTACTTGGTTTTAACAGTGTACCTTTGGAGGTATTTGGACATGTTCAAGAATTTTTTATCAGCTACGAGATCGGCTCTTCGTCCACTCGGATTGGCAATCCTTGCAATGGTCATGCTCGCCGGCTGTGCAAATACCCCGAATGAGGATTTACCACAAGTGACTGATGAGGGGCTGCACCTGGTCAAAGGGACGAAATCGGGTGCCCTGTACGTCCTGCCGGATGCGGACCTGGCGCAGTACGATCGGTTCGCTATCGCTGAGGTTCGTGTGGCGTTCCGTGATGACTGGCTAAGAGACCAGAACTCCACTCGGCGTGTTCACCGGGTGACTCAGAAAGATGCGGATGAGATTAAGAGCGCAGTCAGCGAGCAATTCGAGAAAATATTTACCGAAGAACTCAGGGAGGGAGGGTACAAGGTGGTCGATCTGGACGGCGCGGAGAATTCGGCACAGGACCTGCTACTCCTGAGGCCAGCCATCATCAATCTGGACGTAACTGCTCCCGACACCATGACCGCCGGCCGATCTCGATCGTTCACTGCTTCCGCTGGATCGATGACACTACTTATGGGTTTCTATGACGCAGTGTCCGGCAGCCTGTTGGCGCGGGTCGCGGATGCAGAGTCAGCCAACGATATGGGCCATATGCAGATATCCAATAGCGTAACGAATATGGCCGAAGCCAACCGTATTTTTCGCAAGTGGGCAAAGATTCTGGTGGAGAAAACGGACGCAGCCCACGGTAAGTGACCTCTCAGGCTTAGCCGAACCTGCAAAATATTGGACCCGGTAAATCGTAGTTGTGCTAGTGATCGCCCTAAAGTGAAGAGTGATTGCTGGCCTCCTACCAAACAAAAAAGCAAGCTTCCGGAGCAATGAAAATGGTGCAAAAGTTACTCAAGAAAGCCGGCGCTCTGATTGCGGTCGGTGCATTGATGTGTTGTCCATTCGGGACCATCTATGCCCAGGACAATCAGGCGACGGAAATACTACAGGCAATGAGTGCCGAGATCGCGTCCTTGGACCGCTTTGTTATATCGGGGGACGGCTATGTCGATGTCCGTCTCGATGCGGGGCAGATCATAGAGCAATCGATGGACGCTACGATGCGAGTGATCAGGCCCGGCGCGATGCGTATCACCAATAGCGATGCCGAATCGACCAAGGAGATTCACTTCAGCGAAGGCGTTCTCACCGTTTACAGTCAAACAGAAAATTTCTACGCGCAAACCGACCTTCCCGCTGGCATTGATGCCGCCGCCAATTTTGCCGTCAACGAACTCGACATCGATGTTCCCATGCTGGACTTCGTGTTCAACGATGTTGGGAGTCACCTTGTGGAGGATGCGCAGAGTGTTGAGTACCTGGGACTCAGTCGGTTCCGTGACAGGGTATATCATCATATAGGCATTCGTGCGGCCGAGGACGACCTCCAGATCTGGATTGCTGCAGAGGGCCCGCCACTGCCAGGTAAATTGGCCATCAGTGCGAAATGGGATGGCGGTTCTCCCCGCTCTGTGTTCTTTTTCAGTTGGGACACCGAGCCAGAATTCGATGAGAAATCGTTGCGTTTCAAACCGCCAGCGAATGCGATAAGAATCGAGTTCGATCTCGATTCAGAACAATAAGGAGTGGCGATATGCAACGACGACAGTTAGTAAAAGCACTTCTTGCCGCAATGATCGGAGCAATTGGCTTTCCGTCCACAGCGTCGGCGAGGCGCGGAAGGCGGGCAAGTCCAAGTAGTGTCTCGGGCTCTCGCCGACGTACGAGAAGGCGTGTCCGAAGACGTACACGCAGGCGTGTTTACCGGGGGTTGCGGCTTACCTCACTGCCCTACGGTTGCTCTGTCACGCGATTGCGGGCGGGCGTCACTTACTATTATTGTGGCAACATTTGGTATCGGCCCGCTTACCAGGGAACCACGGTTATTTATATTGTGGAGGAGGTAGAGTCGGGTGCAAATGTGGATGTGGAGTTTGAGGAGGAAGTCTATGAGTAGAACAAGGAAGGGCAATGCGAAAAAGTTTCTTAGCTATGTAGCCCTGCTGTTGCAGGTTTTTGTGGTGGGTCTTCGCTACACTTAGGAGTACGCGTCAAGCGCGCTTGCAGCCGGAAGCAACACAGATGGCATACTAATAACTTAACTACCAGAAGCTACCCCTGTACTAAGGCTGGAACCCCTGATCGCCACTAAACTCCTGGAGAAAATATAATGTTGATCGTCCTCGGTGTATTTTTCGCTATTGTCTGGCTCATCTTCTTTAAGTTTGAGTGGCTACCCTGGAGTCGTGGCTGGAAAATCACCGTCTATACCATTGCCCTCGCTATTGCCCTGGTAGTTGTGGGCGCTCTACAGTACTACACACCGGCCTCGGTTAAAGGGGTGGTGGCGGCCTATACACAGCAGATCTACCCGCTGGTTTCAGGTGACGTAGAGGAAGTCTTCGTCGATGAATCACAGCCGGTCAAAGCGGGGCAAAAGCTGTTCAGCATCGATCCACGGCCCTTTCAGTACGCCGTGGATAACTGGGAGGCAACAACCCGGCTGGCTGAGATCGAACTGAACGACGCCAAAACCCTGGTCGAAAAAGGGGCAGCTTCTCGCATTTCGGTAGACAAAAAGCAGGCGCAGTTTGACCAGGCCAAGGCGCAACTGGAAACGGCACGCTACAACCTGGGCAACACGGTGGTCACCGCGCCGGCCGACGGCCTGATTGCCATTACCGCCCTGCGCCCCGGGCAGCGGGTCAGCTCGCTGACTGCCACCATGTCCTTTATAGACACTTCTAATATCTGGATCACTGCGATTTTCAAGCAGAACGGCCTGCCGCTGATCGAACCAGGCAAGCCCGTGACCGTGACCTTTAATGCAGCACCGGGAGAGATATTCTCGGCGCAAGTCGAGCGCGAATTGGAGGGCGTTATCCAGGGCCAGATCACCATCGAGGCTGCCAACTCACCGGCACAAGCAGTGTCCAATGCCCAGAACGTCTACCCGGTAAAGATAAGCTTTCCGGATGATGCCCCCCAGGAGTTGCGGCAACCGGGCAAGCTGGCGTCGGTTACCGTGTTCACAGATGAGGGCAACCCGATCAATGTGCTGGCCAAGGTACTGCAGTGGGTGTCTACCTGGATGGCCTTCGTATTTTAGGGGCCCCTCAGGGACCGGAAGACCAGGCGCTGGTGTGGGGGCTCACTTTAATCATTGATTTACTGGCCTATTAAGCCTGGTAGGCGGCCTGTCGGCGCATATCGACAACGTTCTTGAATCCTGTAGGAGTATCCCCCGTCCAGCGCCTGAAAGCGCGGGTAAAATCACCAGGATTGTTGTATCCCAATTTGTAGGCTATTTTCTCAACGGAGAGTGTACGTCGTCAGACCTTATGGAACCAGATGTTTTAATTTTTCCCAATGTAGGTACCGTCCCTTGGGGTCACATGGTTTGATATTCGGATTGATTATCAGGCTCAACCAGTTAGTCAATATTTCAGAATCTTCGATTTCTGTTATGGTTTGCAGCTTCTCATGAAGGACCGGGGGTGATTCTGGGATTTTCATAGGTATTGATCTAAGTACTAATTTTGAAAAAGTTAGTACTTAGCGCTCTGCTCTCTTTATCTACTAGTTATTAATAAATTGGCAGATAGCTAAAAGTGCTGTAATTACAGGCGAATTTGAAAATTGGGAGAGCTTTCCAAATATTTCATCTCTAAATGCCAATTAGCAGATAGAGACGTTTTTCAACGTCTAGTTGAGGCTGTCTTCCAGACCATCACTGGATACCTTGAAAGCCAGCAACATATTGCCCGGCAATTGCCCGAACATCGAGTAGCCCGACTGCACATAGAGCCAACCGTCGGCGAGCACCTGTCCACTGACATCAATGGCACCGCCGTGACCCTCGATACCATTGCTCGCTGTAAAAGCCCGGGCAGTATCGGTCTGCCAGAGCACATTACCGCTAGCGATATCGTAGGCACGAACCCTGCCATCAAGGCCACCACTGAAGACCAGTTCGTCGGTACTGGTGACCGCTGCGGAGAGGCCGTAGTAGAAAGAACAGGCATACTGGGTCTGAAGGTCGATTTTTTTGCTTGAGTTCATGTTTTGTAGGCCCACAAGCGGTTTGTTTTCCTCTGCTATGTGGCATCCGCGCTCAACCGGTTGGTGCCAGAGTTGGCTACCATCGGCCAGGTTGAGTGCTTGCAGCCCGGGCTGCGGCGTGTAGCCTGGCCGGTCGCGTTCAGGGTCAGCCGCGGCGACCAGCAGCTGTTGTCCCGATACCGACATACCCCAGTGCACCCCGCCGTTGGTAGTGGTGCGATGCAAGTCTGGACCAATGCCGGCATTGCTGACGCGGGTATGCCACAGCACTTTGCCATCGCGACCGGTGGTGCTTGGATCGAGTGCGTACACGTCGCCGGACTTTTGCCCCGCCAGCAACAGATCTTCGCCATTGGGCAATTGTGCGAGAATGACCGATGCCCCGAAATCAAAATCCCCACCTGGGTCCGTCGGGCAGTTGGCACCGCCGTTGAGACAGGCGGCGTTCCAAACGTCTGCCTGGGTGGCCTGAAACTGCCAGACCAATTCGCCGTTGTCCATATCCAGGGCAATCACGGCGTCGGAAGTATCAGTGTCCGGGTGCGACAGGTTTTCACCCGTGCCGATGTAGATACGGCGCCGCTTTGGATCAATGGTTGGCGTGCTCCATACGCTGACACCGCTTGGCCCATACCGGGGGTCGCCGGCACTGTTCTTGCCCTGGAGGGAGGCCTCTTCAGTGGCGTGCCAGGTCCACAGGCGCTCGCCGTCGGCAGCATCCAGGGCAATAACTCCACCGTGAGATTTGCAACAGATATAACCTGGACTGCCAGTGACCGCGACTTCATAGGATGATATCGGGACGAACAGCTGGTTCTCGTAATAGCTGATGGATCCGGTGATTACAGAGGTATCAAACAGTTGAGTAGGAGCTTGCCAGAGCGTTTCCAGGCTACCGGCGTCGAGCGCGTAAACCGTTGCCAGGGAGTCTGCAAATACCAGCACAGAGCTGAGACCGGGACGAGGAACTACGGTGATGGCGGAGCGGATTCCACTGAGTAATTCAACATGTTGTCGAATGCAGCCCGTGTGTCTGTCGATGGCGTAGAGCTTGCCGGTCTTGTCTCCAAAAAAAAGCGTATCGCCTACTATCGCAGGTTGTGAACGCATGTCACTGACCTGAGGGAAAGCCAGGCTCCAGGCGAGCTCCAGGCTGGCAACATTGTCCTTGTTTATGCCGGCTAGCTGGTTCGGCATATGACGCTGGTTGTGGCCGCCCATTCCCCAATTTCCAATGTAGGGTGTGGTGCTGTCCTTTGCTTCGTCGCTGCAGCTATGGTCTGCAATCCACTCCGGTGCGGGTGCCTGCCCTGCCAGGTAGATGGCAATCAAGCCTTTTTCCTGCCTGCTTAAATGATTTGCCATGAGCTGCATCTTGCCGAACTCCAGCGCCACCATGATTGTTTCTTTGGAGAACCCGGTTAAGGCCTCGCGAGTGGGGGAGTGCGTGGCCGGATTGTCGTGGCAACTGGCGCAGTGGCGGTCGAAAAGCACTTCACCAATATAGGCCAGGGGTAACTTGTCAGCGTGACGCAGGGCCAGGCTCTCCAGTGTTTTCCCCGGACTCTCCATAAGCAGCAGACTAACAGCGCCCGCCAGTAGTAGGCCTGAGAGCAAGACGGTGGTAGCGAGTAACAGCTTTTTCATGGATGCGACCATTCTCTATTTGGGCAGCGCAAAAGCGTACAAGTAGTCGCCGGTGCCACGTTGAAACATATGATGTCCGCCGGCATTAATAACCACGTACTGGCGTCCCTGGTATTGGTAGGTCATGGGTGTGGCGGTGGCATCCATTGCCAATGTCGACTGCCATAGCGTGTCGCCAGTACTGCTGTCAAAGGCGCGAATTTGCTTATCCATGGTAGAGCCGATAAAGAACAGGCCTCCGGCTGTGCCGATACCACCACCGAGGTTCGGCGTGCCCCACTCGATATGAAAGGGCGCGGTGACCGGTCCCATGCTATGTACGGAGCCCAGGGCCCTCTCCCACGCAATCGTGCCGCGGAGCAGGTCAACGGCTACCAATTTGCCCCAGGGAGGCGGGTTACAGGGGATGCCTAGCGGCGATTGCAGGCTGCCAATTTCGATATCGTAGGGTGTGCCAGCCATGGTGACTCGCATACGGTGTCCCGCAGCGGGATGGTCCTGCTTCTGGTCCTTGCCATCCACGCTTTCAGGGGTCGGAATCAGGCGACCCGTAAAGGCGACATTGTTGATATTGGTAAGCAATATGCCGCTGTCACCCATTAGCGCACCGCCGCCCCAGTTAGGACCACCCAGGCTGCCTGGATACATCATCGTGAGCTCTTCGCTGATGGGTGTGAACAGCCCCAGATTGTGCAATGAACTCAATTGATCTCGGCAATCCCCTCTGTCCCAGGGGGTAAGCCCCCAGGCATCCTCGGGCATGAGAAACGGGTCCAGCAGGGCTGGCGGTGCGATTGGCTTGGGCTGCGTCTGCGCAGTTTTTTCGCCGGTTATCTGGGAAGGTGGCACTGGCTGTTCGGTGATCTCCCAGAGAGGTTCGCCGTTAAGGCGATTAAACACGAAAACAAAACCCTGCTTGGTGAGTTGAGCCAGCGCCGGAATGCTTTCACCGTCCCGGTTCCACTGGAACAGGATCGGCTGGGCGGGTGTGTCGTAGTCCCACAAGTCGTGGCGCACATGCTGAAAGTGCCAGCGTACTTCTCCGCGGTAAAGATCCAGTGCGACGACACTATTGGCATAGAGGCCATTGCCGGGCCGCTCTGCGCCGTAATAGTCTGGTGATGCTGCGCTAGTGGGCAGGTACAGCAGGCCGTGTTTTTCGTCCACTGACATAGGTGCCCAGACGTTGGCGCTGCCGCTTTGCGGATTGCCCTGCAGGGGGTCGAATTGCCACAGCGGACTGCCATCGAGACTGCTGAAGGCCCTGACAGTACCCCGCGGCGTTTTCGCACGGGCAAAATCTATGACGGTTGAACCGACTACCACGATACCTTTGGCTACAACCGGTGCCGAGGAGTTACTGACGTCACCCGGCACATAGCCTTCTTCGCCATATAGCCGTATGGCACCGTCCTTGCCGAAATCAACACAGGGCTTGCCATCGATTGCATCAATGGCCCACAGCTGGCGATCGTGGGTGCCGAGGAAAAGGCGGTGGCGACAGGCCTGGTTCTCAGCTACGCGAGTCTCCTCAAAGTAGCTGACGCCGCGGCAGCGGAAGGGCCTGTCACCACGGCGGTCAATGTCCGGGTCAAATTCCCAGCGCTTCGCACCGCTGCCTGGGTCCAGCGCGATCACCCGATTAAAGGGCGTGCAATAAACCAGCGACTCGCCCGCACTGTCCGGAAGCACAATGGGCGTGCTCTGGGTGGAGGTTTTTGCCATCTCCGCGCCGTAGCGTTCTACATCGCCACTGCGAAACACCCAGGCGGTTTCCAGGTCGGCAACATTGTCACGATTTATCTGGATCAGGCTGGAGTAGTGCTGGCCGCCCTGGTCACCGCCGTAGTGGAGCCAGTCTGAAGTCCAGGCGGCGCCACTGAAACTCAGCAACGCCACTGTCAATATTCTGAGCACTATTAGTTTTTCTGCTCAGTGACAGGCGTTATTCGCAGCAGCGTGGGTATGCCGCCCTCGGACTGCCAGGTTGGAAAGTGGGAGTTCGTGGTATAGACCGCGCCGTCTTCTTCGGAGACCTCAATGTCGCGGGTGAAAAAACGTTGGCGAGGCATTGGGTAAACCTTCCAGTTTTCTGTAGCAATATCGAAGCTGAGAATGGTATCGGACTGGTTGCCGTTGACCCAGACAACACCGCGCTGTCGATCCACATTCAGGGCATAGGGTACTTCGTTCACCACCGGTAGTTCGTAGTGGCTGAAACGCTTGCTACGGGGTTCGTACTTCACCAGCAGCGAATCCTGGAAAGCCACGATCCATAGATTGCCATTAGCATCGATGCGTAAACGACGTGGGCCCTCATAGGGGAAGTCGATCATTTCGATTTCACCACTATCCGGGTCGATCCTGGCCAGATCGTTGGCATAAAGGCGAGCCACCCAGATCATGCCGTCGGGGGCAATATCGATACCGTAGGGCATAGGCAGGCCGGTGGACTCCCTGTCCGCCGAGGGTGTAGGCCGGTTTTCGGGATCAAAGCTGAACATCACTGGTAGCGTTTTCAGGATGAGCCATTCGAGTACCCCGCGCGCGGGTAGGTCGTAGAGAGTGAAGGATTGTTTCTCGCGATCGAACATTGCAACCTGGGAAGACAGGGCCAGGGTGAACCAGATTCGATCCTTCTCGTCGGTGCGAATGGTGTGTGGATAGTAGCCGCCGGGCATTTCGTGGGAGATGAACTGTTTGGTCTTGACGTCGAACTCCAGCAAGGCCTGTTGCATCGATGGGGTAATGAAAATGTTGCCGTCTTTTTTCGAGTAGGAAAAAGAATGCACCCCCAGGTAGTTGTACATTTTGGGGAAAACCTTGAAGCGATTGCCCATGATTCCGCCCAGGGTGGCGTCTTCGGCATGGGGAACTTTGTACACAGTGTACTCGCCCGTCTTTGGGTCAAGTTCATAGAGGCGGTCAAACAGGTTGTCGCCAATGTAGATATAGCCGTTGGGGTGAAGCAGGAAATCGTGCATCTGCGAAAAGCCATCACCGATTGGCCACTCGGTCATCTCGATAGATGACAGGTGCGGTTCCCAGGACTTGGGTTGGGGCACTTGTGCAGGGTTTTCCCGGAGCTCTCGATATTCTTTCTGCAGTAGATGGGCAACCCGGGCGTGGTCGTCGTCGGGGAGACGCGCACCGTAAGTGTTCATGCGTTCTATCACGCTGACCCATTGTTCCTGGGTTCGTTCGTTGCGCATAAAGGGCGATGCCTGCTGGTGACAAAAGGCACAGTTGAGAAGAAAGGTTTTTTTCAATTTCTCGTCGCCACCAAACGTCAGTTGTGATAACCACACATTGGACGGGTAGGAAGCGATGTGCTGCTGCTCTGTCATTGCCTGCAAAACCAATTCGTCGGGTAAGGCGTCGAGCTGGGCGTCGACATAGCCCTGTGCCCTGATTCGATAGCCCACGGCACCCTCGGGCTCGGCGAAGCTGACTTCGCCGCTACTGTCGCTAAAGCGCGTGACCACCGCGGCGGCGGTATTAGTTACACCGTCAGGTGTGTAGCCATCGTCGGAAAGGTCGGCCGGTGGTGCGACCAATGGCGTGCGGGTGACCATGACCTGAGGCAGGGGGTCACCCTGCAAATTCTTGATAATCACGCTGGCGCCGTGGCTGGTCGGTGCCAAAACTAACAGGGCAACTAGCATCATGTGAGGCTTCATGCGTCACTCTCCCAAAATAGAGGCTTCATAGTACGCCAAGTTCACTCAAAACTGGAGCAGTAAACAAGAGGTTCGGGATGGTAGATTTTTGGCAAGCTTAAGTGGTTAACTGATATTCTGAATGTTGGAAATAGAAGTTGATGATATGCCGCAGGACAGATTTGACATCGTAAATTGCGATCGGACCATGTGGGCGGTTGTAACCACGGGGAATGGCGGTTACGAAAAGTTGGCTTACCGCCAGGTTCCGGTTCCCCGGGCAGGTACATCCGAGGTTTTACTTCAGGTCCTTGCCGCCGGCGTCAATAATACTGAAATTAATACACGGGTTGGCTGGTACTCGTCCACCGTGACCACCAGTACAGAAGACGGCGTAGCGGAACAGCACAGTGATGCCAGTGACAAGCCCGATGGTGGATGGAATGACGCGACCCCATTTCCGTTCATTCAGGGAACCGACTGTTGCGGTCGTATCGTAGAGGTCGGAGACGGTGGCGATATGGCCTCAATCGGGAAGCGTGTTCTGGTTCGCGCCTGTATGCGCCCCGATGGCTTTGACTCATTCGAGAATATCTGGATGGCCTCAGATTTTGATGGGGCTTTTGCACAATTTGTTAAAGTCCCGGCGGATGAAGTATTCCCGGTTGATAGTGACTGGAGCGATGTTGAACTGGCGACACTTCCCTGTGCCTACGGTACGGCTGAAAATATGGTGCATCGTGCTGGGGTTGCAGCAGGCGACCGAGTATTGGTCACCGGTGCTTCAGGGGGTGTCGGCTCCGCCGTGATCCAATTATGCAAACGACGCGGGGCCAATGTCACGGCAATTGCGCGCTCTGAAAAGAAAGTGCAGGTTTCCGAGCTGGGTGCTGACGCAGTGCTGGATAGGTACGAAAGTGTTGTGGCAGCCCTGGGCGAGAATTCAATGGACGTGGTCTTTGATAATGTAGCCGGAGATGCGTTTGGACAATTATTGGAAGTGCTCAGGCGAGGCGGAAAGTACGTCTCGTCAGGTGCTATTGGTGGGCCGCTGGTGACGCTGGACATGCGCACGTTTTATCTGAAGGATCTTAAGCTCATAGGTTGTACGGCATGGGATGAACCGGTTTTCCCAAATCTGATTTCCTATGTCGAGCGAGATGAAATTCGTCCCTTGGTCGCCAAAACCTTTGCGCTTGAGGATATAGCGCAGGCACAGCGAGAGTTTTTAGAGAAAAAGCACGTTGGCAATTTTGTGCTAATCCCGCCTGCTGTGGGCTGATTCGCAATTTTCACTGTGAATTATGTTCTTATGAAACGAGTTTTTTCCTGTGTTTTTTTGTTCCTGATTTCCGGCTGCAGCCGCATTGATTCCCTGATGATGGAACCAAAGATGACCGCTGCAGAATGGTGCCAGGGCATGCCATGTGTTGAATTGTTATCCAGTGGCGTGGTGCTCAATCAACCCTATTCAACTCTGCTGGTTTATCTGTTGGGTATTCTGTGGATCTGGGCGGGCCTTCGATTCTGGAGAGCCCGGGATGGGCAGGTCAGCAAAACCTGGTGGTGTATATCCCTGGTATTGGGCGGAATTGCGGCCTTGTCCGCTGGTACCAGCTACCAGGCATTTGGCTACGAACTTAAATGCGCCGGCAGGGAATTTTGCTCGTGGACCAGCTGGTGGGAAATTGCCTACCTGGTCATCCAGGTGGCCAGCTTAAATGCCATGCTTATAGCCGTTGCGTACTCCTGCACCTCGATGTCTACCCGGCGAGCACTTATTGCCTACGCCTGGATAAACCTTACTTCCCATTTTATGATTACGACGGCTGGTGTGATTACACTGAATAAATTTATGCTATCGTTTGAGTTATTGGTGCTATTCACCGGCCCGACCCTTTTCGCAGTCTGTACTATTAATGGTTGGCGCTACTTCAAATACAAACAAACGATAGATTTGGTTTTGCTGGGCTCCTGGGCGATATTGCTGATGAGCAACGTATTCTACTTTGCGTATCTCTCCCTGGGGTACACCCAGTTTCTATGGGAGCGGGGTATCTGGTTTAGTGAAAACGACGTTCTCCACGTTTCGATGATGATATGGGTGGTTTACGTGGGTTTGCTAGTGAGTAGCGAGCTACATGATTACCGCGATCTGCTATTGCCAGTGGCCAGTTCGCTAGAGTAGCCTATGGAAGGATAAGCTGACCGAAACCAAGGTAAAAAGACATGTCATCCACGAAGCGATCACCAACCAGGTGTCAAATATTTGGCCTTGCACTGCTTGTACTATTTACTGGTACCCACTCAATCGCCGCTCCACTTTCCGAACGACCCAATATCCTTCTCATTGTTGCGGACGATCTGGGTTACTCAGATATTGGAGTTTTTGGCGGTGAGATAAATACCCCCAACCTGGACGCCCTGGCGGGTGAAGGTGTCGCACTTCGCCGCTTTCATGCGGCACCCAATTGTGGGCCCAGTCGCGCTTCGACCTTGACGGGCGTCGACTTTCACCGCGCAGGCATAGGAGGCAATGTTGAAATAGCAGCTTCCAACCAGAAAGGCCTGCCTGCCTATCAGGGCGTCTTGCGCGATGATGTCGTTACAATCCCTGAGTTGTTGCGTGACGCCGGATACCACACCTATATGGCGGGGAAATGGCATATGGGAAAGAGCCCTCGGAATCTGCCCGGCGGGCGGGGGTTTGAGCGCTCGTTTGCTTTACTCAACGGCGGCGCCAGTCACTGGGCAGATCAATTGGCCCTGGTGCCCAATAGTAAGACCACCTATACAGAGAATGATGTGGTCGTAGAGAAACTGCCAGCCGACTTTTATTCCACGACTTATTACACCGACCAGGTTATAAAATTCATAGAATCTGATCTGGATGATGATGCGCCATTTTTCGCATACCTGGCGTTTACTGCTCCGCACAATCCACTACACGCTCCCGACGCAAGCATCGCCAAGTACAAAGGGGCCTATGCTGAAGGGTGGGACCAGTTAGCCAGGAACAGGCTCGCTCGACAATTTGAACTCGGGCTATTGGATAAACGGATTGAACCTGCTGATCGTCCTGACTGGGTATTAGCCTGGGACAAACTGAGCAGTGAACAAAGAGCACAGCGGGCACGGGATATGGAAGTCTATGCCGCTATGATCGATTACATGGACGAGTCCATCGGTCGTTTGCTTTCCTTCCTTCGCAGTCAGGGAAAATACGACAACACAATGATCGTGTTCATGTCGGACAATGGTCCCAGCAAGACGTCCATCGCTGACTACCTGGCGCTGGGTGGTGCTGCAGAGGATTTTGTGAAGACGTTCGACAACAGCCTCGAAAATAAAGGGCGTCCCGGATCATCTACCGACATCGGGCCCGGGTGGGCCTTTGCTAGCGCGACGCCACTGCGCCTGTTCAAGGGATATGTTACTCAGGGAGGCATTCAGGTCCCTGCTATCATAAAACCTGCCGGGAAACCGATAAGCGGCGGAAGCCTCATTAACACCCCGCTGCATGTCACCGATCTGATGCCGACCTTTCTCGATCTGGCCGAGGTCACTTATCCCACCAAATATAACGGCGCGGTAACTCCCGAGCCGGTTGGCCAATCGCTGCTCCCACTGATGTCTGCCCATGGCGCCGAAAAATTCACACGCCGTGGCCTGGGCTGGGAAGCCTACGGTATGGATGCCTGGCTGGAGGGAGATTTGAAACTCGTTCGACTTCCCGCACCCTTTGGCAGCGGTAAATGGCAGCTTTACGACCTTCGAAGCGATCCCGGGGAAAGGAATGACCTGGCCGAAAAGATGCCCAAAGTGGTGGCCAATTTCGAGACGAAATGGCTCGATTACGCACGTGCCAATGAAGTCGTGCACCCGGACCAGCCTGTTGCATACGCGAAGCCTGTGAAACCTGGAAAATACTAATGCCTACAATCTATTCGACATACTATTCGACATAGTCTATCCGTCTAGCTTTCTGTGATACTGGGCATAGCTGGCAGGTAGTTGCTAATGAATGGGGTAGGGCGGTTCACGCTTGATATTAACTACTCCGATAAAAACTGGATAAACGGTGAGAGGGAAAGAAACAGGATTGTTGCAGCCAGCAGACTGTAAAAGATTACATTCAGTGGTGACTGCTTGAAATGGTTACTAAACGTCTCAGGTGGAGCTTCGATCTTCAGTTCTTCAAAATAGCGCTGACGCTCAAGTTGGTAAGCATCGATAAGCTTACGGGCCCTGACCCTGTCGTTCTCGTTGACTAACCACAGGCCTGCGACCGACAAACCCCACCGTCCCGCAGAGGTCTCATAGCTGTCCAGTGTATTGTCCGACAATAAATCGCGGACATCCTGCGCCTCCTCGTCAGACACGCCATTTAAACGAAAGATCAGTACCGCCATTATGTCGCTCCTTGGTGTCCGCTAATAATTATCGGTCTGCTCGGTTATGTAGGCACGAATTTTTACCCATGCAGCAGTAGCCTCCGGCACTCCCGCATTCACCAGGCCATGCCAACCCTGGATCATTCCGGGCCAACTCTCCATGGTCACTTGCACGCCCGAACGCAACGCGTTGTTGGCAAGTAAAACTGCGCCTTCACGGACGGTATCGTACTGGCCTACTTGGAGGTACATAGGCGGTAGGCCGATCAAATCCGCAAAGGCTGGCGACACACGCGGGTCATCAAGGCTCATTTGCCCTGCCAGGTAATCCCTGCCTCGATTGCGAACCCACTCTGGCGTCAGAAACGGGTCTCGGCCGAGCACTGGTTCTCCAGATACAGAGAGGTCAAACCACCCCGTCAATGATACAAAGCAAGCGGGCAGGGGTAAGTTCATGTCTCGCAGGCGCAGCATTAACCCTACAGCCAGACTACCACCGCAGGATTCCCCCGCCAGTACGATATCCTTGGGGTTTACGCCACTGTCCAGAAGGCCACGATAGGCATTGAAGCAGTCATCATGGGCGGCCGGGTATGGATGCTCTGGTGCGAGTCGATAGTCGGGCATCAGTACGCTGCAATCAGTTTGGCGAGCAATAATTTCGGCGTAGAAATGGTATTCATCAAGCGGGGTTGAGACGAAGGCGCCACCATGACAATGGAATATCGTCCGGCTATTTGCGTTATTCTTCAGTTTATATTCGCCACAGCGAACGCGACCATACTCTGTTATCGTAATACACAATTCGTCGCTGACAGGATGGCCATGGAATGGGGCAAACATTTCACGTACGGCATTGTAGTCAGCCGCGGGATCGGCGAAGTCTGCCGGTACGACATCGATGATCGCTTGTAGTTCTTTGCTGATTGGCATGGTTGTCCCGCGGAGGTTTAGGTGGGTATTATAGCAGCACTGTCAGCAGAATTTCTCTCAAGTGCTATTCTTGACTTGATATCAATGAGGATGAGCCATGACCACTAATGAAGAAATAATCAGGGACTTTATTGCTGCCTGGTCCAGGCTGAACACAGAAGAGTTGGTGGCCTATTTTTGTGAAGACGGCGTCTACCACAATATGCCAGCGGACCCGGTCACCGGACATGAGGCGCTGCGGGGGTTTATTGGTGCTTTCATCTCCGGTTGGGATAAGACAGATTGGGAAATTCTCAACCTGCTGGCCGACGGCGATACCGTTATTGCTGAGCGTATGGATAGAACGATTGCGGGGGGAAAGCCAGTCGATTTGCCCTGTTGCGGTGTGTTTAAAATGAGGAACGGCAAGATTGCTGTTTGGCGCGACTATTTTGACATGACGACCTATATCAACGCATTGTCTTGATGGCTTTCGCCGTCTGAGGAAAGCCTCAGTGGGATCGAATTTAATGACAATCTTTACCTTGGCGTACCCTCAAAACTAGTATCGAACGATAGGTGCCTTGTGCAACCACTGGTCATTATTCAACATGCCTAGCATGGCATGCGCAACATCGGCAAAACTGATCGATGAAGTACCACTAAAAGGAATAAACCCCACTTGATACTTTCCTGTTTTTTCGCCAGTTTTTATCTGCAATGGCCTCACGCCGATACAGGGAATATCCTGGTACTGCTTGAGCAATTGCCATTGCATTTCTTTGTCACGATGCCTTAAGCCCATAAATGTCGATGCAAAAAATCGTACAAATTTGGCACCAAAAGTGATTTTGTCTTCTTCGACAAAGGTACTGCCGCCGCCACACCAAATAAAACGGCAAGCATCACAAGATGAACCTTGCGGTTTATCTCGGCCTGTTTCTCGCAATCTTTCAAGAATAAGCCGCGTGACGTCAGTGCATAAATTTTCAGGTGAATGCTTATCGACGCCGATAGCAAATAAAACAGCATCCGCCCCCTCTACCGCGCTGGCAACATCACTTGCGTTAAGTGCATCACCTTCCAAAACTACGATGTCTGCTCGCAAGGCTGAGGGCAACTTGTCTGCGTTTCTAACCAACACTTTAACGCTATGACCTGCTGCCAAGCTTTGTGTTAAGCACTCACGCCCTACTGCGCCGGTCGAACCAAATATCGTAATATTCATCAGTACTCCTTCTTCCGTCCTGCTCGCTAGTCCTTCTGTTCCATTTTCGCCTTCAAGTCAGCGAAAGGGTTATAGGTTGCAGCCTTTACTTCGGTCTTTGTAGAACTGCCATAGCGTACAAGGTTCGTGAACTTGGTGTGTTCTTCATCGTGGCAGTAAATACAGAGTAGCTCCCAGTTGCTACCGTCATTGGGGTTGTTGTCGTGATTATGATCAACATGGTGCACGGTTAGCTCTGACAGGCCTTTGCGCTCGAATTCCCTGGCGCACCGACCACAGATCCAGGGATATAGCTTTAGTGCTCGTTCGCGATAACCCGATTCTCGCTCAGCGTTGTATTTGAGTTGCTCGGCACGAACTTTTTCAAAATTACTCGCTGGCGGCTTTCCAATACTCATGACGTTTTAGCTCCCATCCTCGAATTGTACTTGATCCGGTCAGGTGGGGCCATGGCAGGGCATTTACTTGTCGCCCAACCAAGGGTGGTTCATTACATTACAACGATCGAGCTTGATACAATTCTGCGTGGTGTTTCTCATAGCTAACGATAGGGCCGAGTTTAGTCTCTGCATTTGTTAACTGACTTTCCGGCTTAAGATAAGCGAACGCTGTGATTAATCTAGTGTCGCTGCCAATCTTTTGGATTTGGATTGTCTTTCGGCGATAACCATCAATCGCTTCAATTCTTTCCAATCTGTCCATTTTTTTTAGTGTTTCTGCTGAGGCCTCAAATAGTTGTCCACGAATGTAGTTACCTTTACCTGGGGTATCGATTAACCAAGGTGAATAGCGCTCACCTACTAGGTAGAGAGGGTACATTTCTGCGGTACGGAATTCACCGCGGATCCTGGTGCCGCCATTTTTCTCGAAATTCGGGAACCCCTCCTTCAATGTGCCGAATATGAACAACTTATTCATAAGTGCCTCTAACGCGCTTAGCAGACGCGCGCTGTTACTGTCACGTAAATATCTTCCAGCCATAGAACATGGTTAACAGGAGGGTGTAAATTGTAATCACAGTAAACCAGCGCCCGGTGAGTTTGGGTGTATTAATGGGGGCAACATTCAAGATCGCTATGACTATCACTAGAACATATAGAGCGGTGCCAAATATTGAAGTGCTGACTAACCCTTCAAGTAGAAAGAACAGTGTCAGTATTATGCCATTGTTATCAATGGCCATTCCACGATAGGTTGATTCTTCAACCAAACCAAAAACATTAAAATAACTCAGGCGCAACACACCGGCTGCCAATATTATGAACGCACCGGGAAGAAACCAGGGGCTAAAATTGCCATAACTCAATAAAAGCACAGCAGGACAAATACCGAAACTTATAATGTCAATTAGCGAATCAAGTTGACCGCCAAATTCACCTTGTTCAGTTGTTCGCCCCTGCATTTTTCGGGCAATAATGCCATCGCCCCAATCAAACAATATCGCCCACAACAAGCCAATCATCGCTGCGGGGAAGTTTCCTAGAAAAGCAAAATAGATTGCCATTAGTGCAGAAAACAACCCTGACAATGAGCATATGTTGGGTAGATCTGTTGCGAAAGACAGTATGGATGGTCGCTTTTCTCGAGTATTTTCCAGGGTGGTCATGACTGGTACAGGAATCCTTAACTATTAGCAGGTTTTGAACGAAGTATTTCTTTTAGAGCATCTATAATTGCGGTATTTTCAGCTGGAGTACGGCTGGCAATGCGTACATACCTATTGGATTCAGGCATGCTTTTACCTTCACAGTGTTTAATATAGATATTGTAATCTACGAACAGTGATTTTGCGACATCAGGCCCTGTAGGGGAGTGATCTGGCAGTCGGCAAAAAATATAGTTTGCCTCAGGTTTATAGACAATCATCCCGTCTATTGAACAAAGCCCCTGATAAAAGTCATCACGTTCTTGACGAACCAGAGCGCAGCTTTTTTCAAATTCTTGACGGTATTCTGGTGCCATTTTCAAAAAAGTTTCAGCGAAACCATTCAAATTCCAGATGTGAATCCCCGAACGAACTTGTTCTGCAAAATCCATATTGGCCGTGAGCATATAGCCAATTCGCAAACCGCAGATACCGTAGGCCTTACTCATACTTTTAAAAATTGCCAAATTTGGATAGAGCGCAATGTCACGCTCCAGTGTTTCTTGATCTCTGTTGTTGGCAAAATCAATAAACGACTCGTCGACAATAAGCATGCAGTCGTGCTCGGCCAGCTTGGTCACCAGACGAATGAGGTCGGTTTTCGGCACCAGCAACGAGGTTGGGTTATTAGGCGATACCACGACTGCAACATCAGCCTTGCACTGCAATGCCTGCGCTGCGAATTTGTCCACATCTAGCTGGAATGAAGGGGTATCAAGCTCGAATTCAACAACTTGACCCTCGGGCGCCGCATTCGCATATTCATTAAAAGAGGGCACAGGTACGATCAGCTTTTTCGCAACTTGGCCCGAAACAATTTTGATTAACTCGGCCGCCCCATTACCTACGACGATACGCTCGGCGGGTTGCTCAATCAGGTCACCGACCCAGCGAGCGAGTTGGCCCTGCGCCACTGGGTAATTTAAAACCAGCTCTTTGACCTGACTTTTAAGTAGCTCATAGAAGCGTTCAGGTGGAAAGTGAAGGTTGTACAGGTAAGCGTGATCCACAAAACCGTAACGCCAGTAGCCGCCATGTGCTGTTGCTAACTCTTGGTACTGTTGCTCTCTCGCTGAGCGATCCTGATCAGGTTCTATCTGCTTCGTCATATTTTTGTAATTGCCTTATGCGCCCTTTCTCAAAACGACGAGTGGTTAAAGTTTGGTTAGTAACGATATATTGCGGTATCGAGGTGTTGCTTAATAAAGTCCTTCTGTATCCGTGAGTGGATAATTAACTTGCCGCTAGTGGCACAAACTCAAACAAGTTATCTTGATGTTCTTCTTGTTTTCGTTGAGCGGGTGCGGGAAACATCAATTCAGCCGCATTCAGGTCTTCCAGGCGATCAACTTCATACCATCGATTTTCGTTGAAGAACACCGCAT
>JBALWA010000194.1:0-503 GCA_036960305.1 Halioglobus sp. | reverse complement strand
GGTCGATATGGTGTCCTTCACAGGTTCAACGGCGGTGGGCAAACACATTATGGCCCGGGCCTCTGAAACTGTAAAAAAAGTGTTTTTGGAGCTTGGGGGCAAGTCGGCGAATATTATGCTTGATGATGCGGATCTCAGTGCAAGCTTACTCAGCTGTCTGGCTGTTTGCTTTCACGCGGGGCAGGGTTGTGCGTTGAACACCCGTCTGCTAATTCCCCGCGCGAGGCAAAACGAGGTGGAGGAACTCCTGAAAACCTATTTCGATTTTATCCAATACGGTGACCCGTCATCCGACAGTCAGATTATGGGGCCGCAGGTGAATGCACGGCAGCGCGATCGCGTTCTGGCGTACATCGAGAAGGGCAAGGAAGAGGGTGCTCGACTATTGCTGGGTGGCGGCAGGCCCGCCGATTTGCCGAAAGGCTATTATGTTGAGCCCACCGTATTCGTGGATGTCACCAATGATATGACGATCGCACGGGAAGAAATTTTCGGGCCGGTAC
>JBALWA010000192.1:0-518 GCA_036960305.1 Halioglobus sp. | reverse complement strand
CCCCCTTATTTTTGTGGGGTATGAGCATCGATGGCATATCCGCGATAGAGGGCAATGCACTGCCACTGGATCTGAGCTTCAATGATGATGTCCTCGACAATCTCGACACTGCATTCAGTTTGCACTTCGAAGCCAGAAAAGGCGACCTACTGCTTTTTGCGGAGTATCAGTACGTCAGCCTCGACCCGGAATTTGAGGCCAGTATTGGCCCTGCCCCGGTCAGTGCCTCCATAGATTTTGCGGTCAATACGGTAGAGCTGGGAGGTGGTTACACGGTATCCAGCAATGAACGTACCCGCTGGGAAATCCTCGTTGAGTATTACGCCGCACATAGGCCTTGGTTAGACAGGGTAAAGGAGAACTAGATTGGAAAATTCATCAGCTACACGCAGAGACTTCGTTAAGCACGCTGCGACAGTGGTGGCCGGAGGCGCTCTGACGGGTACAGCCAGCGCAAGCGCAATTTCCGCAAAATCTGAAAAACTATTGGTCAACATCGCGGGCTACCACTACGATCG
>JBALWA010000191.1:0-520 GCA_036960305.1 Halioglobus sp. | reverse complement strand
GAGGAAGTAATAGAACAAGCTGTTACAGAGGAGCAGGCAGTTACGGAAGAAAAAGCGGCCACGAAACAACAAGCAGTGGCAGAAGAGCAGGCTGTGGCAGAAGAACAAGCAGCCACAGAAGAACAAGCAGCCACAGAAGAACAAGCGGTCACGGAAGAGGTGGCAGCCGCAGAAGTACAGGCAGTCCAAGAAGAACAAACAGCTACAGGTCAACAAGACGAATTGGAGCAACCCGGGGCGTTGGAGGACAGTGAGCGAGCGACGGCAGCCGAAGTAAGTGCTGCCCTTTTATCCCAGGAAGCGACGTCTGCCTTATACATGATGGATCGTGGCGTAAGCCGCGAAAATGGCAGGCGGGTTATTAGTGAGTTGTTGGAAGAAGCGCTGAAAGGTCAGGCTAGCCAGGTCAGGAGACGCAGTGATGGCAGCTTGGAAATTGAGCCGGAAGGCGTGAAGAGCTATACCGGCACCCCCGATTTCTATGAGGTCAGTGAATCTGTAGAACGCGTAGGCTATGTAC
>JBALWA010000190.1:0-523 GCA_036960305.1 Halioglobus sp. | reverse complement strand
ACGCCGATCATATGCCGGTATGGGGTGGATTCTCGGTTCCCCCGGGCTAGTTGTCGCTAGTACTGTCGACTCAAGTGGGCCCATCGCAAGGGCGTGATCCCGTCGCTTGAGGATGTCAAAATAGTTTGAAAAAGCGCCTCGTAGCTGGAAGCAATTCTGGGTATGGGGCTTTTTTTTGAGTGGGAAATATTCCCTGTGTTGTTCTAAAGGCCCAGGATCGAGTAGGAGTCGGAATTGCTCCCGCCGTCCTCTCACACCACCGGGCACCGAGACGTCGGACCGACGGTTCCGTACCACGGCGGTTCATGTTAAACGAATGAGCCTCAGGATGGTTCATTACATTAGAACCAATGGCACTTACTTAAGCCTAAAGCACATTACCGTGATCCCGCATTCGTTGCCTCGCTTGTTCTCGAGGTTCCTTTAACCACTTCGATGATTTCGGCCTTCGTTTACAAGCGCGCGGTTCGATGCGGCCGGGGCGATTGCCCACTTTTTTCTGCGCAATCAGGAGAAACAACGC
>JBALWA010000018.1:0-73022 GCA_036960305.1 Halioglobus sp. | reverse complement strand
AGCAATTTATCTCCCCGATAAGACCGGACTGCTAATCTACCTGACTCGCGATCGTTTCAACGAGGCGAAGCAAACGATAGGCCCCAAAAAAGAACACCCTATCCCTCCACTTAAACTGAAGTATTACATTCTGTCCGGTCGAATTCGAAGAAAGCTCACGAAGATCCTCCATCGCACACAACCCACCGACCGCAAAAATAGTGCGCTGGCATAATCGGGCGCGGTAAAAATCCTATCTATGCATTCGGTATGAACCTTCACCTATGTGACCGGTATCTACCGTGAGGTATTTGGTCGGTGTGAGAGGATTCGAACCTCCGACCCCTTCGTCCCGAACGAAGTGCGCTACCAGGCTGCGCCACACACCGAATATCCAGTAGTGGTTACTATAGCAAAGCGAAAGGGACAGACCAAAGAGGGAATAACTAAAAAAATCGGGCTAATAGATTCCGGCCCACCGGGTCAGCAACTGGCTGAAAACACTCAGGGTTGTCACCACTGCAATCAGGATTAGCAGCAGGCGGAGGGGGCGAAATGGCTTACGATCAACAGAATTAACGCCCCGACTAGTGAATTCATCGACCTTAGCCTGATCTTCTGAATACAGACGATTTTTGTGGCTGGAATCTTGCTTATCGGATTGCGGTTCAGTCATGGCTAGGAATATAAGGGAATGAAGTGTCTATTTTCTACTCTTGAATGCGGAAAGTCACGCCTGAGCATGACTTTCCGAGGTTTCCTGGCAAATTAGAAGTCAAACATTGCCTCTGGCATGGCCATCACATTGTCCGGCCCAGACAACATAGTCTGCTTCAGGGTCAAGGTACGTGGAAGCAAGCGCTCGAAATAGAACCTCGCTGTCATCAGCTTGGCCTCATAGAAAGACACATCACCATCGGCTTCGGCTATCTTCGTTTTCGCCAATACCGCCATCCTGGCCCAGAAGTACGCCATTGTGACGTAGCCACTGTACATCAGGTAGTCCACTGCGGCCGCTCCTGCTGTATCAGGATCTTCCATGGAAGCCTCTCCGATCTTCATCGATAACTCCAGCCACTCGTCCTTGTAGCCCTTCAGGACGTCGATAAACTCAGCATTTTCTTCACCGGAATTTTCCTCACAGAGCTCATCAATGTACTGGGTAAAACTCAGTAGCAACTTGCCACCACTACCCAGGACCTTGCGCCCGATCAAATCCATTGCCTGAATACCGGTGGTGCCTTCGTATAAACTGGCGATACGGCAATCTCGAACGATCTGCTCCATACCCCACTCACTGATGAAGCCGTGGCCACCAAAGACCTGGACACCCAGGTTTGCAGATTCAAAACCCGTTTCAGTGATAAAGGCTTTCGCTATAGGCGTAAGGAAGGCCATCAGGTCATCCGCCTTTTTGGACTGCTCCTCATTCCCTGCTTCAACAATATCGCCCAATTGCGCGAGAAAGTAGATAAAGGCACGACTGCCTTCAGTAAAGGCCTTCTGCGTTAACAGCATGCGCCGTACATCCGGGTGGACAATAATCGGATCGGCGGGGCCATCCGGGTTCTTGGGTCCGGTCAGGCTGCGCATCGCAAGGCGGTCGCGAGCGTAGGCGAGCGCCCCTTGATAAGACAACTCACTGTGGGCAAGTCCCTGTACGGCCGTGCCCAGTCGAGCGGTATTCATAAAGGTAAACATACAGGCCAGCCCCTTGTTGGGCTCACCGATCAAATAGCCGGTGGCGTCATCAAAGTTCATGACACAGGTAGCTGAGGCCTTGATGCCCATTTTTTTCTCGATAGAGGCACACTGAACGGCATTGCGTTCACCCACACCCCCTTCAGAGTTTGGCAGAAACTTCGGCACTATAAACAGCGAAATACCTTTGGTTCCTTCGGGCGCGTCCGGTAGGCGTGCCAGGACGATATGGACGATATTCTCGGCCATATCATGCTCACCGGCACTGATAAATATTTTAGTACCCGTGATCGCATGGCTGCCGTCAGCACGCGGCTCCGCTTTGGTACGCAGCAAACCCAGGTCTGTGCCGCACTGTGCCTCTGTCAGACACATCGTGCCCGTCCAGCTACCCTCGATCAACTTGGTCAGGTAGGTGGCTTTCTGTTCGTCGCTACCGTGGCCTTCGACTGTGCGGATGGCGCCGTGGCTCAACCCTGGGTACATCCCCCATGACCAGTTCGCACTACCGGCGAGCTCCGTCATAATAATACCCAGCAACGCAGGCATCCCCTGACCACCGTACTCAACTTCCGCTGAAAGGGCTGGCCAGCCGCCCTCTACGTACTGATGATACGCAGCCGCAAAGCCCTCAGGCGTCTTTACGCCATCTTCATGCCACTTACAGCCCTCCTCATCACCGGACTGGTTTAGCGGAGAGAGCACGTTTTCACTGAATTTGGCTCCCTCTTCAACAATCGCATTCATCAGGTCTGTGGTGGCTTCCTCATTACCCGGCAGGGTCTGATACAACTTCTCGGATTGTAGAAGTTCATTCATCACGAAACTCACATCGCGAAGGGGGGCTTTGTACTCTGGCATGATTCTTACCTCTGGATTGACGCGCGCCACTTTGGCAGCACGGTTTAAAGCTGTAATATGAGCCTATGTGTTCGGCGCATACATTGTGCTAAAAGCCAGCAAAAGTCAAATATCTTTTCGGTCGTAAGCAGGGTGGAATGAGGCTATGAAGGTTATATGAGCGTATTCATGCCGAATTGATAGCAAGTACTTACTATCGCAGTAGAGACTGCAGTGAAAGGGATTTTGCCGCTAACTCCGGTTGATAGTCTGTCATATAGTCAATTTCGCCGATGAGCGGGGCCGGCAACCAGCGCTGTAACGTAACCAGGTTTTCCTCATAACACTCCATGCGCCCTTCGGGACTATTGGCGACCCAGCCTGCCAATTTCAGCCCATCCCGGGCAATGGCCTCCGCTGTCATGAGTGCATGGTTAATACAGCCCAGCCGCATGGCGACCACCAGAATCACCTCCACCTGTAGCTCTACCGCCAGCTGCGCGAGCGTTTCACGGGAATTTATCGGCACACGCCACCCCCCGGCCCCCTCGATCAGAACAAAGTCGGCGGGGCCCATCATCACGCCACGGCAAAAACCCGCCAGGCGATTTGCCTCTATGCGTTTGCCCTCCTGCTGTGCCGCAAGGTGAGGTGCGATAGCGGACCTCAGGGCTACCGGGTTCACCTGCTCATAGGACAAAGGCTCTGAAATTATGGCCTGCAATAACAAGGCATCACTATTGCGCCCCGCCTCATCGCAACCTGCGGCCACCGGCTTTACCGCTGCCGTACGAAGCCCACTGGCGTTTGCTGCCGCTATCAGTGCACAGCTGATCGCTGTTTTGCCAACATCCGTATCCGTGCCGGTCACAAACCAGGTTTTACTCATTCTTTCTCCAATAAGCCAAATAGCACATCGTAAGTGGCGGGCAATTTGTCATTTTTGCGCCAGCTTTCATAGGCAGTCAACATACCCTGCAATGCCCGCCGCCCCGTGAGACCCGTCTGCCGTCCTCGGTTCATATTGTGGGCACCCAGGGTTTTGAGCTCAGTCAGTAACTCCCTGACCCGATCGTACTCCATGATGAACCGCTCACTGCGCAATTGCAGTGAGACGCCCGGCACCGCTGAGGCGGCCTCTGTCAGCTGTTCTGGTGGCAAGAACGTGTTCACGTGCTGATGTTTGTCGACCGCCGCCCAGGCAGCGCGCAGCTCTTTTAAGGTTTCTGGCCCCAGCGAAGTAAATACACAGCGGCCACCAGGCTTTAGCACTCGAGCAAGCTCGGCAAATAGTCGCTGTGGGCTATGGCACCACTGAATCGCCAGACTACTGAATACCAGATCGACCGAATTGGCCGCCAAAGGTAAACCTTCAGCATCGGCCACCAACCACTTTTGTTCATCTGGAAACTGTGCGCGGGCAAACTGCACCATACCGGGAGCGAGATCCAGACCAACATAATGGGCGCTGGGGAATCGCCGCTTCAGGGCTGGATGAAAATAGCCTGTACCACAGCCCAGGTCCAGCACGAGCTCGGGCGCCGCAGCGGTATAATCAGTGCTTTCGAGTAAACGGGTACCAACAGCACGCTGTAGCTGTGCCGCAGAATCGTATTGTCCGGCCGCTCGACTAAATGACTCTGCCACTTCTGCCTTGGCAGGTTCCGCAGCAAGATCACAGCCATCGCGATTTAGACCCGAGCTCGCAACAAGGTCGAAGATGACACTGGCCGTCTCAATGGCGGCATCCAGCGGCATTGCATGGGAACTCCCTTGCATAGTATGAATTCTGGCGGCCGGCACATCGGCCAGCAACGAAGTCAGAGCCGCTGGTACAGCTGCGGGAACCAGGGCGTCAGCGCCGGCAAAAACGTGCAACTGTGGCTGTCTCAACGCCGATAGTGTGTCGCGCAGATCCAATTTTTCCAGCAACTCAAGGCCGGGGAGAAGCTGCCCGCAATGACTGTCTCGGCGGCAGTTGGCTAGATCCCGTAAGACCCCCCTCTGGCGAGGAGAGCCGCCGCTCTGCAGGCTATCAAAACGCCGCAAGGTCGCGGCAGTATCCGCCTGTAATCCGTCTTTGAAAGCAATAAACTGCAGCTCGGGCATCCCAGGCCATTCGCCATCCGCCACAAAACGCGGGTTACTGCACAGGGTAATCAGGGCATTTACCCTGTGGGGATATGAATGGGCCAGACAAGCCGCTATTTGCCCACCCAGTGACCAACCAACAAAAATCGCCCGCTCGGGCACCGCCGCCAATATAGCGGCCATCAATGAATCCACGGGAGCAACAGATGCCTCTGTCAGACCCGACCCATAAGCCGTCAGGTCGACCAGGGTAACATTTGCCCATTGACGCAGTGGGGGCAGCATCGGACGCCATACCTCGGGGCTGCCAGCCCAACCGTGGAGCAGTACGAGATCCTGCCGGGCCTCACCACAGGCCGGCAAGAATTCGCTGGCAAGCTGAATCTCAGTCATTGTTCCAGCACTGGGCCAACTGCTCCAACAGTTGCTCCACTTGCTCCCTACTGTGGGCCGCACTCAGGGTGATTCTCAGCCGGGAGGTTCCCGCGGCCACTGTCGGTGGGCGAATGGCGCCAATCAAAAACCCATTCTCGCGCAACCTGCTACTTAGAGCTGTGGCCCGGCTGGCATCTCCAACCAGTAAGGGCTGGATAGCACTGGAAGATGCCATTATCGGCAAAGCCAACGCTTCAGCACCCCGACGAAAGTCTGCAATGAGCGCCGTCAAATGATCCCGCCGCCAGGACTCTTCCTTCAGTAGTGACAGGGCAGTGAGTGATGCTGCGGCAACTGCTGGCGGTATCGCCGTGGTATAGATGTAGTTGCGCGCATGCTGGATCAGCGCCTCTATCAGAATCTCATCGCCTGCAACGAAGGCGCCTGCGGTCCCCATGGATTTGCCCAGGGTGGCCATCAATACCGGCACTTCGTCCAGCCCCAGGCCCGCGGCCTCGAGACTGCCGGCACCGCTGGCCCCGGTAACACCAAAACCATGCGCGTCATCGACCATTAGCCAGGCGTCCTGTTGTCGACACAGGCCAGCAAGTTCGGTCAGTGGAGCGGAGTCTCCATCCATACTGAAGACACCATCCACCACGACCAGTTTTTCACCCGTCGCTCCCGCGAATTTACCTTTCAAGCTATCGATATCGTTATGAATAAATCGCTGAAAACGCGCACCGCTGTGCAAGCCACCATCCAACAGCGAGGCGTGGTTCAGCCTATCCTGAAAAACGCTGTCACCCCGCTGTAACAGCGTGGTCAGCACGCCGATATTGGCCATATAACCGGATGAGAACAATAGAGCCCGCGGTCTGCCAGTGAATTCAGCCAACGCTTCCTCCAGCTGGTGATGGGGCGTACTGTGACCACAAACCAAATGAGACGCGCCGCTGCCAACTCCGTAGCGCAGGGCTGCCTGGCGAAAACTCTCAATCAGCCGAGGGTGCGAGGACAGACCCAGATAGTCATTGCTGCAGAAATTCAGGTACTTACGGCCATCAAGCCACACCTCCGGCCCCTGAGCTGACTCCAGCGTCAGGCGCCGCCGATACAGTCCGTCATTCTGGCGCTGGGTGAGCCCAGCTTCCAGACGCTGTTTAAACCCGGGCATGGCGGTGAGTCGCTAATCCTAGTGGCTGATCGATGCCGCATCGTAAAATTGGGGGGTGGGATCGGTCGGAACGTCGTCCACACAGCGCTGCTCCGGGGAAATGCCCAGTCGTCCAAACAGGGCCATATCCGAATTGGCCTGGGGATTTGGCGTAGTCAGCAACTTCTCGCCGTAGAAAATTGAGTTGGCGCCGGCAAAGTAGGCCAGTGCATGCATTTGTTCGTTCATTTCTTCACGCCCCGCAGACAGGCGCACATGGGAAGCCGGCATCACAATTCTGGCCACGGCAATCGTACGTATGAAATCGAATGGGTCCAGGTCCTCCTCCAGAGCCAGGGGCGTACCCTCGACACGCACCAGCATATTGATCGGTACGCTCTCGGGGTGTTGCGGCATATTCGCAAGCTGTTGCAGTAATCCCGCGCGGTCTCCCTGCTGCTCGCCCATTCCGACGATGCCGCCACTGCAGACCTTCATCCCCGCGCCACGAACGTGCCCCAGGGTATCCAGTCGATCCTGGTAGGTCCGGGTCGTGATGACATCACCGTAATACTCAGGAGATGTATCCAGGTTGTGGTTGTAGTAATCGAGGCCCGCTTCCCCGAGCTCCGCTGCCTGCTCTTCGGTGAGCATGCCGAGTGTCATACAGCTCTCCAGACCCAGCGCTCTGACCCCTTTCACCATGGCAACAACGTAGGGCATATCGCGCTTTTTGGGCGAACGCCAGGCAGCACCCATGCAAAAACGGCTGGCGCCAGTGGCTTTTGCCGCTTTGGCCTGCTCCAGCACCTGCTCCACTTCCATCAATTTCTCAACTTCCAGCCCGGTATCGTATCGATTGCTCTGGGGGCAATAAGCGCAGTCTTCCGGGCAAGCGCCGGTTTTGATAGAAAGTAATGTGCTCACCTGCACCTGATTCGGGTCAAAATACTGCCTGTGCAATGTCTGGGCCTGAAACAACAAATCATTGAAGGGCAGTTCGAATAATGCCTCTATTTCCCGGCGCGACCAGTCCTGACGGATGTCTGCGCGTTGGCCGGAGAAGTCGGCATGGCTTACCTGGGAGCCCTGTGTCATTGCGTTACCTGTACATTTTTTGAGCGAGCGCTAATGATAACGTCACCAGCCCGCCTGTCAACCAGAGGCAATGCAAATGGTTAACAACTTTCTGGAGGCCCTGTACCCTGTATTTTGCGAACTGTGCGGTCTTCGGAGTCACAGAAGACTACCCCTTTGCAGCGCATGCCAGGCCAGAATGGCGCCAAACAACCACAGCTGCCAGCGCTGTGCCTTGCCCCTGCCACCCTCGGCAACAAGCGCCCCACGCCTATGCGGCGGCTGCCAACAGCAACTCCCCTCCTATACGCGAGTACTTGCGCCCTGGCTATACGATGAACATATGGCCTTTCTGATGCATCGCTGGAAATTCATGGGGGAGCAACGACTCTCTGGCCTCCTGGCGGGACTCTGGCTGGAACAACTGGCCTCAGCCCCGACGGTAGACGCCATCGTGCCGGTCCCTTTGCACTGGCGACGCCTCTGCCATCGAGGCTTCAATCAATCAGAACTGCTCTGCCATCAACTCCGTCGCCAAAACCCCTTGTTGCGGGCAGCTAAACTCTGGGCTGGACTGGTCAGCCGCCGCCGCACCACAGCGACACAATCCAGCCTCGATGCCAGCCACAGAAGCGATAACCTGCGGGGTGCCTTCGAGGTATGCCACCCCTGCGACGGTCTGCGTCTGGCCATAGTCGACGATGTCATGACAACCGGCAGTACCGTTGACGCATTGGCTAAGGTATTGTGCACGGCGGGAGCCGCATCCGTCGAAGTATGGTGTATCGCACGCACGCCTGCGCCTGGTGTATCTCCTCACTAGCAGCTGACATGCATTTCACGGCCCCATGCCGCATACTCCCCCCCACTGCCTTCCGAGACCCGAGTATGCGACGCCTGTTGTTGACATTTTTATGCTGTGTTGTGCCAGCGGCATCAGCCGGAGAGGTCCATATCGCAGTCGCATCCAATTTTAAACAAACAGCGCAGGCAATTAATGCTCAGTTCGAACAAGAGACCGGACATCTCACCAAATTAAGTAGCGCCTCCACCGGGGTCCTGCACAGCCAGATTCTGTACGGCGCGCCATTCGACATTTTTCTCGCAGCCGATAGCCAATCACCAGAGGCACTGGAAGCCGCCGGTTACGTTGCCCCTGAAAACCGCTTTTGCTACGCCAGAGGCCTGCTGGCCCTGGCGGGTGCCAAGGATTCACTGGAAGACCTCCAGAACCCTGACTTCAGCCTGGCTATCGCCAATCCTGCCACTGCGCCTTACGGTAGAGCTGCGATGGAAGTCCTAAACAGACCCGAATACACTGCGGCCAAAAAGCGCAAAGTGGTACGTGCCAACAATGTGGTACAGGCCTACCAGTACTGGTACAGCGCCTCCGTCGACCGCGCCCTGGTCGCACTGTCACTACTGCCACACGAGGCTGTGCCCATTCCGCAGAGCTGGTATACACCCATAAATCAACAGGCTACCCTACTCACAAGGGCGCAATCGAACTCTGCCGCCAGGGACTATATGGACTTTTTGCAAAGTAGCGCTGTGCGAAATTTGATTTCAACTGCCGGATATGGCGCCTGCCAATGACTGCAGCTGAGCTGGACGCTATCTGGCTGACCATTCGACTGGCAAGCGTAACGGTACTGCTCCTGCTTGCCGTGGGTACGCCTCTGGCCTGGTGGCTGTCCCGGCAACGCAGCAGTTTCAGTGCCATGGTGGAGTCGGTGGTTGCCCTGCCCCTCATATTGCCACCCACGGTATTGGGGTTTTATCTATTGCTGTTGCTCTCGCCACAAACCTCCCTGGGGCAATTCTGGCAGCAACTTACCGGCTCGCAGCTGGCTTTCAGTTTCAGTGCGCTGGTAATCGGCTCATTCATCTATTCTCTCCCTTTCGTAGTGCAGCCGCTACAAAGCGCCTTTGCTCAAGTACCCGCTGGCCTGTTACAAGCCGCTGCGACACTGGGGTCGCCACCTATGGATCAGTTTCGCTGCGTGGTGATGCCCCTGTGCAAACGCAGCTTTATTACTGCCGCCAGCCTCGGCTTTGCCCATACGGTGGGAGAATTCGGCGTAGTATTAATGATCGGGGGTAATATTCCCGGGGAAACCCGGGTGCTCTCCATCGCCCTGTACGATCAGGTAGAATCCCTGCAGTTTGCGGAGGCACACCGGCTCGCGGGTGGGCTGATGCTCTTTTCCATCGTATTATTGTTTCTGCTTTATCGTAGCAACCCCCAGGGATTATGGCGGTCGCCACAATGAGCGAACTCAAAGTGCGCATCAAGCTCAACACCGCACCCACTTTTCAGTTGGCCGTAGACTGCAGCCTACCGGACCGGGGCATTACGGCCATTTACGGCCATAGTGGCAGCGGAAAAACTACCCTACTAAACTGTATTGCAGGCTTGCAAACAGCCGATGCCGGCAGTGAAATTATCTACCGTGGTGAAACCTGGCAATCAGAGCAGACCCTGCTCCCGCCCTGGCAACGAGACATCGGCTTCGTGTTTCAGGATGCACGACTTTTCCCCCACCTCAATGTTCGCCAAAACCTGGACTATGCGATCAAGCGCAGGCGCAAGAGCAGCAAAATCAGCTTGGCAATGGTCAGTGAATGGTTACATCTGGAGGACTTGTTACAGCGACCCGCGACGCAGCTCTCGGCCGGACAAAAACAGCGGGTTGCCATCGCCCGCGCACTGCTCAGCGCCCCACGCCTGCTGCTACTGGATGAGCCCCTGGCGAACCTCGATAAATTGGCCCGGCAACAGTGCCTGAGATACCTGCACCAGCTGCGTGACACCCTTGACTTGCCTATGCTGTACGTCAGCCACGACATGGAGGAAGTCAGCCAACTGGCTGACAATCTCGTGCTCATGAATGAAGGGCGCATAGATGATCAGGGCTCAGTGCTCGACTTATGCAGCCGATTGGACTCCCGCTTGTCACATGAGGAGCAGGCGGCAACGATTCTCATAGGTGACCTGCAGCGGCATGATGTCAACTTCGGGCTGTCAGAGTTGGACGTAGAGGGACATACATTTTACGTCAAGCAGATGACACTCCCCACGGGAGCCCGGTGCCGTCTGCGTATTCCCGCGCGGGATATCAGTATCTGCCGTGAACGCCCAACCGAGAGCAGCATACTGAATATTTTGCCCGTCACACTACAACAGATCGAACAAACCAGCGGTGCCCGGGTGCTACTTCGACTGGCGCTGGGCGGACAATATCTACTGGCCAGAATTACACGCAAATCAGTTGCCGAGCTGAACTTGACCGTGGGAGACTCCCTGTACGCCCAGATCAAGAGTGTCGCACTGTTAAGCGAGATTATGGAGAAAAACGATTGAGCTCCCACCCCTATGACCCCCTCACACCTGATCTGGTAATTGATGCCGTGGAGTCAGCGGGCTATCTTAGCGATGCCAGGCTGCTCGCGCTCAACAGCTATGAAAATCGTGTCTATCAGGTCGGCCTGGAGGATGCAGAGCCACTAATCGTCAAGTTCTACAGGCCTGGTCGATGGACCACAGAGCAGATAATGGAGGAGCACGCATTCAGTCGCGAACTGGTTGAGGCCGACATATCAGTTGTTGCACCTATGGTCGACAGTGCCGGCAGCAGCCTGCACGAACATGCGGGTTTCCAGTTCGCGCTATTCAAACGCCGCGGAGGCTACCCTCCGGAACTGGACAACCTCGACAACTTGTTGGTACTTGGCCGGACACTGGGCCGCATCCACGCCGTTGGCAGGGCCAGCCGCTTCGAACAGCGTATTGAAATCACCGTTGAGCGGATGATGACAAAGAATATCGCTTTTCTACTGGAGCAGAACTTCATCCCCAGAGACCTGATACCTGCCTACAGCAGTTTGGCCTCCGACCTCGAGAAAACCGTGAACGCCATCTATTCCGAGGTGAAGCCCGGGGACCTGATCCGCGTTCACGGCGATTGCCATGTGGGCAATATCCTGTGGCGGGACAATACCGCACATTTCGTCGACCTGGATGATTGCGCAATGGCCCCGGCGGTACAGGATCTCTGGATGTTTCTCAGCGGCGAGCGTCATCGCAGGCAGTTACAACTGGCAGAGGTCATAGAGGGATATAGCGAGTTTTGCGATTTTGAGCCCCGGCAACTGCGCTGGCTGGAGGCCCTGCGCACCATGCGCATTGTGAATTATTCCGCCTGGCTGGCCAGGCGATGGGAAGACCCCGCTTTTCCCCGCAGTTTCACCTGGTTCAACTCCGAGCGGTATTGGGCTGACCACGTGCTGGAACTGCGTGAACAGTTATCTGCCCTGCAGGAAGAACCCCTGCAATTGCTTTAGGACAGCATCAGGACTCAGTGTATGTGGGCCGAATCACGGCCCACAGCCACCGCCAGAAACTATTCCCCTCCAATACTTCCCGGTCGATCGCATCAAAGAATCGCTCCATGCCTGCCGGGTCAGAGAAGTAGTCCATACGCGTTTTAAAGCCGCGCTCCAGGTCCAGCTCCTTTACCACTTTAGCCGGATTACCTGCCACCACAACATTGGCGGGCACATCACGGGTCACCACGGCACGGGCAGCTATCACACTGTTCTCGCCAACCGTGACGCCTTTTAGCACCGTGGCGTGGTCGCCAAGCCATACGTTTTTTCCAATATGCACCGGCGTAACCCGCTCATCCCGCTCGGTTCTGTCATAGATCGTGTGCCAGTCAGAATCGGTAATATACACACCGTTCGCCATCATCACACCGTCACCGATAACGATTTCATCACTGGCACTGAGTCGCGACCCCGGGCTCATAAGCACACACTCGCCAATCTCTATACGCCCCAGCCCGGGGCTGCGCCCCCACACGCCGATTTCCACCCGGTGCATCGGCTCACCCACGGCGGTAAAAGAGCGCCCAATGCGGATATTGGGCCCGGAGATATGCACATACCGCGGCTTCATAATCGTATGAAATGGCCCCAGATATTCGCATTCCGGCTTCAGGAAGTACTCGGCGTACCAGCGCCTGTAATTTAGATAAAACTTTTTCAGCCAGTAGGGCCGGAGGTCCTTGCGCATAGATAAAAGATCTGTAGAAGTTAAATAATAAGATTATGGGACTTTCGCAATGTCCCGGCACTGATTACCATCAATAACCAGCGAAGATTCGCAGCCACTTTTACAGGAGTCCCCCGGTTTTGCAAGCCGATTCTACCCCAGTCAGTAGCACGCAGTTGCACGCTCATCCGAAATTGCCGGAACTGATCCAGCGGCATCTGGCCAACGCGTACCGCAAACCCGTTGCCAGCCACAATCAGCAGGCGTTTAACCTACTGCTGGAGCGCCTGACGGTAGCACCACGCCCTCTGGTCCTGGATTCATTTTGCGGCACCGGACACAGCACAGCCGCACTCGCACAGCGCCACCCGGACCACCTGATAGTCGGCATTGATAAATCCGCCCACCGTCTCGCAAAGCACCCTCACCATGGCCGCGGAAACACGATTCTGCTGCAAGCTGAGTGTGAAGATATCTGGCAGCTGCTATTACAGGCCCGGATTAAGCCGGACTACCACTACCTGCTGTACCCCAACCCCTGGCCAAAAGCCAAACACCTGCAACGCAGAATTCATGGCCATCCCGCCTTTCGCTACTTGCTTCAACTCGGTGGAATAGTGGAGTTACGCTCCAATTGGCAAATCTATGTTGAGGAGTTTGGTGTCGCCATGCATCTGGCGGGTCAGCGTGGACGGGTGCAACAGGTGGAACCCGAGCAGCCCATCACATTGTTCGAACAGAAATACCAGGCCAGCGGCCATGGACTGTGGCGCTTTCTCAGTAAACCCCTGAATCGCGTGTCGTGACTGATAGCCTTTTATCAGCTACAGTTCGCAGTCTCAAACGAGGTAGAAACATGACCAAAAAACATCCAGACGTAGTCTGGGACCGAATACGCAAGGAAACAGAGCAAAAGGCCGCGAATGAACCCATACTCGCGAGTTTTTTGCACGCCACCATTCTGAACCATGCAAAACTGGAGCGGGCCCTGAGCTTTCACCTCGCCAGTCAGCTGGATAGCGCCACTGTTTCAGCGCTGTTACTGCGGGAAGTGATTCTCGACGCTTTCAAACACGACCCCTGTATACCGCGTGCTATTCGCGCCGACCTGCTGGCCGTTGAAGCCCGGGACTCCGCCTGTAACGAATTGTCGGTGCCCTTCCTCTACTTCAAAGGGTTTCATGCCCTGCAAAGTCACAGGGTAGGACACTGGCTATGGCAACAGGGCCGCAAATCACTGGCGCTGTTTTTCCAGAATCGAGTGTCCTCGGAGTTCGGGGTTGATATCCACCCCGCTGCAAAATTGGGCTGCGGTATCATGCTGGACCACGCCACCGGCCTGGTCATAGGCGAAACAGCCACGGTGGGTAACAATGTCTCTATTTTGCAAGCGGTCACCCTGGGGGGCACCGGCAAGGATGAAGGCGATCGCCACCCAAAAATAGCCGACGGCGTACTCATCAGTGCCGGTGCCAAAATTTTAGGTAACATCAAGGTCGGCACCGGCGCCAAGGTTGGCGCTGGCAGTGTGGTATTGGAAGATGTTCCGGCCCATACCACGGTCGCTGGCGTACCGGCAAAAATAGTCGGCCATCCCACCTCCGACGTGCCAGCCCTGGAAATGGAACACGATTTTTGTTGCGATGAGGACACCGCAAAGAAAGTCAGTTAGCTAGCAGCTCCGGGGCACTGCCCCGGCTATTGCAGCCGGGCAAGCTTATATCATCCGTTGGACTGGTGATACTGGGGTGATAATTCCTGGACAGCATCGACAAATGCCGTCACATGATCCGGGTTCACGCCAGGGGTGATGCCATGGCCGAGGTTAAATACGTGACCACCGCCATGCCCAAAGCCTGCCAGGATGGTGGCGACTTCTTCCCTGATGCGTGCAGGCGAGGCAAATAGCATCGTAGGGTCCATATTTCCCTGCAGTGCCACACGATCACCAATCTGGGCCTTGGCACTGCCGATCTCAGTCGTCCAATCGATACCGACAGCTGCGGCCCCGCACTCAGCGATGGAGGACAGCCACTGCCCGCCATTTTTGGTGAAAACAATAACAGGGACCCGTCGGCCATCCGCCTCGGTGGGCAAACGGGAGATAATCCGCTGCATATACTTGAGCGAAAATTCCTTATAGGCCGCCGCGCTCAGGGAACCTCCCCAGGTATCGAAAATTTGCAAAACCTGCGCCCCAGCACGCACCTGGGCACAGAGATAGTCCGCCACGGCATCTGCCAACAGCGTGAGCAAGGCGTGCATCAATTCCGGCTGATCATAGGCCATCGTTTTAACATGGCGGAAGTCTTTGGAGGAGCCCCCTTCGACCATATAGGTCGCCAACGTCCATGGGCTCCCTGAAAAACCAATCAGCGGCACCTGGCCATTCAATTCCTGACGGATAGCACTGACCGCGTCCATCACATAGGACAGATCATCGTCCGCCTTAAAGCTGTTCAGGGCCGCTAAATCCTGCTCGGAGCGTACGGTTTTTTTAAAACGCGGACCCTCGCCCTCTTCAAAATACAAGCCCAGACCCAGCGCATCAGGAATCGTGAGAATATCCGAAAAAAGAATGGCCGCATCCATGGGGTAGCGACGCAGGGGCTGCATGGTGACCTCACATGCCAGTTCCGTGTTCTTGCACAGATCAAGAAAGGAGCCCGCCTGCTGACGCGTCGCCCGGTACTCAGGTAAATAGCGTCCCGCCTGGCGCATCATCCATACCGGCGTTCTGTCGACCGGTTGACGCATCAGCGCACGTAAAAATCGATCATTCTTCAGTTCAGTCATCTATAAACCGTCTCTTTATGTAAGTACCCTAAACACAGGGAACGCAGTGAATTACATTACTTCTCTTGCAGGTGTTGAATTTACACCTCCAGGTAATCGAGAATTCCCTCGGCCGCCTGCCGGCCCTCCCAGATCGCAGTAACCACCAAATCAGATCCGCGAACCATATCGCCACCAGCAAAGATTTTGGGGTTGCTTGTCTGGAATTTATAGGTCTGTTCCTCTTCGGCAATTACGCCGTCCCAGTCATTCGTCTGCACATCGGCTGCTCCCAGCCACTCCGGCGGGTCAGGCTGAAAACCAAAGGCCACGATGATCGCATCGGCTTCCAAAACCTCCTCACTGCCCGGTATTGCCTGGGGGCGGCGCCGACCGCCTTCATCCGCTTCGCCCAGCTCTGTCTGGATCATTTTCACACCACAGGCCTGACCAAAATACTCTACGATCTCTACAGGTTGGCGATTGTACAGAAATTCTATGCCCTCTTCGCGGGCATTCTTGACCTCTTTCCGGGAACCGGGCATATTTTCTTCGTCGCGACGGTAAGCACAAATCACAAGCTCTGCCTGTTGGCGTACCGCGGTGCGCACACAGTCCATTGCGGTATCGCCACCACCGAGTACAACCACCCGCTTGCCCTTGAGATTAACGTAATCGTCAGAGGGCTGTTCGAACCCAAGGTTGTGGTTAACATTCCCCACCAGGTAGGGCAGTGCCTCATACACACCGGGCAAATTCTCTCCAGGAAAGTTACCGCGCATATATTTGTAGGTGCCCATGCCGATAAAAACTGCATCGTACTGTTCGAGCAGTTCGCTCAAACTGATGTCAGTTCCAACCTCGGTGTTCAGGCGAAACTCTATGCCCATACCTTCAAAGACTTCCCGACGCCGTACCATCACTTCCTTTTCCAGCTTAAACTCGGGAATACCGAAGGTCAGCAGGCCGCCAATTTCCGGATAGCGGTCGAAAACGACAGGCTCGACCCCGGAGCGGGCCAACACATCGGCACAGCCCAGTCCCGCTGGACCGGCGCCGATAATCGCCACCTTCTTACCCGTGGCGATGACGCCCGACATATCCGGACGCCAACCCATCGCCAGTGCGGTATCGGTAATGTACTTTTCGGAAGCCCCAATGGTCACAGCACCAAAACCATCATTGAGGGTACAAGCACCCTCACAAAGACGATCCTGGGGACAGACCCGACCACAGACTTCGGGCAGGGTATTGGTTTGATGACTGAGTTCCGCTGCCTCGAACAAGTTCCCCTCGGTCACCAGCTTCAGCCAATTGGGAATGAAATTGTGTACCGGACACTTCCATTCACAATAGGGGTTGCCACACTCCAGGCAGCGGTGGGCCTGACCCTCTACCTGGTTGGAACTGTAAGGCTCGTATATTTCAACGTACTCTGTTGTACGCGACTGCAGAGCCTTCTTGTCCGGATCATGCCGGCCAACATCAATAAACTGAAAGTCGTTCGATAAACGCTTGGTCATAGTAATTCCTGCCTATTCGGCCTATCCATCTAGTCGGTATCGCGTAAACGCGACAGGAGGCGATCAAGATCAGCAGCCTTGGGTTTCACCAACCAGAATTTACCGACGTAATCCTCAAAGTGGCCCAGCAAATACGCACCCCATTCTGAGCCCGTCTCACGCGTAAACTCTTCAATATTTGAGCGCAAATGGTACCGGTAGGGCTCCATATACTCCGAGCTCACCCGATGAATTTCCACCAACTCACTGTTATACCTATCAATGAACCGCCTGTCCTGATCCAGCACATAGGCAAAACCACCGGTCATACCCGCTCCGAAGTTGACACCTGTAGGCCCGAGAACCGTCACGCTGCCTCCTGTCATATACTCGCAGCAATGATCCCCGGCGCCTTCGACGACAGCGTGGCTACCGCTGTTGCGAACAGCAAAACGTTCGCCCGCGACACCCGCTGCAAACAGGCGGCCACCTGTTGCACCGTACAAACAGGTGTTACCAATAATCGCCGTATGCTGGGATTTGAACTCACTGACCCGAGGTGGGTAAACGACCAATTTGCCACCGGCCATGCCCTTGCCGACGTAGTCGTTTGAATCTCCCTCCAGGTACATGTGCAGACCCCCGGCGTTCCAAACGCCAAAGCTCTGACCGGCCGTGCCCTGCAGACGCAGAACAATAGGGTTGGACTCCATGCCAGTATTACCGTGGCGCTGCGCAATTTCACCGGACATGCGCGCACCGATAGAGCGGTCGCAGTTGTTCACGGTAAATTCGAACTCGCCACCGCTACAGGATTCTATGGCCGGCATTGTAGCTGCAACCATAGCCTCCGCTGTCGCCCCCTCATCAAAGGGATCGTTAGCCGCAACTTCACAAAATTCAGGCTGGCCCTCAGCGTCCGGGTGCTTGTATAAAATCGGGCCCAGATCCAGCTTTTGTTGCTTACTGGTTTCACCCGGCAGAAGCTCGAGTAAGTCGGTGCGTCCGATCAGTTCCTCGATAGAGCTAACACCCAGGCGCGCCAGCCACTCCCGAGTTTCCAGAGCGATAAAGGTGAAGAAATTGATTACCATCTCCACGGTGCCGTTGAAGTGATCGTCCCGCAATTTCTGATTTTGGGTGGCGACACCCGTAGCACAGTTATTCAGATGGCATATACGCAGGTACTTACAACCCAGCGCCACCATCGGCCCCGTGCCAAAACCAAAGCTCTCAGCGCCCAGTATGGCCGCCTTGATGACATCCAGTCCGGTTTTCAATCCACCATCCGTTTGCAGACGAATCTTGCCGCGCAGATTATTGCCTCGCAACGTTTGCTGCACTTCAGCCAGACCCAACTCCCAGGGAGAACCGGCATAGCGAATTGACGTCAGCGGGCTGGCGGCAGTACCGCCGTCATACCCACTGATGGTAATAAGATCTGCATAGGCCTTGGCAACCCCCGCGGCAATCGTGCCGACACCGGGCTCGGATACCAATTTAACGGATACCAGGGCCTTGGGATTAACCTGCTTAAGATCAAAAATCAGCTGGGCCAGATCTTCAATCGAGTAAATATCATGGTGTGGCGGCGGCGATATGAGTGTCACACCGGGAACGGAAAAACGCAGCCTGGCAATCAGGTCATTCACCTTGCCGCCCGGGAGCTGTCCGCCCTCGCCCGGCTTCGCGCCCTGCGCCACTTTTATCTGCAGCACTTCCGCATTAACCAGATAATGCGGAGTAACCCCGAAACGACCAGAGGCAATCTGCTTTATTTTCGAGATCCGCTCCGTGCCAAAACGCTCAGGATCTTCACCGCCTTCACCGGAGTTGGAACGGGCACCCATGCGATTCATTGCGGCCGCCAAAGCCTGGTGTGCCTCCGGACTCAAGGCCCCCAGGGACATACCGGCGGAATCAAACCGGGGCAGGATACTCTCTACCGGCTCCACCTCATCAAGGGGCAGCGCATTTTCTGCCAGCACAGGGCCCAGCAAATCACGGATCGTGGTTACCGGCCGCTCATTAACCAATTTGGCATACCGCTTGTATACCGTGTAATCTCCCGTGGCGACCGCCTCTTGCAAGGTCGTTACCACGTCGGGATTGAAGGCGTGATACTCCTGACCATGGACATATTTGAGCAGCCCCCCCTGGTCCAGGGTTTTACGATAAGACCAGGCCCGTTGCGCCAGCGCTTTTTGATCCAGTTCCAACTCTTCGAATCCGGCACCCTGGATGCGCGAGGCGACGCCGCAGAAAGACTCGTCGACAACTTCGCTTGCCAGGCCTACCGCTTCGAATAACTGGGCTCCGCGGTAAGAACTCACCGCTGAAATGCCCATTTTCGACATGATTTTCAGCAGGCCCTTGTTAATACCTTTACGATAATTTTTGTACGATCCACTGGGTTCGCCGAGTATCTCACCATTGCGAATTAATTCTTCCAGGACGCTGTATGCCAGATAGGGATAAATAGCGGTGGCACCAAAACCCAGCAGACAGGCGACCTGGTGAGAGTCCCGCGCACTGGCGGACTCCACCACAATATTGGTGTCGCAGCGCAGTCCACTTTTAATCAGGCGATGGTGAACCGCCCCCGTCGCCAAAAGGCTGTGAACAGGCAGGCGCGCTTTATCGATTGAGCGGTCCGACAAAATCAGGATGGTAGAGCCATTCCGCACAGATTCCTCTGCATGAGCGACTAACTCAGAGAGAGCCTGCTTAAGGTCCTTCTCGGCCGGATCATAGCAACAGTCGATATCCTTGATAACGAAACCGGGACGCTGCAGCTGTAGCAGGGTGTTGAATTTAGCCTGGGATAATAATGGCGAGGTAAGAGTAACCCGGTCAGCATGCGCCGGCCCCTCTTCAAATATATTTTTCTCTCTCCCCAGGTCCGTTTCAAGAGACATCACGATGGTCTCCCGGAGTGGGTCAATCGGCGGATTGGTCACCTGGGCAAATTTCTGCCTGAAATAATCGTAGAGGGAACGCTCTTTTCGAGAGAGCACGGCCATGGGCGTGTCATCCCCCATAGAGCCGACCGCCTCATTGCCGGATTCCGCCAAAGGCCTCAATACCTGGTCACGCTCCTCAAAGCTGACCTGGAACATTTTCATGTAAGCATCGAGTTTTTCTGGCTCTATGCCCGGCGTTTCTTCCCCACCAAATGTCCCTTCAATACGCTGTGAATTCTCTCGCAGCCACTGTTTATAGGGAAACCGGGACTTCAGACGGTTATCGATATCTGCAGTGTGTAACAACTCACCCGTATGGGTATCGACGACCAAGATTTGGCCTGGCCCAACGCGACCCTTGGCAACGACATCCTCTGGTTTGTAGGCATAGGTACCTATCTCCGAAGCAACGGTGAGAAACCCGTCCTTGGTTTTTACCCAGCGCGCAGGCCGCAGGCCATTCCGGTCCAGCAGGCAGACAGCGTAGCGGCCGTCGGTCAATACGACGCCGGCCGGACCATCCCAGGGCTCCATATGCATGGAGTGGTACTCGTAGAACGCCTTGAGATCAGGGTCAATTGACTCGATATTTTGCCAGGCTGGGGGGATCAGCATGCGCAGGGCACGCGGCATATCCACCCCCCCTGTAAGCAACAGCTCCAGCATATTGTCCAAGCTGGAGGAATCTGAGCCCGTGCGATTTACCAGCGGCGCAATATCCCGGATGTTAGGTAGCTTTTCAGTCTCGAATTTCGCCGTACGAGCCTCTGCCCAATTGCGATTGCCATCAATGGTATTGATCTCACCATTGTGGGCCAGCAGACGAAAAGGCTGAGCCAGGGGCCACTTCGGCATGGTGTTAGTGGAAAAACGCTGGTGGAATACGCAAATGGCTGTTTCCAGGCGCGGGTCGGCCAAATCAGTGTAAAACAGCGGTAAGTCCACCGGCATGACCAGGCCTTTATAGGAAATGACCCGCCCCGATAAACTACAGATATAGAATTCTTCGTCATTCTCCGTCGCAATCTCAGCACGGCGCCTGGCGACAAAGAGCTTGGTGGTCAGTTCTTCGCCAGATATACCGCTGGCATCGATAAACACCTGCTCGATAACAGGCAGCGTATCCAGTGCAATATCGCCACAGACGGAGCTATCGGTGGGCACGGTGCGCCAACCCAGCACCGCGAGACTCTGTTCAGACAGCGCAGTTTCCAGCGCCTCGCGCCCCGCAGCAGCTTTGTCACTGTCCCGGCTCAGGAAGACTTGACCGACACCAAAGTTATCCGCCAGTTCGACACCGAAACTCTCATTGGCCAGGTTCCGCATGAATTGCACAGGCATTTGCATCAATAAGCCACAGCCATCCCCGGTCTTGCCATCGGCGGCAATGCCCCCACGATGGGTCATACAGGTCAGGGATTCTATAGCCGTCTGCAGCAAACGGTGACTGGCGTCACCCGAGGTGTGGGCAATCAATCCGAAGCCGCAATTGTCGCGGAACTCTTCAGGTCTATACAGGCCTGCGCTCATAGTAAGTCCAGAATAAAATCAATAAAAACAACAAGTTAAAGCGAACAAACAGGCGCTTCGACGGTGCCCCGGCAAAAGCGGGGAAGGTATTTTACACGGATGGACCGCAGTGGACAAATTTGGGAAAATTTCCAGGTGTCAATCCCCCGGGGAGCTGTTAGCCGAGCAGTGCTGTCAACTCGGCTTCCGTTACATCGTCAACGACACAAGCCTCACCGATAGCCGAAAGGAGCACGAGGCGCAAACGACCGTCAATCACCTTTTTGTCCCTTCCCATAAGATCGAGAAAAATCTGCGGGGACATGTTGTCCGGTGCCACGGTGGGCAAATTCATGGCCTGCAGTAGTTGGCTGAAGCCTGTAACGTCGGCTTTGGCGATCCAGCCTCTGGCTGCAGACATCTGCAGAGCCAGCAACATACCTACCGCGACGGCCTCGCCATGTAGCCAGACACCATAACCCTGGGCTGTTTCGATGGCGTGGCCAAAGGTGTGGCCCAGATTAAGGATGGCTCGCACGCCCCCCTCCCTCTCGTCCGCCGCAACGACCTGCGCCTTACAGGCACAACTTCGTTCGATCGCCTCAGCCAGCGCCGCCTCCTCTCTGGCCAGCACCTGCTTTATATTTTGCTGCAGCCATTGATAGAAATCCGCATCGCAAATCAGGCCATATTTGACCACTTCGGCCAGGCCCGCTGCGAATTCCCGGTCGGGCAGGGTCTGCAGGGTATTGATGTCAATTAACACAGCCTGGGGCTGATAAAAGGCGCCGATCATATTTTTGCCCAACGGGTGGTTCACGCCGGTTTTACCACCCACAGAGGAGTCGACCTGGGAAAGTAGCGTGGTGGGAACCTGGACAAAATTCACGCCACGCTGGTAGCAGGCCGCGGCAAAGCCGGTGATATCGCCCACGACACCACCGCCAATAGCAACAAATGTGGTACTACGATTGTGCCGCTCCGTCATCACCTGATCAAAGACCGCAGACAAGGTATCCAATGACTTATATTGCTCGCCATCGGGCAATATCACCTCACTGATCAGCGAACGTTCGCCAAGCGCAGCCTTCACCCTGTCCATATAGAGGGGCGCTATGGTCTCGTTGCTGATAAGAACAACCTGCGAACCGCTAATATGCTGCCCCAACAGCTGGCTATCGGAGAATAGATCGCGACCAATATAAACGGGATAGCTTCGCTCGCCCAGGTCGACGTGAAGGGTATGCATCAGCAGGGACAAAACAGGAACCTCAGATCAAAAAATGGGGGCACATCATAACGCCAAAACGGCCGCTTTGTCTGTAGCCCCGCGCAGCCGGCTAAGTCAGCTCCTTTACCAGTTTCTGGGCGACCGTGCGCGGGCTGCAGCCATCCGTGTCGATGACATGGTCAGCGATTTCACGATAGAAGGGATCGCGTACAGCCATGAGGTCACGAAGCACTTGTTCGGGATCCCCTGACTGAAGCAGGGGTCGGCGCCTGTCGCGATGGGTACGGCGAACCTGCTCATCAACTGTCGCGTGAAGGTAGATAACAAAGCCGCGTGCCGCCAACGCTCGCCGGTTTTCTGGGCGCATTACGACGCCGCCACCGGTTGCCAGCAAGACATTGTCCCAAAGCGTCATTTCCTCAACGGCCAGCTGCTCCCGGTCGCGAAAGCCCTGTTCGCCTTCGACGTCAAAAATCCAGGGGATATCTGCTCCGGTGCGCGCTTCGATCTCAGTATCCGTATCGGCGAACTGGAGGTTAAGCTGCTGCGCCAGGTATTTGCCAATGGTCGTTTTGCCGGCCCCCATGGGGCCGACAAGAAAAACTCTGTGCAGGTTGGGCATGAGTGGCTTGCAACTCCTAGTCGAGCAGCGTGTCAGCCAAAATCCGCGGGGTAATAAAGATCAGCGTTTCGGTCTTGGTGTTGGTGTTCGTCTGGTTCCTGAAAAACGCGCCTATGTAGGGAATGTCGCCCAGGTAGGGAACCTTGCTGATGCGTTCGATATCTTCCGTCTTGAACACCCCGCCCAGTACCACGGTTTCGCCGTTACCCACCAGTACCTGTGTAGTGAGTTCAGTGGTATCAATGGATGGAATCACGCCACCCTGGCCACTGGGAACCAGGTCTCCTACGGAGTCCTGATTAATGACCAGGTCGAGCAAAATTCTGTCATCCGGTGTGATGTTCGGTGTGACATCCAACTTCAATACCGCCTCTTTAAACGAGGTCGTCGTCTCACCACTGGCGGAGGATTCCTGATAGGGGACCTCAGTACCAGACTTTATCGTCGCTTGCTGCTTATCACCGGTAATAACCTTGGGCTGCGAGACCACTTCTCCGTCACCTGCCGCCTCCAGTGCCGACAGCTCGGCTGTCAGGTACAGATCGTTACTGGTAAAGCCTACAGCGAAACCACTGGTGGCTGAAGCCGCGCCCAGGTCAACCAACAGAGCACCCGGATAATTCAGCGAGGGTTGGCCACCATTGATAACAGAGTTGTTCAGGCCAATAACGTTCTCGGTGTCTCCCGACACGGACAGAATATTGCCATTCTTATCCGGATCCAGATAACCACCGCCCCACTCAATACCCAGCTCTTTTTGCAGATCCGACTGTGCGATGACAATTCTCGCCTCAATCATTACCTGGCGAATCGGGATATCAACCAGTTCGATTAATTCGCGAATTTCAACAATTTTGGTCGCCGTCTCGGTCAAAATCAGGGAGTTGGTACGCGGGTCAACAACCACAGAGCCGCGCGCAGAGATTAAGCTGCCGCCATCTTCCGAGCCGGCGTTAAACAACGTCACCACGTCAGCAGCGGAGGCATAACGAATACGGATGAACTCCGACTGCAGCGGTGCCAACTCCGCGATGGACCGGTTGGCTTCAATTTGTTGCCGTTCACGCTCGGCTATCTCAGCGGCAGGAGCCACCATAAGGACATTGCCATTCTGGCGCTTGTCCAGGCCTTTGGTTTTCAGTACCAGTTCCAGCGCCTGGTCCCATGGGACATTCTGAAGACGCAGTGTAATACGCCCCGACACTGTGTCGCTGGCAACCAGGTTCAGCTCCGTGAAATCAGCAATCAACTGCAGTACGGCCCTGACTTCGATATCCTGAAAATTGAGGGACATACGGTCACCGACGTAGGCAAACTCGTCTTTACGCCTTTCTATTTCGCGCTTTGAAAGAGGCTTAACACTGAGCACATACTTGCCATCGGTCTGATAGGCGAGGTAGTCAAAATCGCCGGTGGCCCTAAGTGTCAAGGTCGCTCCACGCTCCGTGGTCGATACGTCAATACTGTTAACCGGTGTGGCAAAATCCGTCACATCGTAACGTCGCATCAAGCGTTCTGGAACGGTGGTATCGATAAATTGCACTTTAATATCTTCGCCTTCACTGAAGACATTGACATCGACAGAGGGGTCGGTGAGGTCCAGCATCAAACGACCTTCGCCGTCTCCTGTGCGCTGAAACTGAAGGTCCGATATTTCTGAAATAACCTCTGTTACCGGAACGATCTCCGTAGCCAGTCGATTGGGGTCGGCAATTTGCTTAACATAATCATCACTGCCGCCCTGACCTACCACTACATACAGGCTATTGCCCTCAACCCGGGTCTCATAGGGCACCATTTTGACGAGATTGACGACCAATCGAGTGCGGTCACCCGACTCAAGTACAACCACGCCAGTCGCATTGCCATAGGGCAATGAATAGCGCTTGCTATCCAATTTACTTTTGGTATCGGGGAAGTCGATTGCCAGCCTCGCTGGCTTTTCGATCGTGTAGGCTTTGATGTCAGGTGGAGTCTCATCAAAGTCCAGACGTATTTCGAATTTGCTGCCCGGGCGGGAACTGAATTCAATATCAGTAACGCTGGGTGCGGCCTGCAGGGTGCCGGCAAACAATGCCAACACCAGCCCCAATCCCATGTGGCGTCCCAGCCTCTGCCCTCTATCCTGTTTTTGTCTATTCACGGCCCCAGTCCCCAAATTCAATTTTATTATGCACATGACAGTTCACCCATAATCTTGACTTATACGCCGTCCAGTTTTATGGTGCGCGGGCGTTCAACCCATCCGTTTTCAGTGCCATCAGTGACGATTTCTACAACAGCAACATAAGTTTCCGTCATTTCTACAATTTTGCCGTGGCTACGGCCCATGAAGTGCCCCATGGTTACCCGGTGAATGCCACCGTCAGGATCGCGAATTAAAACCCAATCCACGCCAGCTCGCGACAACCCGCCGACCATTCGCAATGAATCGAAGGTGTATTGTTCCAAAAACTCCTTGGCCCTAGTCTCGTCCGGCTTGATAGCGCTTATCGCCTGCAGTTGAGTGATCTCCCTGACTTCTATGGGTCGATCAAAGGGGCTACGCATCGCCGTTGCACCATAGGCAAAAGCCTCGTAAGCCTTAAATGTTGGAATGGGAGCAATAATCCCCCCCGGACGGGCTCTCTTATCCGCCATAAACGCATCCAGGTCGGAAAAGTCACCGCCACCGCAGCCCGTGAGGCTAAAGCCCAGAGCGACTACCGCGCAGACATTGCGAAAAGGACTGTTCATATCTCTGCCTCTTCGTCTTTATAGCGGTAAGTTTTGGCCACCAGGCGCATATTAAGCAAGCCCGACCCCTCTGTACTAGCACCAATACTGAAATCATGCAGCGTCACGATCCTGGGCAACGCAGCCATGCCGCTAATAAAAGCCCCCAGATCGTGGTAGGTGCCCGTTGCCACAATTGAGATAGGCAGCTCTATATAGAACTCCTTGCTCTGCTCCGCCAGCAGGTCAATCGTCTGGATTTCGAGGCCGTTGAGCAAACCCTTGTTGGTAATATCCTCCAGCAGACCAGGCACTTCCGTGTCACTGGGTAGCTGGCTTACCAGCGCACCAAACGACTCCTCCATCTCCAGCATTTGCCGCTTATAGGCGTCCAGATTCGCGGCCTGGAAGGCCTTTTTCTCGAAATCCTTCTTAAGGCGCTCTTCTTCGGCCTGAACAACAACCAATTCAGCCTGCAGGTCCTTGATGTGATAAAAATATCCACCAGCCAACACTGCGGCGATCAGCAGCAACCAGATGATGATCTTTATAATCGGCGGCCACGAACCCACGTTATCCAGGTCGAGATCGTTAATATCGAACTCACTCAGGCCCCGCATTGTATTTTCAAATGCCATCGCTTAGCCTCCCTCTGGGGTACCCGAAGTGGGCAGCTCTACTTTTACGGTAAGATTGAAAGAAGTGGCCTGATCGCCATATGCCGTGGCGGCACTCACTTTGTCCAGGTTGGGGTCAGCCAACCAGTCAGAGGCATCCAATCGACGCATCAAACTTGATACCCGATTATTCGACTCAGCAATACCATTGATACCGATGTTTTTGCCCTTCGTATTTAGAGTTTTGTAAAACACCCCGTCAGGCACCGTGCGAACCAACTGATCCAGAATGCGCACGATGATGGGCCTGTTGCCCTGTAACTCCTGAATAACCCGCATTCGATCCAGCAACTGGTTCCGCTTTCGCTGCAAGTCCCGAATCTCTGCCACCTGCTTGTCCAGTATGGCTATTTGCTCGGTAAGATGCTGGTTACGTGCTTTTTGATTCTCAATCTGGCCAGTCACGACCCGGTCGCCCAAAAGGACCAGTGCGACAGCCAGCGCCAGCACGAAACCCACGATCGCCAGGAATTCTTTCTTCTGCTCCTGACGACGCTCGTCCCGCCATGGCAGTAAATTGATCTGTGCCATTAGTCGAAGCTCCGTAAGGCCAGGCCACAGGCTATCATCATCGCCGGCGCATCGCTGCTAAGCGCAACTGCGTTGACCTTGGATGAGATTGCCATGGAGGCGAAGGGGTTTGCTACTGCCGTGGGTGTACCCAGCTTTTCCTGTACCAGCTCCTCAAGCCCCTCCATAGAAGCGACCCCGCCAGCCAGAATAATGTAATCGACATCGTTGTACTGACTTGAAGAGAAGAAAAACTGCAGGGAACGTGCTACCTGCTGTACCACCGCATCTTTAAAGGGCTCAAGCACTTCGGGCTCGTAGTCATCAGGCAAGCCGCCCTGCTTCTTGGCCAGGCCAGCCTCCTCAAGCGGTAAACCATAGCGACGCATAATTTCGTCGGTAAGCTGTTTGCCACCAAATAGCTGCTCGCGGGTATAAATTGTCTGCCCGTTGGTGAGCACACTCAGGGTCGTCATGGTCGCGCCGATATCCACTACTGCGACTGTATTTTCAGTCTCCATCTCCAGCTGATCCTGGATTAAGGTAAAGGCCCGCTCCATCGCGTAAGCCTCTACATCCATAATCTTTGGGCTTAATTCAGCGCCTTCGACTGCTTCGACTCGAGCATCGATAGTCTCTCGCCTACAAGCAGCAAGCAGGACTTCCACCTGATTGTCCCGCTCCGGTGACACCCCTTGAATTTCGAAATCTATCGCTACTTCTTCCAGCGGGTAGGGGATGTATTGGTCGGCCTCCAGCGTGAGCTGAGTCTCCATATCATCCTCGCCCAACCCCGCAGGCATATCGATCATTTTGGTAATGACCGATGAGCCCGCGACTGCAGCCGCGACTGTTTTGAGTTTAGTTCTGGATTGAGCGATTACGCTGCGAATAGCATTCGCCACGCCATCCACATCGTTGACGTTTTTCTCAATGACAGCGTCCACCGGCAGCGAACTTACCGCGTAACTTTCAACGCGATACTTGTCCCCTGTATAGCTTAACTCCAGTAGCTTCACCGTCGTTGAACTAATGTCCAGCCCCAGAACTGGTGTTGCTTTTTTCTTCCCTAGTATACCGAGCAATTTATTTTCCTATCAGTTTCACTAACTTAGGATATTTTTATACACCGATACTTTAATTGTTAGATATAAATAGACACATTTCAATCAAAAGATAAAAAAAGCATATAATTACCAATCTGATGTAACCTATATTCTATCCACTTTAATACAAGTCACTGCTTTGTAAAGGATTCTATGTCTTTCCTTCGTTTTATTTTACGTTGCGCGCTACTGGGTTTTTTTGGCTCTATCTGGCTCTTGGCGGGCGTCTACCTCTATCTGAGCCCCAATCTACCGGACGTAGAAACCCTTCGGGATGTACGCCTACAAACCCCAATGAGAGTTTACACTAGAGAGGGCGATCTAATAGGTCAATTTGGCGAGCAAAAGCGCAGCCCAATGACCTTTGATGAGATCCCACAGCCCTTTATAAATGCACTTCTCGCTGCGGAAGATGATGGTTTCTTCCGTCACGGCGGCATAGACATCATGGGCCTTATGCGAGCGGTTTCCGAGCTGTTACTTACCGGCCAAAAAGGTTCCGGTGGCAGCACCCTGACCATGCAGGTAGCACGCAATTACTTCTTAACACTTGAGCGTACGTTCACCCGTAAATTCAACGAAATACTGCTCGCCATCGAAATCGAACGCGCTCTCGACAAGCAAGAAATATTCGAGCTGTACTTTAATCGAGTTTTTTTGGGCCACAGGGCCTACGGTTTTGACGCGGCGGCACAGGTCTACTACGGCAAAAGTATCGTCGACCTCTCTCTCGCGCAGCAAGCCATGTTGGCCGGAATACCCAAAGCCCCCTCGCGCAACAACCCTATTAGCGGCCCTGTAGCTGGGAAAGACCGCCGGAACTGGATTCTGGGTCGAATGCTGGCGCTCGGTTACATTGACAGAGCCACACACGACAGCGCCATAGAAGACCCTGTAACCGCCCGGCACCACGGAGCTCAGTTGAGCTTTCAGGCTCACTATGCCGCCGAAATGGCCAGGCAGCAGATGCTCAACAAATACGGAATGAATGCCTACAACGATGGCTATCACGTTTACACGACCATCAGCTCAGAGCTACAACAGATAGCTCAGAATTCTATCAATCACGGTCTCATCACTTACGATAAACGCCACGGATTCCGCGGCCCTGAGCGTCAACTGCCGTTGGCGGATCCCGATTCGGTAACGCTTCCCACAGACGCCTGGCTCGACGCCCTCGCTGAGACAGCCACGATTGCCGGACTGCGTCCCGCTATTGTCACGGCCGTCGATGAAGAGGGCGCTGCTATTCTGCTAGAGGATGGCAGTAGCGGAAAGATACTGTGGGACCATGGCATCCGCCAGGCCAGTCCTTATCTCAGCGAAAACTCAAAGGGCCGCGCACCCACTACGCCAGCCGACGTGCTGACCGTCGGCGACCTGATTCGCACCGTACGCGATGAAGCGGGAGACTGGCGACTCGGCCAGGTTCCACAAGCCCAGGCCGCCCTGGTTTCGCTAGCGCCCGATGACGGTGCCATAGTGAGTATCGTCGGGGGTATGGGGTTCGAACAAAGCAAATTTAATCGTGCGACCCAGGCTGAACGGCAGCCGGGTTCCAACTTCAAACCCTTTGTTTATTCTGCCGCGCTGGAGGCTGGCTTCAGTGCAGCCAGTATCATCAATGATGCACCGGTGGTATTCGAGGACAGCTCACTGGAGGGCATCTGGAGACCGGAAAATGATGGTGGCAAATTTTATGGCCCAACGCGCCTCCGCTGGGCCCTGACCAAGTCAAGAAACCTGGTTTCCATCCGCCTTTTACAGCAGATGGGAATGCAGCAAGTCACTGAATATGCTGCAAAATTCGGTTTTGACAGCAAAAAATTTGCGCCCGATCTTTCACTCGCGCTGGGCACCCACAGTGTCTCTCCACTGGAGCTTGCTACCGCCTATGCCTCCCTGGCGAATGGCGGCTATAAGGTTGACCCCTACCTCATTGCACGCATTGAGGACCGACACGGAGCAGCCGTGTTTAAGGCCGAACCACCGACGGTCTGCCGCCACTGTGACGGGGAACAGGCGGAGCAGCCAGCGGACTCAGAATTAAGCATGGAAGAAATCCTTACTCAGAATGCCGTCAGGGAGCAAGAGAGCAACAGGGCACCGCGCATTATGGACGCCCGGGTGAACTTCATTATCGACAGTATCCTGCAAGACGTTATTACCCGCGGAACGGGGCGCAGAGCCCTGGTTCTTGAAAGAGGTGATATCGCCGGTAAAACGGGTACGACCAACGGTCCGATGGACGCCTGGTTTTCAGGGTACAACCGCGATGTGGTCACCTCCACCTGGGTTGGCTTCGACAACTACACCCCGCTGGGGAAACGGGAATTTGGCGGCACCGCAGCGCTCCCCATCTGGATTAGTTATATGCGCGAAGCGTTGCGCGACAGCCCGGATGAAGAGCGCCCAATTCCAGCAGGTATTGTCAATGTACGTATCGACCCGGACACCGGACTTCTTGCACGTTCAGGACAAAAGAACGCTATTTTCGAATATTTTCGCGAAGAACGGGTGCCAGACCATGGCGGCAATGAAGACGGCCCAGGCGCCGGCAGCAAGGGCACAGACGACCTGATGAACGAGCTTTTCTAGCTCGGAGAGTAATCTTCGGGATAGGGCAGCAGTGCCACACCGCTGTCAACAGCCGCTCTAGCAACGGCTGACGATACCCGGGGAAGCAATCGGCTATCCATGGGCTTGGGGATTATGTACTCTGAGCCGTAAGAGAGTGACTCCAGCTCACAGGCATCCAAAACCTCCTGCGTCACTTCTTCCTTGGCGAGATCACAAAGCGCGTGAACTGCAGCAACCTTCATTTCCTCATTAATCCGGGTTGCCCTGACGTCCAGCGCTCCTCTAAAAATAAACGGAAACCCCAGCACGTTATTCACCTGGTTAGGGTAATCGGATCGTCCCGTTGCCATAATCAGGTCGCTGCGAGTCGCCCTGGCCAATTCCGGGCTTATTTCGGGATCCGGATTAGAGCAGGCAAAAACCACTGGCTTGTCAGCCATCGATGACAACATTTCCGCAGTCAATAAGTTGGCACCCGACAATCCGATGAACACATCAGCGCCCTTTATCGCATCGGTCAGGCTGCGCTTGTCAGTTGCGTTCTCGAACTCGGCTTTATACTCATTTACACCGTCCCGCCCGGTATAGATCACACCGCGCCTGTCCAGCATGTAGATATTTTCCCTGCGCGCGCCCAGACTCACCAATAGTCGCATACAAGCGATCGCTGCTGACCCTCCACCGAGGCAAGTGATCACCGCGCTCTCCAAGGCTTTCCCCTGAATTTCCAGCGCGCTGATCAAGCCTGCGGCCGTTACTATGGCCGTGCCGTGCTGGTCATCGTGAAAAATCGGGATATTGCATTGCTCGATCAGTTTGGCTTCGATTTCGAAACACTCTGGCGCCTTGATATCCTCCAGGTTAATCCCACCAAAACTATCGGCAATCGAGGCCACAGTCTGGATGAAGATATCGGGATCCTCGGTACTAACTTCAATATCGACCGCATTGATACCCGCAAATCGCTTAAAGAGCAGTGCCTTGCCTTCCATGACCGGCTTGCTGGCCAGGGCGCCCAGATTGCCAAGCCCGAGCACAGCAGTGCCGTTGCTGATAACCCCTACCAGATTGCCTTTACCCGTATACAGGTAGGCATTGGCGGGGTCCTTGGCAATTTCCAGGCAGGGCTCTGCCACGCCGGGGCTATAGGCCAAAGAAAGGTCGTATTGGGTTTCCGCCGACGTTGTGATCTCCACCTGAATCTTGCCGGGCGTTGGCTCAGCGTGATACAGCAATGCTGCTTCCTTCAAATCCTTGGACATGGTGTTTACTTCACTTTTTTAGGCGGGTAAAAACAGGCATCAGAGCATATAGAAAAGCCGTAGGTGGGACAAGCCGAAAATATCGTCAGCCCTGTCAATTATTTGTAATGGCGGCGCCGCTTACCACAAATTTCGGGCGGAGCGGACCATGGCGCGTCGCTCACGCCATCCATGGCTACCGCGACGTACCGTCCATCCATGGACATTGATCACTACCGCCATCCATGGCTCTCGTGATCTACCGTACATCCTGTACATAAAAAAAGCGCCGTACCACTAGGGGTAGGACGCTTCTCTATTCTACTATCTGACCGATACTTACGCTTCAGTTTTCGCCTTGCTACCGCGATTACCAAAACGCTTGTTGAAACGATCAACACGACCGCCGGTATCAAGCATTTTCTGCTTGCCGGTGAAGAATGGGTGGCACTCTGAGCACACATCTACGTGCAGGTCTTCGCAGAGTGTAGAGCGGGTTTTAATCTGGTTGCCACAGCTACAAGTCGCTGTAACGTCCTCATATTTGGGATGAATTTCTGCTTTCATTGTCGAACTCCTTAGTGTGATGCCGCCACTCGACCCCTGTCGAGCACCGCATCTGGATATGGGAGATGGCCATCGGCCGGTCAAAAAATAGGCGGGCATCTTACCAGACACGACGCGATAAGCAATACCCCCGCGGTATTTGTTACACTGTGCCGCTTTCAATCACAAGCAGCTCACTAAGGGGCGCAATGTCTATTCTTCGCCTGGCGATACCCTCACCGCTGCGTATTTCTTTCGATTACCTGCCCCCGGCAGCGCTGTCCTCCACGGAACTGGCAAGCCTGCAGCCAGGATGCCGGGTGCGCGTGCCCTTTGGTCGACGTGAAATGGTGGGTTACCTGCTGGCAGTACTGGCTGAAACCGATATTCAGGCCAATAAGCTAAAACCTGCCATTGAAGTCCTGGATAGCGTCTCTTTTATCAGCCCTCTGATGCTGCAACTGTGCCAGTGGGCGGCAACTTACTACCACCACCCCCTCGGGGAGGTCATAGCTGCAGCCTTTCCTGCTCATTTACGGCAGGGCAAGGCGCACAAGCCCCTGGGGACAGCCGGATGGCGCCTGAACGGCCGCGGCAAGGGTCTCCCCGAAGGCGCACTGAATCGCTCACCAAAACAAGCCCGGGCACTGTCCCTGCTGCAGCGTGAACAATCCATTGCGGCCACGACCCTCAGCAAAGAGGGTATCTCAGCTGCCGTATTGAGAACATTATTGGAAAAGAACCTTATAGAACGCTGCACCCTTAAAACCCACACCGCCAAAGGTCAGAGCAATCCAGGCCTGAATCTCAATGACGAACAATCTGCAGCGGTTGCAGCGATTCAAGCGACGCTCGGGGGTTTCCACTGCCATCTGCTGGAGGGCGTTACCGGCAGTGGCAAAACTGAAGTATATCTACGCCTGATAGCCCGTTGCCTGGAGGAAGGCAAGCAGGTTCTGGTGCTGGTACCGGAAATCGGCCTCACACCGCAGACGCTGGACCGCTTTCAGGCGCGGTTTCAGGCAAATATTGTAAGCCTGCATTCGGGGCTTGCTGAGGGGGAACGCTATCGGGCCTGGGAAGCCGCCCGGGAGGGCAGCGCGCACATTGTCATTGGCACCCGCTCATCGATTTTTGCACCGCTGAACCGGCTCGGCCTGATCATTGTCGACGAAGAACATGACAACTCCTACAAGCAACAGGACGGATTTCGCTATTCTGCAAGGGATATTGCTGTCAAGCGCGCTCATCTGGAGGGCTGCCCTGTGGTATTAGGTAGCGCGACGCCCTCGCTTGAGAGCATTCATAATGTCAATACAGGCCGTTACCGGCACTTACAACTGCAACAGCGTGCAGGCGGCGCCCAGCTGCCCACGATGGCAGCCCTGGATATCCGCAGGCAGCCCCTGACCGCCGGATTTTCCTCGATGCTGCTAGCCGCCATTGCCGACACCCTGCAACAGGGCAAGCAGGTACTGCTGTTCCTGAATCGCAGAGGCTATGCCCCCACCCTGCTTTGTCACGATTGTGGCTGGCTGGCCCAGTGTCGTAATTGTGATGCCCGGCTCACGGTCCATCGTCGTCGGGGAATACTCCGCTGCCATCACTGCTGTGCAAGTGTCGCCCTGCCCACCCGGTGCCCTGATTGCCATGGCCCCGGGGTAATGACTGCCGGAGTTGGCACCGAACAAGCAGAGGACTTTTTGCGCTTGCAATACCCCGACAAGCCACTCTATCGGGTCGACAGTGACTCCATGCGTGGCAAAGGCAGCATGCAGGCGCTGGTCGCTGAACTCAACAAGTCAAAGCCCTGTATATTGCTGGGAACCCAGATGCTGACCAAGGGCCATCATTTCCCCGCTGTGGCACTGGTGGCGGTCATCGATGCCGATGCTGCCTTGTTCAGTGCGGATTTTCGGGGTGAAGAACGCATGGCGCAATTGTTAACCCAGGTGGCAGGCAGGGCAGGCCGTGAGGGCGACCCAGGACAGGTTCTGCTGCAAACCCACTATCCGGATCACCCAACCCTGCAGGCTGTCTTGACGCAGCCGTATTCGGTCCATGCACGAGCGATCCTGGCACAACGCCTGGAGCTACAACTGCCGCCGGCCAGCTCAATGTTGATTCTTCGCACCGACGCAGCTGATCAGCAAAACGGCGAGCAATTTCTCCATGAGATACGAAACCAGACTCGGAATGCACTCCCTCCGGAAGCCACCTTGATCGGCCCATTACCGTCCCCAATGCAACGGCGGGCGGGAAAATTTCGCAACCAGTTGCTGTTGATTGCCGCCAACCGACAAGCGGCGCAGGCTAGCGCTTCAACTCTGGTCTCGGCCGCAGAAAAATTGCCCGCAAGAAGGCTCAACTGGACCATAGACATCGACCCGCTCGAGTGACGAGGCACACTAGCTATTCAAGGAGCTTATAAGGATAATGGGCGACCGCAATCCGACCGGATCGACGGTAGACTGACGCAAACCAGGTACATCCCCCTAAATGAAACAAACTATCTCCCAGCTTATTCAACAAGCGCTGGATGCACTGACAGCCCAGGGCGACCTGCCCGCAGGTATAGAGCCGCGCATTCAGATTGACCGAACTCGCGACCAGAGTCACGGTGACCTCGCCAGTAATATCGCCCTGACCCTGGCCAAACCTGCCGGCAGGAATCCCCGCGACATCGCGGCGATGATATGCAAGGCGCTGCCAGCGTCACCGGTATTGGAGCGCACAGAGATTGCCGGCCCCGGCTTTATCAATTTCTTCCTCAGCAGCGACAGTAGTCAGGCGATCATCCAACAGATTCTGGAGCAGGGAGACCGCTTTGGCACCTCCAGCGCAGGCGAGGGACGCAAAGTGCAGGTCGAGTTTGTATCGGCCAACCCTACCGGACCACTGCATGTCGGGCATGGTAGAGGCGCGGCCGTGGGTGACTGCCTCTGTCGCCTGCTTCGAGCGACCGGCTGGGAGGTATCCAGCGAATTTTACTACAACGACGCCGGCCAGCAGATCAACAACCTGGCGCTCTCAGTCCAGGCCAGATGCAAGGATCTGGGACCAGATGACAGCAGCTGGCCTGCAGATGGCTACCAGGGCCAGTATATTATTGATGTTGCACAGGCTTATTTACGTGGCGATTCCATTTCAAGCGGCGAACAAGACATCCGAGGCTCAGGCGAATCAGACGATCTGGATGCGATTCGTGAATTTGCAGTAGCCTATCTTCGCCGGGAACAGGACCTGGACCTTCAGGCCTTTGCCGTGGACTTCAATAACTACTTCCTGGAATCCTCACTTTATAACTCGGGCCAGGTCGAATCCACCGTCAACCGACTCATCGATAACAACCATACCTACGAGCAAGAAGGCGCTCTGTGGCTTCGCACCACCAGCTTTGGCGATGACAAAGACCGGGTTATGCGCAAAAGTGAGGGCGGCTATACCTACTTTGTTCCGGATGTCGCTTATCACCTGAACAAGTGGCAGCGAGGTTTCCAGCGAGTCATCAATGAGCAGGGTGCCGATCACCACAGCACCGTGACGCGGGTACGCGCCGGTTTACAGGCACTCGAAGTCGATATCCCCGAGGGTTGGCCAGATTATGTGCTGCACCAGATGGTGACGGTGATGCGCGACGGTGAAGAGGTAAAATTATCCAAAAGGGCAGGAAGTTACCTCACTTTACGAGACTTGATTGATGAAGTGGGCCGGGACGCTACCCGCTATTTCCTGGCTGCCCGGGCACCCAACTCGCAGATCACTTTCGATATTGACCTGGCCATGTCCCAAAGCAACGACAACCCCGTCTACTATATTCAATATGCCCACGCCAGAGTCTGCAGCATGATGCGCAAGCTGGACGAAAACGGCTGGAGCTGGGATCGTGAGTCGGCCCTTGGGCACCTCGACCGCCTCACACAAGACCACGAAACAGCACTACTGCGCCGCCTGGCCCGCTACCCGGAAATGGTGGCCAATGCAGCTGCCAATTCTGAACCACACAGTGTTGCTACCTATCTGCGCGAATTAGCCGGGGAGTTCCACACCTATTACAACGCGCACAAAGCACTGGTCGACGATGCCGCCTTGCGCGATGCCCGATTGGCCTTGAGCCAGTCAGTACGCCAAGTACTTGCCAATGGTCTTGGCTTGCTTGGCCTCTCTGCCCCGGAGACCATGTAAGGCTATGGCACAGGACTTCGCCAAAAAACGCAAAAGCAGCAGGGCCAGCCGCAAAACCACCGCAGGCAAGCATAAGCCCGCTAAACAGCCCGTTCGTGTCTGGCGCTGGTATCTGGCTGGCTTTTTTTCGGGCGTTATCAGCTGCCTGTTGGCCTTTCTTGTCACATTACCTGCCGACCCCGGAGCCGAGACCCCCGTAGCCAATATTGGTGCAGAACCCCCCCCTGAAGAGCCTCCAAAACCGCGATTCGATTTCTATACCCTGCTTCCCGAGCAAACCATCGACGTAGAGGTGGACCCGGAGAAGGTGGTGAAATCGCGCTCCAGCCCTGCCAGCTCTACCGAGCTCTATCTGCTACAGGCAGGCTCGTTCAAACAGCTACGCGATGCCGACCGTAGGCGAGCTGAGCTTCTACTGCTGGGACTTGAGACGAAAATTGAGGAGGCCCGAGGCGACAATGGCCGCTGGTACCGGGTCAATATTGGCCCCTTTGCATCCCGCTCCGAGCTGGCCAAAGCGCGCAGCCTGACGGCGGCCCAGAACATCGACACTTTATTGCTCAAACGCAGTAAACCCTGACGCCTTACCGACCGCTGGCCACTTGAATTCGAGCGGCCACCCCCCCATATCTGCAAGACAGACCGCAGGAGATCAACATTGGAACAATATAGAGGCACAACCATACTCTCGGTACGCCGGGGCAACAGCGTTGTTATCGGCGGCGACGGTCAGGTATCCATGGGCAACACGATAATGAAGGGCAACGCCCGTAAAGTTCGGCGCCTGCACAAAGATCAGGTCATCGCTGGGTTTGCCGGCGGAACCGCCGATGCCTTCACCTTATTCGAGCTTTTTGAGGCCCAGCTGGAAAAACACCAGGGGCACCTGGTACGCGCAGCTGTAGAACTGGCAAAGGCCTGGCGCACCGAGCGCTCGCTTCGCCAACTGGAGGCCTTACTGGCCGTTGCCGACAAGAAAACCTCACTGGTTATCACGGGTAATGGCGACGTCATTGAGCCTGAGGACAATCTGATCGCCATTGGCTCGGGTGGCCCATTCGCCCAATCTGCCGCCCGTGCACTCCTCGACAATACCGACCTTGACGCCCGCAGTATTGTCGAGAAAGGACTGGGTATTGCCGGCGATATCTGCATCTACACCAACCACAATCAAACCATCGAACAATTGGAATTTTAGGCCCAAGCATGTCAAATATGACTCCCCGCGAGATAGTACACGAGCTCGACAAGCACATCATCGGCCAGGACAGTGCCAAGCGCGCGGTCGCAATTGCACTGCGTAACCGCTGGCGCCGTATGCAACTGTCCGATGAGCTCAGGGCAGAAATCACCCCTAAAAACATTTTGATGATAGGCCCCACGGGCGTAGGTAAGACTGAAATTGCCCGCCGCCTGGCCAAACTCGCCAACGCACCCTTTATCAAGGTCGAAGCTACCAAGTTCACTGAAGTTGGCTATGTTGGCCGGGATGTCGAGTCGATTATCCGCGACCTGGTCGATATGGCTGTAAAGATGTTCCGCGAGCAGGAAGTGGAAAAGGTCCGTTTTCGGGCAGAAGAAGCTGCCGAGGAACGGATTCTGGACGTCCTCCTCCCCCCCGCCCGCGATACCGCAGTCGACAGCAACTCCACAACCCGGCAGTTGCTGCGCAAAAAACTGCGAGAGGGCGACCTCGACGACAAGGAAGTCGAGGTGGAGCTCAGCAGCCGGGCAGCCGGTGTGGAAATCATGGCGCCCCCTGGCATGGAAGAAATGACCAACCAGCTCCAGGGCATGTTTTCCAATATGTCGAAAGAACAGAAAAAAAGCCGCAAGATGCCCGTCAAAGACGCTTTTGCTGCACTGTGCGACGAAGAGGCCGCACACATGGTCAACGAGGAAGAGCTGAAGCAACGGGCCGTTACTGCCGCTGAGCAAACCGGTATTGTTTTTATTGACGAACTGGACAAGGTGGCCAAGCGCAGTGAGGGCGCTGGAGCCGATGTCTCCAGAGAGGGTGTGCAGCGAGATCTACTGCCTATTATCGAAGGCTCAACGGTCAGCACCAAGCACGGCATGATCAAAACGGATCACATTCTGTTTATTGCCTCTGGCGCCTTTCATCTGGCCAAGCCCTCAGACCTGATCCCCGAACTGCAGGGCAGACTACCCATCAGAGTGGAGCTCTCAGCACTTACCCCGGAGGACTTCGAGCGTATTCTCACTGAACCGGATGCTTCGCTCACGGAGCAATACCAGGCACTTTTGGCCACCGAGGGGCTGGAGACCGAGTTCAGCGCCGACGGACTGCGCAGGATCGCCGAGCTGGCCTGGCAGGTAAATGAGAAGACCGAAAACATAGGCGCCAGAAGACTGCACACCGTCATGGAGCGCCTGCTGGAGGAAGCCTCATTTGATGCGGCAGATACCGGCTTACAGGGCGAAAAACTGATGATCGACAGTGATTTCGTCAACCTGCAGCTACAGGAACTAAGCGAGGATGAAGACCTGTCCCGCTTTATTTTGTAACAGAGAAAATAATGACTGAAAACGCCCACAAACCCGTCAGCATCAAGCTACATGCCAAATCCCGAACACTGGATCTGGCCTATGAAGATGGTGGAAATTACACCCTCAGCTGTGAGTACCTGAGAGTCTACTCGCCCTCGGCTGAGGTCAAGGGCCACGGACCGGGACAGGAAGTGCTGCAAACAGGAAAGGTCAACGTCGCTATCACAGCCATCAAGCCTGTCGGTAACTATGCCCTGCAACTGGTCTTCGATGACGACCACGACACCGGCCTTTACTCCTGGTCCTACCTACATGAGCTGTGCACCCAGCAGACTACCAGGTGGCAAAGCTATCTGGACCGTCTGGCAGAAAGCGGTGCCCAGCGAGACCCCGATGTGCAGGTCATAAAACTGGGGCTGTAAAACGAGCCAACACAGGCCCCGGCGGCCTTCTTTTACCACACAGTACACACAGGCCCACATCGCGCTACAATATGCTGCGAAAACCCACGGGCGGAGACAGCATGAGCGAGAAAGAGACCACACATTTCGGCTATAAAGAAGTGGAAACAGAAGCCAAGGCCGACATGGTGGCCGGCGTCTTTCATTCTGTGGCAGCGCGTTACGACCTTATGAACGACCTGATGTCCGGGGGCATCCACCGGATCTGGAAACGCTTCACCATCGAGCTTAGCGGCGTACGTAAAGGCAATGCCGTGCTGGACATCGCCGGCGGCACAGGCGATTTGGCTGCACGTTTCGCCGATATCGTCGGGCCAGAGGGTAAAGTCATACTTGCCGACATCAACGACTCGATGCTGAAGGTCGGGCGAGACAAACTTCTCGACACGGGTAGATACGCCAACATCGAATGCGTACAGGCTGATGCCCAGGACCTGCCCTTCCCGGACAAGAGTTTTGACTGCATCACCATCGCCTTCGGTTTGCGCAACGTCACTGACAAAGACCAGGCGCTGCGCTCCATGTTGCGCGTTCTAAAGCCAGGCGGCCGACTACTGGTACTGGAGTTCTCCAAGCCCAGGAATGAACTGCTGGGCAAGGCATACGACACCTACTCTTTCAAGATCTTGCCCGTACTGGGTAAGGTGGTGGCCAACGACAGCGACAGCTACCAGTATCTGGCCGAATCGATTCGTATGCACCCCGACCAGGAGACCCTCAAAGACATGATGGAAGACGCTGGCTTCAGTCGCTGCGAGTACCACAATATGACCGGTGGTGTCGTCGCCCTGCATAAGGGCATCAAAGCCTGATGCCCAGCGCTATCAACCCAACGCTCCATACAGCTGCTCTGGCCACGCTGGAAACGGGCATAAACCGAGCCCTGCAATTGGCACCGCAAGCTAAAAAGGAACTGGCCGAACTGCAGGATTGCGTTTTTAAGCTGGAGTGCACCGCACCTGAGATTGATCTCTATCTTGAGGCAGGTGGCCGCGGCATTCGCTTAATGGGAATTTACGAGGGCGAGATAACAACAACCGTGCGAGGGAAGGCCTCAGATTTCACTGAGCTCGCCGCTTCCGCAGATCCGGCGGCCAGCCTGATCAACGGCAAGCTGGCTATCGACGGCGACAGTGCTCCGCTGATAGAGCTACAGCAAATTATCGGCAAACTGGATATGGATTGGGAGGCACCCCTGGTCAACACCCTGGGGGACGTTGCAGGGCACCAGCTTGCACAAATATTGCGCGGCGCGTTCAGCTGGGGGCAGCATGCATCGGATAGCCTGCTTCGCCAATTGGAGGAATTTATCCACGAAGAAGCCCGCTTAAGCCCCCCCCGCCTGGAACTGGAAGATTTTTATCGAGACATACAGGAACTGTCACTTCGCACCGAACGCCTGCAGTCACGTACCGACCGCTTGCAAAAACGCATGCAGCAAAGGAACAGCTAGGTAGCCCCATGTCGCGCATTGCCCGTCTGCTAAAAATAGTTCGCACCGTTGGCCGCTATCGACTCGACGAGTTCATCAATACAGATTCCCTCCCGTTCCTCGCGCGAACGGCTCTGCTGCTATCCCCCTGGCGACTGTGGAGTGCACCCGATTTGTCGCGAGGCGTCCGATTGCGCAAGGCGCTAGAGGAATTGGGACCGGTATTCATCAAGTTCGGCCAGATGCTCTCAACCCGCCGTGATCTGCTACCGGAAGATATTGCCGATGAGCTTGCCAGATTACAGGATGACGTCCCGCCCTTTCCCGAGCAACAATCGATAGCCATCATAGAACAGGCGCTGGCTAAGCCCATTGCTGAGTTGTTCGCGGAGTTTTCGGCAACGCCGATGGCATCGGCATCGGTGGCACAGATTCACGCTGCGACTTTGCACAGTGGAGAACAGGTTGTCGTCAAAGTGGTGCGCCCGGATATTGCACCGGTCATCAGGCAGGACATCGCCCTGATGCAGACTTTGGCGCGCTTGGTACATAAATATGTCCCGGACGGACGCAGGCTACGACCGGTTGAAGTGGTTAATGATTACGAAACTACCATTCTGGACGAACTGGATATGGGCAGGGAGGCCGCCAATGCCTCCCAGTTACGGCGCAACTTCGCCGACAGCAAACTACTGTATGTACCCGAAGTTTATTGGGATTACACCTGCCGCAATGTCTTCACCATGGAGCGTATCTCCGGCATACCGGTTACTGACATGGCAACCTTGAAATCCAAGGGTGTGGACCTGAAATTGCTGGCTGAACGTGGTGTAGAGATTTTCTTCACCCAGGTTTTTCGCGATAGCTTTTTTCATGCGGACATGCACCCGGGAAATATTTTTGTCGACGCAAGTGACCCTGCTGACCCCACATACATCGCTGTAGACTGCGCGATTATCGGTTGCCTGAGCAACTCAGACCAATACTATCTTGCGCGCAACCTGCTGGGCATTTTCCAGCGCGATTACCACGAGGTGGCACAACTGCATGTGGAGTGTGGCTGGGTGCCATCGGACACTCGCGTACAGGACTTTGAATCTGCGATGCGGGCCGTGTGCGAGCCTGTATTCGAGCGCCCCATCAGCGAAATTTCTTTTGGCCAGCTGCTGATTTACCTGTTTCAAACTGCCAGGCGGTTTGATATGGAAGTACAGCCATCCCTGGTTTTACTACAAAAAACGCTGCTAAACATCGAGGGGCTGGGAAGGCAGCTTTACCCCGACTTGAACCTCTGGGACACAGCACAGCCTTTTCTTGAGCACTGGGTACAGGAACGCTACTCACCCCAAACCCTATTCAAGCGATTACAACGTCACGCGCCTTCCTGGCTGGAGCAATTACCGCAGCTACCCGACGCCGTGCTGGAAAGCCTGCAACAACCCAGGGCGCTGGATCAAATATCCAGCAGTGAGCAGCGCCAGCTGAACCGGCTGGAAAATGAACGTATTGCTCGCCCGCGGCGTAGGAGACGCTATGTTGCCGCCATTACATTACTGGTAGCCGCGGGCATCGTCGCCAGCCCCGGAGGCTGGCAACAGTTGGCGGACATCCCGGGCACAGCCTGGATACTCGCCGGAATCGGTGCGGCACTGCTGCTGACTGGCCCCGACAGCAGCTAATGAGAATATCCCCACCCTGTGCCATAATGCGCGTCCACAGGGACTAATATCAAATGAACAAAGCAATGAACATCTCCGGGGAGTTGAAGTGGAATGAGCAGGGGCTTATTCCAGCCATCGCACAGGACTGGAAATCTGGGGAGGTATTAATGCTGGCCTGGATGAACCGGGAAGCACTGGAACTTACCGCACAGGAAGGGCGCGCTATTTACTGGTCCCGCTCACGCCAGGCTCTGTGGCGCAAAGGCGAGGAGTCCGGGCATGTGCAGCAACTGAAAGAATTGCGCATCGATTGCGATGCAGACGCCGTGTTGATGAAGGTGGAGCAAGTCGGTGGCATTGCCTGCCATACGGGTAGACGCAACTGCTTTTACCGCAAACTGGACGATAATCAGTGGCTCTCCACAGACGATGTCATAAAATCGCCAGATGAGATTTACGGAGGCAATGATGAGTGACGTCCTCGACCAACTAGGTCTCATCCTGGAACAGCGCCGCCGCGCAGACCCGGAACAGTCCTACGTTGCCAGCCTGCATAAGAAGGGCCTGAACAAGATTCTGGAAAAGGTGGGCGAAGAGGCAACGGAAGTTATTCTAGCCGCAAAGGATGCCGAGAACTCTGGAGACCGCAGCGCGGTGGTCGCCGAAACTGCGGATCTCTGGTTCCATTGTATGGTGATGCTGTCACACCTGGATGCCAATGCCGATGAGGTATTGGAGGTACTGCGAAAACGCTTCGACATCTCCGGGCTGGCCGAAAAAGCAGCGCGGGACGATTCAAATGCATAATTGGAAAAACAGGAGATAGAAATGGGTATTGGTGGAATCAGTGTTTGGCAGTTGCTCATTATTTTGGCCATTGTCATCATGTTGTTTGGAACCAAGCGACTGAGAAACCTCGGTGGAGATTTGGGCAGCGCCGTCAAGGGGTTTCGCAAAAGTATGCAGACTGATGACGACAGTGCTGACAAAGACACGGAGAGCTCTGCCGAGCAGGCACCCGGTGACTCTGAGAAAGATAAGTAGATCGCCCGATGTTTGATATCGGCTTTGCTGAACTCATCATCATTGCGGTGGTGAGTTTGTTGGTTATAGGACCAGAACGCCTGCCCGGCGCTATACGTACGGGCAGTCTCTGGCTGAACCGGATAAAAAGAGGCTTCACCGATATCAAGCGTGAAGTTGAGCAGGAATTACACAACGATGCCGTACTGCAGGAGTTGAAAAAAACTGGGCAGGAACTTCAGAGTGAGGCGAATAGTATAAGCAGCGAAATCAACGATATTGCCACGCCACTGCATCAGTCTGTGCTTGACGATCCGGCAACTGCCGCCAGCCGGCAATCAAAAGAGACAAGTAATGACAAGTGATGAGGAACCGGCAGATCAACCTCTGCCGCTGGTAGCCCACCTCACCGAATTGCGGGATAAATTGCTGCGCAGCCTGCTGGCAATTCTGATCGTATTTATCGGCCTGTTTGCCTTTGCCAATGACATCTACGAATTTGTTTCTCAGCCCCTGCGAGCACTGCTGCCCGAGGGAGCAACAATGATCGCCACCGAGGTGGCCTCCCCTTTTCTAACGCCGTTTAAACTGACCCTGGTGGCAGCCGTCTTTCTCGCCATACCTTATGTTCTTTACCAGATCTGGAGCTTTATCGCGCCGGGAATGTACAAGCATGAAAAACGCCTGGCGATTCCGCTCCTCGTGTCCAGTATCTTCCTCTTTTATGCCGGCGCTGCCTTTGCCTATTTTGTGGTTTTCCCCCTTATTTTTGCTTTCTTCACCAGCGTGGGGCCGGAAGACATCACCATGATGACGGATATCAATAGCTATCTGAATTTTGTACTCAAGCTCTTCTTCGCTTTTGGGCTGGCGTTCGAAATACCCATTGCCGCAGTGCTTATGATCTGGTCTGGCGTGACCACAGCGGAAGAATTGGCCAAAAAACGCCCCTATATTGTCGTCGGCTGCTTCATTTTCGGCATGCTGTTAACGCCCCCGGATATTATCTCGCAATCCCTGCTGGCCATTCCGATGTGGTTACTGTTTGAAATTGGCGTGTTTATTGGCCGCTTCACCCAGCAGCAGGACGGACACAATGACAACGAGGCTGTATGAATACGATGCTTTCATTTAATTCACTGATTCGCACACTTGTTTTGGCCGCTTCGTGCCTGCTACTGTTCGTGGTCTCTCCTGTGTGGTCCCAGGATGCCCCGGTTCCAAAAGACACCTCCATGCGCGAGGTTCTCGAGGCAGAGGATGTCGCCAACCGCCTCGTGGAAGAAAGAGAGCAGTCCAACCCCAAGTCTATTGAGGCTGGAACCACACCATTATCCACCTTACTTGGTCTGCGCGAATCTATACGCAAAGCAGACTATGCCAAAGCCGGCAGTTACCTGGATATGAGGTACCTACCAGAAGACCTGGAGGAGTTCACCGAAGATAACTTGGCGCGCGCCCTGGCCCTGGTATGGGGCCAGCAAAACATCGTCAACCTGTCCTCAATCAGCGATAGTCCCGAGGGTGACCTCAACGACGACCTGCCCAGTTACCGCGATAAGATCGGCACCGTGGTTATCAGTACGGGTGAAATACCCATCTACCTGCAGCGCGTACCGGACGGCCAAGGTGGCAAAGTCTGGAAAATGTCCAACGCCACAGTGGCCCAAATACCCGAGATGTGGGATGAATTAGGCTACAGCGACCTGGCGATCCGTGTGGGCGACATGTTGCCCGACTTCAAATTTATGGGCATGTCGAACTGGCAAGTAGTCGCCACTGTGCTGTTTTTTATATTCGCCTGGCCTCTGGCGTCGCTTATCAGTTTCCTTGTAATGAAAATTGCGCTGTTGATACCCAACGGCTTTCCCCTGGGTATCGAACGTTTTTTCCGCGGTCCCATGCGCTTTTTTATCTTCGTATTCGTCGCTAGAGTACTGGTGGACCAACTGGGCCTGTCCTTGACAGCCAGGGTATTGATGGAATCCAGTGGCGTGGATTATGTCGCCTTTACCGTGCTCTTCATGGGCATACTCTCACTGACCCGCGACTATAACATCCGCAAGATGGAGCGGGCCGGCAACGCCCAATACGTCGCGCTGTTAAAACCAATGACCACAATAATCAAGATTCTGGTGGCCACCGTGGTTGCGCTATTCTGGGCGGATTCCGCTGGTTACAACATGTCTACCATTCTCGCAGGCCTGGGCGTCGGCAGCCTGGCCGTGGCACTGGCGGCGCAGAAAACCCTGGAAAACCTGATCGGAGCCCTCACACTCTATGCCGCCCGCCCCGTAAACCCGGGAGATTTTTGCCGCTTTGGCACCACCGTGGGGACCGTAGAGGAAATAGGCCTGCGCTCTACCGTTATTCGCACCCTGAATCGCACACAGGTCAGCATTCCCAATTCGGTATTTTCCTCCAATGATGTGGAGAACATTTCTGCGCGTGATCGGATTCGCTACTACCATAACATCCGCCTGCAACTGACCAGCGCAGAGCAAATGCGCTTCATCCTCGCTGAGATACGCGCACTATTCTATGCCCACCCCAGGGTACTACAGGAAACTGTGAGCGTCCGGCTGGAGAAAATTGAAGACGCCACCGCCCTTCTTCGCATAGATGCCGGCGTGAAAACCAATGATTACCAGGTTTACCTCGGCGTCGCCGAAGACATCAACCTGCGGATGATAGAAATCGTACACAACGCAGGTGCTGTTTTCAGTGGGCCCGGCCAGAGCATGCAGCTATCTGAAACGCCTGTTGAAGATAAAGCGCTTCTGACCCAGATCAACGACACTGTGGAGTCCTGGAGGCAGGAGGAAAAATTGCCCTTTCCCGGCCCCTCCCCACAAGAGCTCAGCGACCTGCGTGACAGCCTGGACTTCCCGCCCAAGGGCTCCCCAGGTTGAACCCAGATCGCAACCGCCTGGGCACACTCTGGCCCGTATTGGGCTTTCTGAAGCAATACAAATTGCGACTGGTCGCGGCCAGTTGCGCTCTCCTCTTTACCGCCGCTGCGACCCTGTCAATGGGCAAGGCCGTCCAGGTCCTGATAGATGAGGGATTTGCCGGGGATCGCGGCGACCTGCTCAATGCCATCCTGTTCCTGATAGCCATCGCCGCCGCCATGGCTATCGGCACCTTTATCCGCTTCTATCAGGTGTCCTGGTTGGGAGAGCGCGTCAGCGCAGATCTACGGATCGCGGTTTTCGACAACATCGTGACCTTACATCCGGGCTATTTTGAAACCAATCGCAGCGGCGAGATCATGTCGCGTCTCACCACAGATACCACCCTGTTACAGACCATCATCGGCTCCTCCTTCAGTATGGCGCTGCGAAGTAGCCTCACCCTGGTGGGCGCCCTGTTTATGATGTTTATTACCAACCTCAAGCTGAGCCTGATTATCGCAGCGGGCGTACCGCTCATTCTTATGCCTATTTTGATCTTCGGACGCAGGGTAAGACGGCTCTCAAATGAGAGCCAGGACAGTATCGCCACCGTGGGCAGTTACGCCGGGGAGATTATCCAGCATGTCAAGATAGTTCAGAGCTATACGCGGGAAGCTTTTGAAAAGCAGGCCTTTGCCAACGAGGTGGAACGCGCCTTTGCGATCGCGCGAAGGCGAATATGGCAGCGCTCAATGCTCATTTGCGGCTCCATCCTGCTGCTGTTTGTCAGCATGTCCGGCATGCTGTGGCAGGGAGGCCAGGACGTGATTAGTGGCCGCATGACAGGCGGAGAATTAGGCGCATTCGTGTTCTACGCCATCATGGTGGGCAGCGGTGTGGCCACCATTTCTGAAGTCTGGGGGGAGCTACAGCGTGCGGCCGGCGCAGCTGAGCGACTGCTGGACCTACTGGGCACCCGCAGCATTATTGTTGAGTCAACGGAGTCTGGTGCAGATAACAAAATATCCCGCGCCGAATTACGTTTTGACCAGGTAACATTCCACTATCCCACCCGGCCCGACACAGCGGCACTGGACTGCTTCAGCCTCCACATCGAGGCGGGCAAGAGCCTGGCGTTGGTGGGACCCTCGGGCGCTGGAAAATCGACAGTTTTCGAGCTATTGCAACGATTTTACGACCCACAGGAAGGTGCCGTAATACTCGATAACAGGAATATCAAGTCACTGGGCCTGCAACAACTACGTGCCCACATGGCACTGGTGCCACAACAACCTGCGCTTTTCACGGCTGATGTGCGCTATAACATCGCCTACGGCAAACCGGGTGCGAGTGATGATGAGATTGTGAATGCAGCAAAAGCGGCCCATGCCCACGAATTTATCGATATGCTACCCGAGGGCTACCAGAGCCATCTGGGGGAGCAGGGCGTAAGACTGTCAGGCGGCCAGCGACAGCGAATAGCGCTGGCAAGGGCAATCCTGAATAACCCGGACATACTGTTACTGGATGAAGCGACAAGCGCCCTGGATACCGAGAGTGAGTACCAGGTTCAACTCGCACTGCAGGAATTGATGCAAAATCGCACGACGGTGATCATCGCCCACCGCCTGTCCACGATTCTGCACGCAGACAAGATCGCTGTTCTCGACGGGGGAAAAGTGGTCGCAACAGGCACCCACGAATCCCTTCTTGAGAGCTCAGAACTCTACGCTCGCCTTGCAAGGCTGCAGTTTCGTGAAGAAAAGGCCTAGTCGCCAGCTACCAGGCGCACGCGGTCTTTACGCGCCTGATTAACCCGGGACAGATCCTCGATAGCGTCCTTGGTAATATCCACCACGTCGCCAACAAGATCAAAAGTGATTTTCGTGTTGTTTACTACACAGCGCAAGGGCCCGGTTAACAGGTTCTCCCGGATCATGACTTTCGCGTCATCCAGCGCTCCGCGCAGGTGGTCTCCGGTCGCATTTTTCGAATTGTCATAAGCCATAGACAGCACTTCAATCGACTCCATCAGCGCCTCGATACCCACCCACTCTATCATCGCTCCGCGCTCGACCTGCACACGTAACTTACGACGTAGTTTGCGCGCCATATTGCGGAATTCCCGGTCAACACGCCCCCCAAAGACTGGGTCTGTCACCGGACGCAACTGGTCATCTATTTCCAGCTCGCGCCAATCGGTCGCCGTAAGAACCGCTTCAATCTGCGGAAAAACCAGCTTTTCCTCATTGTTCATATGAGCGAACAGGCGCTCAACATACGCTCCGCCGCTCTTGATTACGGCGTTCCCATCACCCTCGCCTTCGCGCCAGCGCTCGATATCTCGCAATACCGCCCGAGATTCCTTGGCCATAACATCATGTTCACGCTGCAAGCTGTCCACGTTATCCGCGGCGGAGGCGTCAATTTCGGCCACTCGCGCGTAGATCAGGTCTTCCCGGGGGTGGTGGAAGCGATCTGGCCAGCGAACCAGGTAGTCCATAATCTCGTAGATCACGTGTGTATCGACCAATTCGCCCTGCTCTATGGCGTGGAGCTGTTCACGAAACAGCTCCATCACACTCGCCAGATGGCGATGTTCCGCACGCAGCGTTTCCATCAGGGGCCGGACCTTCGCCCCTTTCTTGGGCGTTCCGGGACCCTTTTTGTCCCATTGAGCCTTGGTATACCCTGGCCCTACATTCTTTTTGGCCGCCATCGCGCGCCCTCCACTCAAATTTCCCATAGAATAAGCCCTGAGATTAACCTGTCCAGCCTATTACTACATTGATCCTGCTCATAGAATAAACAACTGCCGGGGGTACCGAATTTTTATACCAACCCGGCCCTCTCTCACTGTTTTTCCGGTCTGGCATGAATTCAGAGCCAGACAGGATGGCATGGCTGAATGAAAAACGCCGACACAAAGGTCGGCGTTGTTAGTACCACTACATGCTTGCTTAAGTAAATTCGCGTATCAGCGTACCGATGGATGCCTTGGCGTCGCCAAACAGCATCCGTGTGTTGTCCTTGTAGAACAAGGGGTTCTCGATACCGGCAAAGCCGGAAGCCATAGAGCGCTTCAGGACAAACACCGTTCTGGCGGAGTCGACGTTGATCACCGGCATACCGTAGATCGGGCTGGACTCGGATTCCCGGGCCGCGGGGTTAACCACATCATTGGCACCAATCACAATCGCCACATCCACGTTTTCCATACGCGGGTTGATCTCATCCATCTCCAGCAACTGCTCGTAGGGCACATCGGCCTCAGCCAGCAACACGTTCATGTGACCGGGCATACGCCCCGCCACCGGGTGAATGCCGAAGTTTACTTCCGCGCCATTCTGCTCCAGTAACTCAGTGAGCTCCTTTACCACGTGCTGGGCCTGCGCTACCGCCATGCCATAACCCGGGATGATCGCCACATTGGTGGCGGCTTCCAGGACGTAATAGGCATCTTCGGCTGTAATCGGCTTGATTTCGCCCTCAACCACGGTGGTGTCATCGCTGACGGAACCAAAACCACTGAACAACACATTGCTCAAGGAGCGGTTCATGGCCTTACACATGATCTGGGTCAGGATGATGCCGGAGGCACCCACCAGCGATCCGGCGACAATCAGGATGTTGTTGTTGATCGCAAAACCCGCCGCACAGGCCGCGAGGCCGGAGTAGGAGTTCAGCAGGGAGATCACCACCGGCATATCGGCACCGCCAATGGGAATCACCGCCATCACACCAAACACCAGTGACAGCGCGATCACAATGTATAACCACTGGGGGTTGCCAGGCTCAATACAGAACATTGCGGCACTGCCCAGGATACCCAGCACAATCAGGCTGTTGACCACTTGCTGGCCCTTGAACATCACCGCGCCGCTGCCGATTTTCTCGCTCAGCTTGCCGTAGGCGATAAGAGAACCGGTAAACGTCAACCCACCTATCAGAATTGCTAAAACAATGGTCACCATAGTAAAGGTGCCACTGGCCGTGGAGATCGATGCCCAGCCCACCAACAGACTCGCCATACCGCCAAAACCGTTAAACAGGGCAACCATTTCGGGCATGGACGTCATTTGCACCATGCGTGCAACCGCACCACCAATAACGCCACCGACTACAAATCCCAACAAAATCCACTGGTATTCGACAATACCCTGGTCTAACAACGCCACGACGATCGCAACCAACATCGCTACCGCTGAGACCATGTTTCCGCGTCTGGCGCTGTCAGGGTGACCCAGCAGCTTCAGGCCATAAATAAAGAGCCCGCCTGATGCGACATAGGCAAACTGGATGAATAATTCAAGACTATTGAGCGCTTCCATTACTTACCACCTTCTTTCTTCTTGAACATGGCCAGCATGCGGTCGGTCACCATATAGCCGCCAACAACGTTAATAGAAGCCAAAGCGACTGCACCGGCACCCAACCAATTGGCCAGATCCTGTTGCCCGGTTCCCGCCAGGCTGATGGCGCCCACCACGGTAATGCCGGAGATGGCATTCGCACCGGACATCAGCGGCGTGTGCAAGGTAGCAGGTACCTTGGTAATCAATTCGAAGCCCAGAAAGATGGACAACATGAGTATGAATGTCAGGAATACAATCGCCATGTCAGCTTCCTCCTTCCAGAATGTTCTTGATGGTTTCGTGCACCACGTCACCGCCGTGGGTAATGATGCAGCCGGGCAGGATGTCGTCTTCGAAATCCAACTTGAAGATATTGGCCTCCTTGTCCCAGTTGTCTTCCACCAGGTTGAAGAGATTGGCGGAGTACATCTGGCTGGCATCCCGGCACACCTCATTGGACAGGTTGCCCTGGCCAATCACGGTGACACCGTTGATATCGACGATTTCATTAGCGACAGAGCCCTCCACATTACCGCCAGACTCGGCGGCCATATCCACCACGACAGAGCCGGGGGCCATACCCTCGACCATGTCGCGGGTCACAATCACCGGCGCCTTGCGGCCAAACACCTGGGCGGTGGTAATCACTACATCGGAGTCGGCAATAAATTCTTTCTGTGCATCGCGCTGCATCTGGATCTGTTCCGGGGTCAGCTCTTTAGCGTAACCACCGGACGTCTCCCCAACCTCACCGAGGTCAATTTCGAGGAATTTGGCACCCAGTGACTGCACCTGCTCGGCAACCACAGGACGGGTATCAAAGGCCGTGACCTTGGCGCCCAGGCGCTTGGCGGTAGCAATCGCCTGCAAACCGGCCACACCGGCACCAATAATGAAGACCTTGGCGGGTTTAAGGGTACCGGCCGGAGTCATCATCATGGGGAAAATACGCGGTAATTTGGACGCTGCCAGCATCACCATGACATAGCCGGCCAGGTTAGCCTGGGAGCTCAGGGCATCCATCTTCTGGCTGCGCGTAGTACGGGGGATCATTTCCATACTGATAGCGGTCACGCCCTGTGCCTTGAGGGCATTCACGAGTTCATGCTCGTTGAAGGGATCCAGATAACTGATATTAATCGCACCGGATTTCATCAGTGCCACGTCATCCAGGGTGGGCTTACGCAGGCGCAGCAAAACATCAGCGCTGCCAAACAACCCGGCCCGATCACCGGAGATGGAAGCGCCCACCTCGGTGTATTGCTCATCGGAGAAGCCGGAGCCTACCCCCATACCTGTTTCAACCACCACATCAGCGCCCAGGCGACACAGCTTCTTCGCTGTGTCGGGCGTGATTGGCACCCGATTTTCACCTGGGTGCGTCTCTTTTGGAATTGCTATGCGCATATTTAACCCAAACCTATCTATGTGTGCTACTGGCTTTTCGCCATTTTCATCGGTGCTGCAAACGGCCTCTATGGACCATTTTAGAGCGACTCACCTACCTGGTCCCCCTGCATATTGCAAAAGGGGCGTGGACTTTAGCACAGCTTGCCTACTGGTGGAATAATGACCACTATTCAGGTGCTGAATCTGCAGACCGACCCCGGATGGGGTGGACATATGTCCTGATTTCTGGCAATCCGTGGTACGGGGAACTAGTTCGCCGGTTCCAGGCGAATCAGGCGGGAGCCCTCTGCCAGCGCGTATATCAGGCCATCAGGCCCTATCTTTACGTCTCTTATACGCATTCCAAGGCCCGCCAGCAATCGGTAGCGCCTGCTCACGCCCTCGGGCCCCAGTTCAAGCCGGGCAATCTGGTTCAGGCGCAACCCGGCAACCACCAGAGATGGCTTCCAATCCGGGTAAATATCGCCGGAATAAAAATCCATCCCTGCGGTCCCTATCGACGGGGTGTAGTAGGCCAGGGGCTGCATCATCCCCGCCTTGTGTGTGCCCTCGCCAATTTTGCCACCGCCATACTCTTCGCCATAGGTAATCACTGGCCAGCCATAGTTTTCACCGGCTACCAGACGGTTAATCTCATCACCTCCCTGCGGGCCGTGTTCGCTAATCCATATTTCACCCGTGTCAGGATGTTTAGCCATGCCTTGGGGATTGCGATGACCGTAGCTCCAGATCTCGGGAAGAGCGCTGGCACTGGCAATAAATGGATTGTCAAAAGGCGTTTGCCCATCTTCGGTAAGTCGAAGAACTTTGCCATTATGGGTAGTGAGGGTCTGGGCAAGATCGCGGTTGCCACGATCGCCCACCGTTATATAGAGATAACCTTCATCCAGCAGGAGCCGCGAGCCAAAATGCCGACGCTCACTAAAAAAGGGCCTGGCTGTAAAGAGAATTTCATGTTCTACGAGACTGCGATTTTTCAAACGCGCCCGGCTGACCTGCGTACTGTACAAGCCGTTTTCCTCGACCGTATAACTGAAGTAAATCAGTCGATTATCCTCAAATGCCGGGTGCGCCAGTACATCCATCAAGCCACCCTGTCCAGCATTGGCCACGGCTGGTACACCTCTGACATCGCGCAACTTGTCCGCTCGCAGGTCGACCAGTTTCAGCCCGCCCGCTTTTTCCGTCACCAACATTCGGCCATCGGGAAGAAAATCCATCCCCCATGGCTCCTTGAGGCCCTCGACCAGAATCTTCACCCGAATTTTTTTCGCAGAAGGTCCACTATCGATGACAGCCAGGTCCCTCTCAGCCACCTCCGGCTCTGGCGCTGTTAATACACCCGTGCAGCCGGACATTTGTATCAGAACAAGCGCGCAAAGCCATGCCGCCCTAAAGAACCCTGTCATCCCCACTCCCATTGTTTCCCGACCCATTGCTAACAAAGCACGCGGTGATCGCTATCTTAAATCAAGTGAACCGCCCTGTCAGACTGAAACTGCTCTGGAAGACTAAGATTGATTTCGGCCTGTACGCTCTAAGGCTTTTGGTGCATTCTGGAAATCTTGAAAAGATCGACAGCAATCACTCACCGCCGCCAGGAGTCTATGACTTGAGCAGCACAAAGTACGCACCTCCTGAACTCACTCTGGCGCTGGCGCTCACTCCCATCCTGTTCCTGGTAAGCCTGCTGGCCTGCTCGGTCTATCTGTTCGGTTCAGATGCCTCCTATGGCGCCAACCAAATCGCCCTGGTGCTTGCCACCTGTGTCGCAGCACTTGTGGGGCGCAGGCTAAAAATGCCCTGGAAAGTGGCCCAGGAGGGAATCATTGCCGGTATCGTTGTTGGCCTGGGCCCCACCCTGATATTGCTGTCAGTCGGCATGCTGATCGGCACCTGGATTTTAAGTGGTACCGTACCGGCGATGATTTACTACGGCGTTCAGGTACTCAATCCCGCCATATTTTATGCCGCCAGTGCAGTTATTTGTGCCATTGTCGCTATTAGCATAGGCAGCTCATGGACGGTGGCAGGCACGCTGGGAATAGGCTTGATGGGTATCGCCGGGAGTTTCAATCTGTCCCCCTCCATCACCGCCGGCGCCATCATTTCCGGAGCCTACTTTGGCGATAAGCTCTCCCCTATGTCGGACACCACCAACCTGGCTTCAGCCGCAACCGGCGTGGATCTGTTCGACCATATTCGCCATATGTTGTGGACCACCATTCCCAGTTTCACTATCGCCCTGATCATCTTTGCTTCAATCGGCAGTTCGGATGCCGCTACACCCAGGGAAATAGAGGCCCTCAAGGAAAGCATGCTCACTGAATTTAATCTCGGCCTGCACCTGTTGCTGCCGCTGGCGGTCATGCTGGGCCTGATTTACAAGCGCTTCCCCGCCTATCCAGCGATTGTAATAAGCGCGCTGACGGGCGCCGTCTTTGCCCTTATTTTCCAGCCTGATACCGTGGCCAAACTGGCGGGTGACAGCGACGGACTCAGCCGACCCTTCATCCTGCTCAAGGGCGTCTGGATCAGTTTGTTTGACGGCTATACCTCAAAAAGCGGTAATGAATTTCTCGACGCATTACTCAGTAAAGGGGGCATGAGCAGTATGCTCAATACTGTGTGGCTAATCATCTGCGCCCTGGGGTTTGGCGGAGTCATGGAGCGCACCGGTATTCTCAAGTATCTGCTGAATCTCGCACTCAGGGGAGTCAAGAGTAATGGCTCCCTGGTAGCGACAACGGTAGCGACCTGTATCAGCACCAATATTCTGGCCGCGGACCAGTTCATATCTGTCGCCCTACCCGGCAGGATGTTCAAGGATGAATACCAGCGGCGCGGACTGTCCGGCCTCAACCTCTCGCGCACCCTGGAGGACTCCGCTACCTTGACCTCAGCCTTAATCCCGTGGAATACCTGTGGCGCCTATATGGCTGCAACGCTGGGTGTCGCAACATTCAGCTACGCCCCCTTCGCCTTTTTCAACTATTTGTGTCCCGTCATCGCCGTCCTGTATGGCTTTTACAATATTGCCCAGAAACCATTGGAAAGCCTTCCCACAACAGGGGAGCCCGAACAAGCATGAATAGTTCTGTGCCAGCCCTTGCTACTCTCTGGGATGAGCCCGCACCCTTCACCCTGGAGACCATGGTCAAGCCAGAGGATATAGACGGCCTCAACCACACCAATAACACCGTCTACGTGAAATGGTGTGAACAGGTTGCCTGGGCACATTCGGTTTCCCTGGGACTGGACCTCGACAGCTATCGTGCAGTCAACCGCGCCATGGCCATCACCCATAGTGAATATGACTACCTACAAGCGTCGCACGAGGGCGACCCTATCGCCGTCGCGACCTGGATCACGCACTGGGACAAGAAGTTGACCATGCATCGCCGCTTCCAGGTCATCAGGCCCAGTGATGGCGTCACCCTTTTGCGCGCCGGCATGCGTTTCGTTTGTATTGACCTGGCCAGTGGGCGCCCACGGCGCATGCCGAAAGAATTCATAACGGGATATGGTCCAGCGGTAATCAGCGAACAAGACTGATCGCCCGGGGTGACGAGGGCAATACTAGAGCCTCAACTTCCCGCCCAGTCAAATGCCAGCACATCGCGGATATCGGCTGTGCCCGTGGCAATCATCAACAAGCGATCGACACCCATCGCCACACCACTACAGGCGGGCAGGCCATTCGCCATCGCCGCTAACAGGCGCTCATCCAGCGGCCGCTCGGGCTGCCCCAACGCCCGTCTCTGCGCATTGTCTGAACAAAAACGCGAACGCTGCTCCGCTGGGTCGGTCAGCTCACAATAGCCATTAGCCAGCTCCATGCCATTGACGTAGAGCTCAAACCGCTGCCCAACATCCACTCCATTCTCATTCGCTATACGGGCGAGAGCTGCCTGAGATGCAGGGTAGTCATAGACAAAGTAAAGTCCAGATTTTGGCAGGCGTGGTTCGATCAGGTGGCTCATAATGAGATCGAGCCAGAGATCTCTTGAGCCGGAAGAGAATCCCACGTCCAGCGCACTACGGGCAATGGCTTCCAGCGCCGCCTGGGGAGCGGTAAATGGATCAATTTTCAGGTAGTCCTGAAACAGATCTCGATAACTGGTTTTCTGTACCGGCATGTCCCCGAGGCAGATGATCAGCAATTCAGCCACTTCCGCCATCAGCTGGTGGTGGTCATAACCCGGCTGATACCACTCCAGTAATGTAAATTCAGGGTTGTGACGGCTGCCCGCCTCACCGTCCCGAAAGGCTTTGGAGAACTGATAAATCGCGCCGCTACCTGCTGCGAGCAGACGCTTCATGGCATATTCGGGCGATGTCTGCAGGTATCTGGGCTCAGTCAGGGAAGTGCCCGCTGTGACTATCAAAGGCTCAATCGCGGGGTCTGTAATACCGCGAGTACATAGAAGAGGTGTCTCAACTTCCAGAATATCGCGACTACTAAAAAACCCGCGAATGTCTGCCAGCAGCGCGGCTCGCGCTCGCAGTACCTGCCTGCTCGCGCCCGGGCGCCAGGTCACCGCACTGTCCCCGCTCAGGACTTTCCGGCGCGCCCCTGGTATTCACCCGTACGGGTATCAATTCGGATAGTTTCGCCCTGGTTGAGAAAGAGCGGCACCTTGACCACGGCACCCGTGCTAAGCGTGGCTGGCTTACTACCGCCTTGCGCGGTATCGCCTTTAAGCCCAGGGTCAGTTTCTACAACTTCCAGCTCAACGAAATTGGCTGGAGCCACCGACAGTGGCGTGCCGTTGAACAAGGTGACCTCATACGAATCCTGCTCTTTCAACCAGGGCAGTGCATCCTGCACCGCATTGGCATCAGCCTGATGCTGCTCGAAGGTATCGGGCTCCATGAAATACCAGAAGTCACCATCGGTGTAGAGGTACTCCATACTGTGGTCCATCACGTCGGCAGCCTCGAGACTCTCTCCCGACTTAAAGGTTCGCTCCCATACTCGACCGGTTTTAAGGTTACGCAGCCGCACGCGAGCAAAGGCCTGTCCCTTGCCCGGTTTCACAAATTCATTGTCCAGGATATTGCAGGGATCACCGTCCAGCATTACCTTCAGACCGGAGCGAAAATCATTGGTAGAATAGTTTGCCATAACTCTCTCTTTTTACTGACTCTACAAAGGGCGCCAATGATACCCCACACTGACCCGCAATGGCAGGCTTTGCCCTGGCAGCAAGAATTGAAGGAAGCCTTCCGGCGGCCTATAGAATTGCTTGATTTCCTGGGCCTGACCCACGAGGCTGTCTCACAACATGACCTGGCTGCGGAGGCATTTTCCCTGTTGGTTCCCAGGCCATTTGCACGCAGAATGAAGGCCGGAGACCCCAATGATCCGCTGCTCCTCCAGGTACTTTCTTCCGGTGCAGAGCTCAACGACCCGGCAGGCTACACGGAAGACCCGCTGCAGGAGGCCAACAACAACCCCGTACCGGGTCTCATTCACAAATACCATGGTCGGGTTTTGCTCATCGCAGCCGCTGGCTGCGCAGTCAACTGTCGCTATTGTTTTCGTAGGCATTTTGACTATGGGGCGAATAATCCATCGCGGGAGGATTGGGCGCGGACACTGAAATACGTTGCCAGGGACAGCAGTATCAGCGAAGTTATTTTGAGTGGCGGCGATCCGTTGCTGTTGAATGACGACCTCCTCGCTGAACTGATTGGTCGAATTGAGGCCATTCCGCACGTTAAAAGACTCCGAATTCATACCCGCCTGCCGGTTGTCCTGCCCGCGAGGGTTACGCCGGAGCTGTGCGCGACACTGAATCAATCCCGATTGTTTCCCGTGGTCGTGATTCATTGCAACCATCGCAACGAAATCGACCCCCAGATGACATCGGCACTACGTCAGCTGGCCGAAGCGGGCGTCAGCTTACTCAACCAGACGGTCATGCTAGCAGGTATAAATGATTCAGCGGATACACTCGCAGCGCTGTCTGAAGCGCTCTTTTACGCTGGCGTCACTCCCTATTACCTGCATTTGCTCGACCGTGTTTCCGGCGCCTCACAGTTTGATATCCCCGAGTCCCGGGCGCTGGAAATCTATCGGCAATTACTTGCGACCAGTTCGGGCTACCTTGTGCCTAAACTGGTACGGGAAATACCGGGCAAACCATCAAAAACAGGACTGCTGCCAGATGGTTAATATTGCAGTAGCCTAACATTGGAAAGATGCGATATTCTTGATACTTATAATGAACCAAACATCGGGCCCGCACGCAAAATGGATAAAAACATGCCCATCAAACTTCGTATTCCGAATCAGGACCTGCTGGAGTTCACCCTTTTCGAGCTCAACGCAGAGGAAGCACAAACCTGGGCTCAGGGTCTGGCGATAACAGACACCCGGCATGTTGTTCAGCAACTCAGGCAGGCAATCAGCGAGCTCAACAGGGTAAACATCTCTCCCGATGTGCGCTTCGACATCATGGAAGCCCTGCGGCCCAACCTCCAGATAACACTCGTCGCCCTGTCCAAACTATTCCTGAACCAACCCCTGACCCTGCCAGAAGACCCCAGGCAAATGTCTGAACTTGCAAATACACTCCACAGCCTCGCCACCACGGCGTATACGATGGTAGCTGTGCACACCATTCAACAAAGAGAAAGCCTTCAGGGCGTCAACCCGGCCCGTCTGGTCTGCGAAGCCCTGCAGCGAGCCATTGGCTTTGCGGGACGCAAAATTTTGCAGACCTATCAGCTCTACCAACCGATTGAGCCCTTTGCCTGGCTGGAGATACACCAGTTATACGCCCTGGCGGAGCGACAGCAATTGGCCCACCTGCCCGTCGTGGACAAATTGACCGGTAGTGGCAGCATTTGCAAAACCTATTTACGCGCCACATTGCTGGGCTGCTGCAAAGCAAACCAGTTGCGCCAGACAGACCTGGCGGGCATTTACGAGGGGCTGCTGGATTGGGCCGACTACATCCACCTGGAAGACCCCCAGACGGGCGAGGGATTGTTCCAGGTCGATCTCAGCAGCGATCAACCGCCAGTGTACAGCTCACTTTACCCGGGCTCCTCCAACTCCAACAGCCGATTTATCGATACCTCCCCCCTGGTTGAGCACCTGAAAGTGTTGAAAAAAGACGACAGCCGGAGTGGAAAGCCCGGTATCGCACTTCGTGATGGAACGGTACTGCCCTCCAATTTACTGGATCATCTCATTGGTTCTCTGGGAACAATGTCCAAGCGCAACTTCACCCGAACCAGCGCTGGCAATGAGGTGACGATTACCCTCGGATTGAGCAATGCACTGTATTTCATATCCGGTGGATTGACCTTTCATCAGCTTGTTTACGGCGGCAAAACTGACGCGCAGCACAGGCCGGCAAACCCTTTTATGGTGCCAACCAGGCACCACGATGCCTGGGAGGCAGCCAATCCCGACAAAGAGCCCCTAAGGGATGAAGCGGATCACTCAACAGAAGATATCACTGTGGATGAAGCAACCCTGGCGAACCTGGAGCATCAAGAGAAGTCCGCCGGGGGGAGCTCCAGAGAACGTCATCGGGCCTTTGCTGTCAAAATAATGGACGCCAGCCCCGGTGGGTATTGCCTGGAGTGGTCTGCAGATTTACCCGGTGACATAAAAACCGGTGATATTATCAGCGTGAGCGACGGCGATGATGCCGACTGGATGATCGGCGTCACGCGCTGGGTCAGCCAGTTGCAGAACGCTGGCACCCTGGTGGGCGTTGAGCTACTCAGCCCGAAGGCCATGCCCTATGCCGCCAAAGTAGTGCAGACAACGGGCGCAGAGGCCGAGCTGACAAGGGTATTGCTGTTGCCTGAGATAAAACTGGTCGGGCAACCGCACACCCTGATAACGCCTCGCACGGGCTTTCGAGAACACCAGAAAGTCAGCCTGATCAGGGATGAGGAACAATTCTATATTCAGCTGCTAAGACAAGTGGCAGCGACGGGAAGTTTTGCACAATTTGATTTTCGTTACATCAAATTGCTGGAGGACGTGATCGCCGAGGACAAGAGCGGGCCGCTGGGCGCCGCCTACGACTCGGTATGGACAAATATCTGAACCTGACGGACTCAGGTATCCCGGCTCAGATGCCGGTCCGATATTCCCAGCAAGTAGAGAATCGCATCCAGGCCCAGTGTCGAAATCGACTGCTCCGCAGACTGCTTGACCAGGGGTTTCGCCCTGAAGGCAATCCCCAGACCCGCGATGCTGAGCATGGGCAAATCATTGGCGCCATCGCCAACCGCAATCACCTGCTGTAAATCAATACCTTCCTCATCTGCCAACTGACGCAGCAACTGCGCTTTGCGTGCGCCATCAACAATAACGCCGGTAACCTCACCGGTTACCGCGTTATCAACAATATCCAGCTCATTGGCATAGACATAATCAATACCCAGCTTCTCCTGCAGATGATGGGCAAAATAGGTGAAGCCGCCAGACAAGATAGCCGTTTTGTAGCCCATCGTTTTTAAGGTAGCGATCAGGTGCTCTGCGCCTTCGGTTATTTTCAGACCACCGGCTATTTTCTCCAGTGCTGCAGCATCCAGGCCCTTGAGCAGGCTAACCCTTCGGCGAAAGCTCTCGGCGAAATCCAACTCGCCGCGCATGGCGCTCTCGGTTATCGCAACCACCTCCTCACCCACACCCGCCGCCTTCGCCAGCTCATCAATCACTTCTGCTTCGATTAGTGTGGAATCCATGTCAAACGCCACCAGACGGCGGTTGCGCCTGTACATACTGTCCTCCTGAAATGCCAGGTCCACCTCCAGCTCACTGGCAACTTCCATCAAGTCACGGCGAAAAACGTCGGCATCATCCAGGCTACCCCGCACGGAAAACTCAACACAGGCCTTGCTCAGAGCAGGCATCCTGCCCAGGGGGATTCTGCCCGACAGGCGGCTAATACTATCGATATTCAGCTGATAGCGGGACACGACACCGGTCACCTGCGCAATCTGCTTGGCAGTGACCTTGCGGGCCAACAACGTGATGATATAACGCGCCCTGCCCTGGCCATTAACCCACTGCTCATAACTGTCGGGGGAGATGTCCCGGAAACGTGTTCTCAAACTTGCGGACTCCGCGAAGTCACTGAGCGCCGTCATGATCAGTTGCCGGTCCTGTTCCACAGGCATCTCAACCAAAACCCCAATTGACAGACTGTCATGAATCACCCGTTGGCCTATGTCCAGGATATTGACGCCGTAACCGGCAAGAATTTCGGTAATATTTGCCGTCAGGCCGGGCTGATCCGGACCAGAGAGGGTTATAAGCAGAATGTCGTTCACAGAAAGCCTTGGAATCACTCGATTTTCTGTATTCTACCCGCTGGCCGTAAGCACGGGAACCGCCGCAGTCCCGGTAGGACTCTGTCTTTGTTACTTTAATTTACCCGTCGCTTGCACAGTCGCTCGTTTCGTGGCGGGAATACAGTACACTACAGTCGTTTATACTGACCAACTCTAGCCCATGGATCCAAAACCGTTTTTTGTGAAGAATCCAATAAGAAATCTTAATCTCAGCCAGCAGTTCGCTGTCGTCGCCTCGGGACTATGCCTGGCGATCAGCCTGGCTTTGGTTGCGCTGGCCGCAACCTCCAGTCGACATATGCAGTTGGCACAGCAGGAGTCTTATGGCGCTACGCTGGCGCAACAAATTTCCCGGCGTGTCACAACGGCACTGGAATCGGGGGACTTGTTGAGCGTAAAAGCGTCTCTACAGCATTTCGTAGCCACTTCCTCGGCCGAGGAAGTGGCGATTTTCGATATTGAGGGCAATGCCCTGGGCAGGACAGGTGATATTCTCGGCCAAAACCCCCAACACTACAGCGCCCCGGTGACGATAGAAGGAGATGTCGCGGGCGAAGTGATTATCACGATAAGTGTGGACAATGCCCTGGCGGCACATCGGCGCTTCGTTTTCACACTGGCTGGCCTGGCTATTTTACTTAGCCTGGCGGCCTATGGCGCCGCCCTTCACCTGGGCCAGCGGTTTTCGAGCCGATTAGCCCGGCTCGCCAATTCCATTGCCCTCGAGGGTGAAGATGATTCGACACCATCCACCGGCGCCACAGGCAATGAGATAGACCTGCTGGCGACGCGTATAGACGCGCTGCCCATGGATTTACTGCGCGCTCGAACGACGGGAGCTTCCCGGGAAGAAAACTATCAGAAGACCGCCGTTCTGTATTTGCAACTCAACAGCCTGGTGAACTACGTAGACACCCTCGACCAACATTCCCTGCACCGCTATACCGATCGCCTGCACCAGGTGATCTACGGAGCTGCGGGGTTTTATGCCGGCGAGCTACAGGTTGTAAGGCAATTTGGACTGGCGGTCTACTTCAGTGGCAGCAGCAGCGCCGGCAGCCCCTCATTTCGGGCCGCATCCTGTGCCTGGCTGGTAAAAGAATTGAGTCGGGAACTGGAAAAACAATTGCCACTGTCGATGTCTATCGGCATGGCAATTTCCCAGAGTGAACTGGGTGTGGGCGACGAGTCCGATATCTATCCCGGACTCTACCTACAGCACACACTGGATGAGCTACAGGCCATCTGCGCGAGCAAACCACCCAACATCCTGCTGGCCCCCGGGACCTGCGAAGACCTCGATATCGCCGGACGACTCGAGCACCAGCCAACGGAACTAAGAGACTACGAAATGCTGGTCAACTTCGAAGGCCCCTATAAGGACCTGCTGGAACGCCAGTTGCGGCTAATCTGGAAACGCATGGCAGAACTGTCCAGGCAGTAACCCCGGTACAGTCAGAGACCTCCTAGCCCTTGCGTTCTACTTCCATCCCGTCCACTTTCTGGAACCCTCTGGGCAATTTATTACCCCGTCGCCCTCGCTCTCCACGATAGTGTTCAAGGTCTGAGAACTTTAGCTTATGGTGTCTTTTGCCGGCATTAACCACCAGTACATCCTTTTCCGTCACCACCTGGACAGCGACCACATATTCTTCACGGCTTTGAACCCTCGCTGTTGGAATACCGATGATCTTATTGCCCTTGCCGCGAGCCATTTGCGGTAAATCGGCAAGCGGGAATATCAACAGCCTGCCTTCATTCGAGACGGCGGCCACCCAGGCGCCCTCAACGGACGTAATCGGAGCCGGCTGCATGACCAGCCCTCCTTTCGGCAGCGTAACGGCGCTCTTTCCCGCCTTATTTTTGGTTTGCAAATCGCCCAACTTGGCAACAAAGCCGTAGCCCGCATCACTAGCCAGGAGATAGAGGTCATCATCCCCGCCCATCATCAGGCCTTCAAAACTTGCTCCCGAGGGTGGATTAATACGCCCGGTAGCTGGCTCCCCTTGACCCCGTGCGGAAGGCAAGTTGTGGGAACTCAGGGTATAGGACCGCCCGGTGGAGTCGAGAATCACAGTGGGCTGGTTACTACGGCCGCAAACAGCCATTTTAAAGCTATCTCCGGACTTGTAACTTAAACTCTCCGGATCAATATCATGCCCCTTGGCCGCTCGAATCCAGCCTTTCTCCGACATCACCACGGTAATAGGGTCCGCCGCGACAAGCTCCAGCTCGCTAAAAGCTTTGGCCTCTTCTCTGGCAACCAGGGGTGACCGCCTGTCGTCGCCATATTGCTCAGCCACAGCAATCAATTCTTTCTTGATCAAGGTTTTAAGCCGGGCTTCACTGCCGAGAATTTTCTCCAGACTGTCGCGCTCCTTCGCTAATTCGTCCTGTTCGCCACGGATTTTCATCTCTTCCAGCTTGGCGAGATTGCGCAGTTTCAGTTCCAGAATGGCTTCCGCCTGGGCATCTGTCAGCCCAAAGCGCGCCATCAGAGCCGGCTTGGGCTTCTCTTCTGTACGAATAATATGTATCACTTCATCAATATCCAGAAACGCTATCAAGTACGCTTCCAACACATGCAGGCGCTTGAGTACTTTTTCCAGTCGGTATTCCAATCTTCTACGGACTGTGTCGGTTCGGAAGCTGAGCCACTCTTTGAGTATGCGAACCAGCCCCTTGACCCCCGGCCGACCATCTATGCCAATCACATTGAGATTGACGCGGTAGCTACGTTCAAGATCCGTAGTCGAGAACAGGTGGCTCATCATGGCCTCGAGGTCCACCCGGTTTGAACGGGGCATAATAACCAATCGGGTCGGGTTTTCATGATCAGATTCATCACGCAAGTCAGCGACCATGGGCAACTTCTTCGCCTGCATCTGCGCCGCGATCTGTTCCAGCACTTTGGAGCCGGAAACCTGGTGAGGCAGGGCACGTATCACCACATCGCCACCCTCTTGTTCCCAAATGGCACGCATGCGCAAGGCCCCGCGGCCACTCTCGTACATGGCAATAATGTCTTCGCGTGGCGTGATAATTTCCGCTTCTGTGGGGAAGTCCGGCCCCTGCACCAGTTCGCAGAGCTCCTCTACGGTGGTTTTAGGCGCCTCGAGCATGCGAATGGTAGCCGCGACCACTTCTCGCAGGTTGTGTGGCGGGACGTCGGTTGCCATGCCGACAGCAATACCGGTGGTGCCGTTGAGTAACACATTGGGGACCTGGGCAGGCAATACCGTGGGCTCATCCATGGTGCCATCAAAATTGGGCGTCCAGTCCGCCGTGCCCTGCCCCAACTCTCCCAACAGCACGTCGGCATAGGCTGTGAGCCGAGATTCCGTATAGCGCATTGCCGCAAAGGATTTTGGGTCATCGGGCGAGCCCCAATTACCCTGCCCGTCTACCAGCGGATAGCGATAACTGAAGTCCTGAGCCATTAACACCATGGCCTCATAGGCGGCACTGTCACCATGGGGGTGAAATTTACCGATGACATCACCTACCGTGCGGGCAGACTTCTTGAACTTTGCCGTGGACTTTAGCCCCAGTTCGCTCATCGCGTAGACAATACGCCGCTGTACCGGCTTAAGGCCATCGCCAACATGGGGCAGTGCCCGATCCAGAATGACGTACATGGAGTAGTCCAGATACGCCTTTTCGGTATATTCCTTCATCGACACCTGTTCGATGCCGTCTTGATCCAGTTCTGAAATATCAGACATTAGCCGCTAGCCTGTGCATAAATAGTTAAATAATAGAGGGCCCAATACAGCGGGGCAGAGACACAGCGCCATCACCCAGGCGCTGTGCGAAGTGCGATCATCCCCGGGATTTACCGCTCAGGCCCACCAGTTGCTCATTGAGGTTGACGATAGAGTTGGCCATATCGATCAGCAAACTGTGGATCGTCGCCGGGTTGCTCTTGATTAAATCGGTAAACTGCTCTTTGGGCACCTTGACCACTGAGCACTTGGTCTGGGCTGTTACCGTTGCACTGCGGTCTGCGTGGGTCAGTGCCGCCATGGCGCCAAATATCTCTCCCTCGGCAATACGCCCCACTGTCACGCCGTCGACCGAAACTTCCGCCACACCTGTGGACAGGTTAAAAACATAGTCGGCGCGATCACCCTGATTAATAATGACCTCACCGGGTTCAAACATTTCGAATCCGGGCGTGGGCTGGGCATCTTCCTGCGAGCGAGACGCGGCGATTCGCAACACCAGGCCGGAATAGGTGATTAACAGGCGAGTCCATATTTTGACGGCCTCAGGTTCAGCAAATACCCGGCGCATAAACTCCAATGCCGGAAAGCTGAGTAAACTAGCCCCGGTCTCACTACCAAAATAGACCGTCGAATCGTGATCTCCTGTACCGGTAATATCCGGCAGCAGCATATCCCCTTCCTCGAGGATATAAATGGTTCGATTTTGGTATCTCGCCGACAGCGAGCCATTTTCGATCACATACAACTTGCCGCCATCAAAGCCCCTGAAATTTCCCGTAGACGTTGCCTCAACGTCCACCGGGATAAAAGGGATATTTACGACTTCCAGCAGTGCTTCGACCAGCTTTCTGTACTGCTGGTTCAGGAAAGTATAATCTTGCGCGAGTTCAGCATTCGCTAACATCGACACATCCTTATTTTATCGCACCAGTTTTAGAAAACTGCCCCAGTGCCTGTGTTGTCCCACCCATTGTTATTGCCGTTCGGAGCGACTCTCTCACCGCTCCTATAGCGCTATTCGCCTATAGTAACAACTAATGCCTCGCGGGAGAACATTTACCCCGCCGGATGAGTACCCGGGCTACCACTTCGCCCGGCTTGCGCGTAAAATTTCGCCTCCTGAAACAATTCAGAGTCATTGCGATGAAGATAGCAAAACATACCGTGGTCAGTTTCCACTACACTCTCAGCGATGAGGCGGGGCAGGAGCTGGAAAGCTCCCGGGGGGCGGATCCCACCGCCTATCTGCACGGCAACAACGGTATTATCAAAGGACTGGAGGAGCAACTCACAGACAAAGAGGCCGGCGACACCCTGGAAGTCACACTGCCCCCGGAAGAAGCCTACGGCCTTCGCCAGGAAGAGCGCACTCAACGGGTGCCGGTGAAGCACCTTGTTTACAAGGGCAAACTACGCCCTGGCATGACGGTACAGCTCAATACCAGCGAGGGCAGGCACCCTGTCACGATCACCAAGGCGGGCCGCCATAGCGCCGACGTTGACACCAACCACCCCCTGGCCGGTAAAACCCTGAACTTTGCTATCGAGGTCGTCGATGTCCGTGCAGCGTCTGCCGAAGAGATAAGCCATGGTCACGCCCACGGCCCCGGCGGCCACCATCACTGATGACAGACCTTCGCTGGCAAATTTCAGCGTTCGGGGAGCTGACCACTCACGAACTCTACGCCCTGCTTCGCCTGAGGCAGGAGGTTTTTGTCGTCGAGCAGAACTGTGTATACCTGGATCTTGATAACCTGGACCCGGAAGCTGTGCACATGCAGTGCTGGCGGGGGCAGGAACTGGTGGCCTACCAGCGAATGCTTAAACCCGGGCTGGCCTTCCCCGAGAGCTCCATTGGCAGAATAGTTGTCGCTAGCACGGCACGCGGCCTGCAGCTGGGTCGCGAATTGGTAAGCAAAGGAATCGACTTCAATAACCGGGAGTGGCCCGAATCCAACATTCAGATCGGTGCCCAGGCACATCTCGCCGAATTCTACCAAAGCCTTGGGTTTGAGCCGGTGGGGCAGCAGTACATAGAAGATGGTATCGCCCACATCCACATGATCAAATCTCGAGAAGGAAAGTAACCGGCCCGTTATTGGTCAGGCTCACCTGCATATCGGCGCCGAAGCTACCGGCAGCCACCTGCTCGTGCCGCCCTTGCAGCTGCGCCAACATATAGTGGTATAAAGGCTCAGCCTCAGCCGGCGGCAACGCCTTGGAAAACCCGGGACGCAGGCCCTTACGAGTCTCGGCAGACAGGGTAAATTGTGACACCAGTAAAACGCCGCCCGCCACATCAACAACACTGCAATTCATCTTGCCAGCCTCGTCGGCAAACATCCGATAGGCCAATAGCTTGTCCAGCATTCTGTCAGCTGCGGTGCGATCGTCCTCCCTGTCCAGCCCAAGTAACACCAGAAGCCCTGGGCCGATCTGACCAACACAGCTGCCATCGACATCAACCCGGGCCTGGGAAACCCGCTGCAACAGGGCCTTCATTTCAAACCCGTACCAAGCTGTGGTTAGACCCGCCCAGCCCGACGACGCTCATGCTCCTGCAGTAATTTCTTACGCAAGCGAATGCTCTTTGGGGTCACTTCCACCAGCTCATCGTCCTCAATAAACTCCAGAGCCTGCTCCAGGGTATGACGGATTGGCGGTGTCATCACCAGGTTTTCATCGGTGCCTGCGGCGCGAATATTCGTCAACTGCTTGGCCTTGGTCGGATTGACCGTCAAATCGTTACTACGGCTGTGCAAACCGATGATCTGCCCCTCGTAGACATCGACATTGGGGTCGATAATCAAGCGACCTCGGTCCTGCAGGTTAAACAGGGAATAGGCCAGGGTCTTGCCCTTCATCAGGGAAACCAGCACACCGTTAATACGGTGGATTATCTCTGCGTTCTTCACCGGGCCATAATGGTCAAAAACGTGAGTCAATATGCCGCCACCCGATGTCAGGGTCAGGAACAGCGAGCGGAAGCCAATAAGGCCGCGAGCGGGAATAATGAATTCCAGTCGGACCCTGCCCTTGCCATCCGGCACCATATTCTTCAGTTCGGCCCTGCGCACACCCAGCTCTTCCATCACCGAGCCCTGGTGCTGATCTTCACAATCAACCACCAATTGCTCGTAGGGCTCCTGCATAACGCCATCGACCTCCTTCTGGATAACCTCAGGCCGGGAAACACCCAGCTCGAAGCCTTCGCGGCGCATAGTCTCAATCAGTACCGATAAGTGCAGCTCACCGCGACCGGAAACAACGAACTTATCGGGCGTATCACCCTGCTCTACGCGTAGGGCGACATTGTGTATCAGTTCCCTGTCCAGGCGCTCCTTGATATTTCGCGACGTGACATACTTGCCTTCCTTACCGGCAAATGGCGAATCGTTCACCTGAAACGTCATGCTGACCGTGGGCTCATCGACAGACAGCGCAGGCATCGCTTCCACATTGGCAGGATCACACAGGGTGTCAGAAATATTGAGCCCGTCAATGCCGGTGACACAGACAATATCTCCCGCCTCTGCATTGTCTATATCTACCCGCTCCAGGCCAAGGTAGCCCATCACTTTCAGGATCTTGCCGTTGCGCTTGCTACCTTCACCGTCAACAACCGCCACCTGTGTGCCAGGCGTCAATTTACCGCGGGTAATACGACCAACCCCGATCACGCCCAGGTAGCTACTGTAATCCAGGGCACTAATCTGCATTTGCAGTGGACCACCAGAATTAACCTTTGGCGCAGGTACCTTGTCAATCACCGTCTCAAACAACGGCTGCATATCGGTCGCCATATCTTCATGATCCAGACCTGAGATGCCCTCGATGGCCGAGGCGAAAATTATGGGGAAATCCAGCTGTTCATCGGTCGCACCCAGGCGGTCAAACAGATCGAACATCTGATCGACAACCCAATCAGGCCGGGCGCCCGGGCGATCGACCTTGTTCACCACCACAATCGGGTTCAAACCCTGCTCAAACGCTTTAGAGGTCACAAAACGGGTCTGGGGCATGGGCCCATCCACCGCATCGACCAGCAACAATACCGAGTCCACCATAGACAAAACGCGTTCGACCTCACCACCAAAATCGGCGTGGCCCGGAGTATCAACGATATTGATACGGTAATCGTTCCAGGTAATGGCGGTGTTTTTCGCCAGAATGGTGATGCCGCGCTCTCTCTCCTGGTCATTGGAGTCCATGATGCGCTCAGATCCCTCGGCGCGTCGATCCAGGGTGCCGGATTGCTGTAGCAGGCAGTCGACCAGCGTGGTCTTGCCGTGGTCAACGTGGGCGATAATGGCGATATTACGAAGCTTGTCGATCAAGGGAGCACCTCAGGGGCAATGGTCATGCAAAAAAGGGCGCGGATTATACCCTGAATCTGCCCTTAATGGCAGCTAACCGTAACAAGCCCAAAAATCAGCCCTCAGGGGGCGTATACCTTGACGTCCTGAGCCGTCGAATCCTGCAGGTGGCTGGCATGCAGCCGACTCATGACGCCCTTGCCGCAGTACAACATATAGGGCGCACCCACGGGCAGGCTCGCGAAGCGAGTATGAAGCTCGTAGAACGGTATTTTCAACACCGGCGCATGCACCTTTAGCGGGGCGAGAGACTCCTCATCCGGGTGACGGATATCAATAACCGTACTGCCGGCCAGGGGAATCCCCAACACTTCCACCTCTGCGCGTTCGGCCACGCCCTGCTCGGCCAATTGATCAATGCGTGTGCGCGTGGAATTGGCAATCGCGCGATCCAGAATCCCCATATCAAAGGCCTGTTCGTCGGCCTCTATGCGCTCCAACCTGGCCTTGGTGGTTGGGTTAACCGAAATTACGCCACAGTACTCTGGCATATTGGCTGCAAATTCCTCGGTACCGATCTCAGTAGCCATGCGGATAATATCGCCCTTGTCACTGGCGATAAGTGGGCGCAGGACCAACCGTGAAGTCACCTGATCGATAACACTGAGGTTGCGCAGTGTCTGACTACTGACCTGCGCCACGCACTCACCGGTCACCAGGGCCTCAACCTCGAGCTCCTCGGCGATGCGATCTGCAACGCGCAGCATCATCCGCTTCAAAATCACACCCATCTGGCTGTCCTTGATATTTTTCAGCAGTTCCGCCACCACCTCCTCGAAGGGCACACTGATAAACAATACCCGCTGCTTACTCCCGTACTTTTCCCACAGATACAGAGAAACTTCCTGAACCCCGAGCTCGTGATCCCTGCCGCCGAGATTGAAAAACAGGAAATGGGTGCGCAAGCCGCGCTTCATGGTCATATAACTGGCAACAGGCGAGTCAAAGCCACCGGAAATAAGTGAAATCACGGAGTCGACACTCCCTATCGGATACCCCCCCAGCCCCTCATGCCGCTTCTGCACCACGTACAACTGAAGATTGCTTATCTCCAAAGCGACGGTAACATCGGGATTTTTCAACTTCACACTCGCTGCATCTGTGGTCGCCAATAAAGCCCCTCCCACGCTGCGCTCAACGTCAATAGAGGAAAAGCTGTGTTTGCCATTGCGCTTGCAGCGTACCGCAAAAGTCTTGCCCGCCAATCGGGGACCGTAAACCGAACGCGCGTGCTCCGCTATCTCGTCCAGATCCCCCAGCGGGTGCTCCGACACCTCCAGGAAGTAGGCGATACCGGAGCAATGGCACATTGCATCGATAAGCTGCGCCACGATCTCCGGATCGTCGACCGCAGTTTCAACCTGCAGCTTGTCCCAATGCTTGGCAACCACCACCTGCGGGTCAATATCCTTCAACACCGCGCGTAAATTGTCCGCCAGCCGGGTCACAAAGCGACGCCTGACCGGTTTACTTTTGATGGTTATTTCGGGGAAATACTTGACAACGAATTTCATTGAGTCCATAACATTCGCGGCTGAACGAGGCGCGTATTATACGGGCTTCGCCGCAACTTGGGTAATAGCCCTGCTATAAACACCGGATACTTCAGTCATGCACCATTATGGACCGATAACGCCCCAAAATAGTGCATTTCCGGGTTAGCTTTTGCCACCTCTTGAAAAAGTACTTTATATTCAAGCGGTTAGCCAGGGCACCTTTTTGGCACAGCTTTTGCTAAATAGACTGTGACCAATTTGGCTGGTGACTAGCGCGCCTTATCGACGCTCAAACTCATCCGCTCAATGAACAGTGGCCGGCATAGCCAGTCCGCATACCATCCCTTGGAGGAATTAGAATGTCAGAGCGTACTCTGAATTTGATCAAAGAAAACGAAGCCCGCTGGATAGACCTGCGCTTCAGTGACACACGGGGCAAGGAGCAGCACGTCTCTATCCCATCGACGGAAGTGGATGCTGACTTTTTTGAAGGCGGCAAGATGTTCGACGGCTCTTCCATCGCCGGCTGGAAAGGTATCAACGAATCTGACATGATTTTGATGCCGGATGACAGCACCTCCGTGGTGGACCCCTTCACAGACGAAGCCACCATTATTCTGCGCTGTGACATCGTCGAGCCTATGACCATGCAGGGCTACGAACGCGACCCTCGCTCCGTGGCCAAGCGCGCCGAGGAGTTCCTCGTATCCACAGGCCTTGGCGATATCGCCTTCTTTGGCCCCGAGCCAGAATTTTTCGTTTTTGACGACGTGAAATGGCACGCAGATATGAGCGGCGCCGGCTACAGCATCAATTCCGAAGAAGCCGCCTGGGCATCCAACCATTCCTTCGACGACGGCAACATCGGTCACCGTCCTGGCGTAAAAGGTGGTTACTTCCCTGTCCCTCCAGTCGACTCACTGCACGATATCCGTGCGGCAATGTGTGGTGCAATGGAGCAAATGGGTCTACCCATTGAAGTTCATCACCACGAAGTGGGTACTGCCGGGCAGTGCGAAATCGGCGTAAAATTCAACACCTTGGTGAAGAAAGCTGACGAAGTACAAATTCTCAAGTACTGCGTACACAATGTAGCCCACGCCTACGGCAAAACAGCGACCTTCATGCCCAAGCCCATTGTTGGTGACAACGGCAGCGGCATGCACGTACACATGTCTATCGGCAAAAACGGCGAAAACATTTTTGCCGGCGACGGCTACGCTGGCCTGTCTGAGACTGCCCTGTTTTACATAGGCGGTATCATCAAGCACGCTAGAGCGCTGAATGCCTTTACCAACGCCTCTACCAACTCTTACAAGCGCCTGGTACCTGGTTTTGAAGCCCCGGTAATGCTGGCTTATTCAGCGCGTAACCGTTCGGCATCCATTCGAATTCCCTACGAGCCAAACCCCAAGGGCAAGCGCGTAGAAGTTCGATTCCCAGACCCCACCGCCAACCCCTACCTGTCTTTCGCAGCACTGCTGATGGCTGGGCTCGATGGCGTCCAGAACAAGATCCACCCTGGCGATGCGGCGGACAAAGACTTGTACGACCTGCCACCTGAAGAAGGCAAAAAGATCCCTACCGTTGCATCCAGCCTCGAGATGGCGCTGAATGCACTGGACGAAGATCGCGCGTTCCTGACCGCTGGTTCGGTATTTACCGATGACATGATTGATGCCTACATCACGCTGAAGAACGAGGAAGTCGAGAGACTCAACATGACCACTCACCCGGTCGAGTTTGATATGTACTACTCTCTGTAAGAGTTCAGCAATCCAGTCTAAAGGCCCGCTCTGCGGGCCTTTTTTTTGGCTTTTCGCGCAGTTGAGAAATTGGGGCTCCCACCCATCGTGGATATTAACTGGAGCTTTAGGGCAAGGTTGCAAAGCCGGGTCCGCTCGGGAC
>JBALWA010000189.1:0-527 GCA_036960305.1 Halioglobus sp. | reverse complement strand
AGCAAACGCGGAAGAAGCCAGGTACTGGCACTGTAGCGTTGTCCAAATGGGCCAAATTTGTCATTAGCGCCACGGCGGGTACGGATCCTGCTTTGGTATCTGATTACCACTTATTTTTTCGAAGAGAGATTATTTATGCAAACCGAATTATGTAGAAAATTGGGAATTGAATTACCTATTTTTGCCTTTACCCATTGCCGTGATGTCGTGGTGGCGGTTTCCAAATCCGGTGGTATTGGTGTACTGGGCGCCGTGGGCTTAACCCCTGAGAAATTAAAAGTTGAGCTGGATTGGATTGACGAAAATATCGGTGATTTCCCCTACGGTGTCGATGTGGTAATTCCACAAAAGTACGAAGGCAAAGGTGAAATGGATCCGGAAAAGCTGGAAGAGACCTTAAAATCGATGATTCCTGAGGAACACCGTGATTTCGCTGCGAAGTTATTGGCCGATCACGGAGTCCCTGAGATACCCGGTGCAGAAGAGCCACGATTATTGTCCTGGAATGAAGCCATGGCGACGGTACT
>JBALWA010000188.1:0-528 GCA_036960305.1 Halioglobus sp. | reverse complement strand
ACCAAAGGTGATTGCACGCTGTTGACCGAAAGTAGCTTCAAGGTGGCAGACAGCAACAGCCGAGGCGCGTTCGGTGGCGGATCTGAACTTATGAATGTTCAGGTTGAGGGCAATGGCGGCCAGGGTACCCTGAGCGTGGCAGTGGCGGTGACGGGTGGTAGTGCCTCTACAGAGACGTATAACTGCAGCACCTCTGCACCAGTTGACCCCGAAGCACCGGGTGGTGGTATTGGTCCCTAGCCGTTAGTTGAAATCAAAAGGCCGTGAGGGTTAACCTCACGGCCTTTTTTATGTCTAGGTTTTTAAGGCGATGACTGTGCCCTCAGCACGCTTGCCTGCCGGCTTTTTATGAAGCCGTTAGAAGAAAAAGGGAATAATCATGGGACCACTTCGAATTACCGGATTAACGTTGGCCGGGCTTACGGTAGCTGCAATTCTGGCATTGAATATCCTGCCAGCTATATTCGAAAAGCAGATGAACACCGTCATTCCACACGGCCCGTACAAGTTTACGGATGATGCCCTACG
>JBALWA010000187.1:0-538 GCA_036960305.1 Halioglobus sp. | reverse complement strand
CTTGGAAGTGGTACGTTCTACTTAACTGGTTTACGTGATAGTGACGGCAACTTTTATGATGGTAACAGCACGTATAAATTAAATGTACCAGCAGATACACCAGCAAAGGATTTTTGGTCAGCGATTGTTTACAGCATGGAAACCAAAGGCTTCATTCAGAATCAACCTGCTATAGGTCGTTCATCTCGAAATATTGATGAAATGAAGGTGAATGATGATGGCTCTTACGATATTTATTTTGGACCTAATCCTCCTAAAGGTTTTGAAGCCAATACAATACCAACAGGCGAAGATTTTTTCTTAATATTCCGCTTATACGGACCTGAAACCAAAGATTTCTTTAAAACTTGGCAGTTAGGTGATGTAGTAAAAGTTAAGTAACTAACTTATAGGTACTAATGTAATGAACCACCCCCACCTACGCTGCTAGACCAGCGGGGGCGGTGAACCCAGGAAGATTGTTACAGATAAGTTGAGAAGTTATGGCGTTGCGGTTCGAGGGTGCGGCCAAAAACTTGGACTTAATTGGAGTAAGTCC
>JBALWA010000186.1:0-540 GCA_036960305.1 Halioglobus sp. | reverse complement strand
GTGCCATTGAGCACCTGCAGCTGCTCGACATTGGGCCACAGGTCCATTAACAGCTCGAAGCTGGCTGCCGCGGCCCTCGCCATCAACGTAATGCCCGGGATGCCACAGTCTTCAATAGCGGCCTTGTCGAGGGCGCGAGTTTGGGCTGCTGTGTAGAGGGCTTCTGCGGCTAGCGTGTTGATCATTGGTTCTCCGGTGGTGCTTTTTACTTTAGTTTGCTTCGGTTAGTTTAGGATCTGATTTGGGCTGTGGTAATGGTTTGGAGCGGGCGTAGCGCTGAAGAGTGTACCCCCTCCTGAGACCCGCCGTGAACCCATCCATGGGGGCTCGTCGCCAGCATCCATGCTGGCCACGGTCTCAGGAGGGGGTACACTCTCCAGCACTCCTTTGGGACTCAAGCTTTGACGGGGATGGCATCTCATAGGGCTAGTTTTCCGTTTCCGGACCGCCATCTCACATCTCACATTTTCCAGCTCACGTACCACCAAACGCATTAATTTCTCCGGTGCCCCAAGCAAGGTCTGGATCTGAAATACCCCA
>JBALWA010000185.1:0-543 GCA_036960305.1 Halioglobus sp. | reverse complement strand
GAATACCAGAAAACCGATCGCTTTACTGGTTGCCGCTGTCATCAGCACGGCCGCTGCCACCGCTCAGAGCCAGCAACTCGAAGAAGTGTTGGTCACCGCACAAAAGCGCACGGAAAGCGCTCAGGATATCCCCGTGGCGCTGACAGCGGTCAGCGCGGCCACAATCGAGGCGATGGGAATCACCCAGACGCAGGACCTGACGAAGCTGTCATCCTCACTCACTATGAAGGCGGGCAACAGCAAGCAAAACAGCGCATTCAGCCTGCGGGGCGTAGGGACACAGGTTTACAGTGTCGGAGTTGAACAGAGCGTGGCCATTATCATTGATGATGTGTCGACGGTTCAGGCGGGCCAGGCCATCGGCAATCTGGTCGATATCGAGCGCATCGAGATCCTGCGGGGCCCCCAGAGTACGCTGTTCGGTAAAAGCGCTTCCGCCGGGGTGCTTAGCATTATTACTAAACGGCCTTCTGAGGAATTGGAAGGCTCCGTGGAGCTCACCCTAACCGACGAGAACTCGGAGCGGGTCCTGGGTTCGATCTC
>JBALWA010000184.1:0-552 GCA_036960305.1 Halioglobus sp. | reverse complement strand
CGTTGGCAGAAGAAGCTGGTGGCCTGACGCGCGACCGCGCATCTTCATGGCTCACCAGCTTCTTCTGCCAACGTGCAGCCCTATCTCTGTGCCTGCGAGAAGGTTCTCCCTCATTCCCGTTTAGCACTCTGCGTACCGGGCCTTGCTTGGGGTGAATATTGCTTTGGTGAGCCATCAAGATGCGCGGTCGCGCGTCAGGCCACCAAAGCAATATTCACCCCAAGTAAGCCTACACACAGAACAAAATCAACAACCCAAATTGAAAGCTCATTAGTCGTGTTGCACTTGAACCTTGAATCCAGGCTGCCCCCATTTTTCATAGAATCCGTTTATACGCCGCATTTTCACTCAAAAAGCTTGATTCAGGGTTATGTAAATTGACTCCTCGTTTTCGCTGGTTGTCACCAGATCGAGACGAAGGTCTACGCCCGTTCTTCGTTGAATGGCGTAGCGCACACCTACGCCACCCGCGTAGTACCAGCCGTCGTCGTCCCGCGTTCTCTCGCCCTGCCCGTACGATCCGCCATCCAGTTCCGCTGTGCCTGCAAAGGC
>JBALWA010000183.1:270-564 GCA_036960305.1 Halioglobus sp. | reverse complement strand
CCCACGGTTGCTGCGAGTTGCTGTACTGTCACCTGTGACATTCGTTCTCTCCTTAATACCCTGTTGTCTTACCGTCGCTACTTGTTACCTAGTCGCGAGCCGAATCACTCGGCTTCCTCGGCAAACCAGGGCGCACGTGCAGTCATAATCAACTCTCCTGCACGCTCCACTGTCATATCTTCGATATCCATCAATTCATCCACGGCCTGTTCGGCGAGGTCTTCCATCGTGATGATCTCACGACTGGCCAGAATGTAGGCCAGATGACGATCCATTCCGTCCATGGTCAACAAA
>JBALWA010000183.1:0-260 GCA_036960305.1 Halioglobus sp. | reverse complement strand
GCTCATTAGCACCCAGCTGTTCTTCCGATGCAATCGCCTGAGTCAGCAGTGCATCTTTAGCTCTGGCTCGAAGTTCTTCGGCGATTTCTTCGTCGAACCCTTCGATAGCCGTCATTTCTTCCAGCGGCACATAGGCCACTTCTTCCAAGGTGGTAAACCCTTCTTCGACCAGAATATCTGCAACATCTTCATCGATATCCAGAGCTTTACAGAATGTCTGTATCACCTCACCGGCCTCGGCTTCGTGCTTGTCCGCGGCC
>JBALWA010000182.1:0-574 GCA_036960305.1 Halioglobus sp. | reverse complement strand
GTTACTATTCAGTTTAGGAGTGATCGCTATAAAGCAATTGCCGTCGAACTTATAGGCAAAGATCGTGAAGTGCTTTGGCAGAGCGTGATTAAATTGAACCCGATTCAAGCGGAACACCAGCGCAATACAGACCGTGCTATTCCACTAATATGGTTTCAGCGCATATAACATACGGCAAAATTGAGGCAGCCGGAGAGCCCTGCAATGCCTCTTCTTTTTAACATGCCGCAGTCATTGCGCGGTACTCTCAAGATTTAGAATCTCAAGGGGTAGCGTAAGTAAAACCAATAAAACAATACGTCACCTTCTCTCTTCGGCGCACTGAATAGGAATGGCTAAACCCCACACAGCATTGCTAAAGTATCGCCGCCGTCACGAAAAATTCATTTATACAAGAGCAGGAAGAATTACTATGATTACCAGTTTCGATGATTACTGTATTCACCAGACAGCTTTGCCTATCTCTGAACCTTCACAGAGTGATCGCAACTTTTACGATCGCTATTGGTTCAATGGTATAGAGGAGACTGGGGGGGATTGGATTTTTGAAATTGGTTTCGGTCTCTATCCCAAC
>JBALWA010000181.1:0-574 GCA_036960305.1 Halioglobus sp. | reverse complement strand
CAACCGGGCCGAGCAATTGCATGAGCCGACCAGGGTGAGGGAGCGAGGGATGTGGTGGCCCGACATTTCGGAGTTCAAATCAGTGGGTCATGCGCAGCGATTCGTGACAGCCCATGCTGCTGTATCAAATCCATTCAACATAGGGCGGCACCTGGTCAGGGCTGAACACTATAGGAATCCGAGGGTGAGTGCGTTTGAAGAGTGGGGCAGGGTAGTTGCTTGAAGATGGGTAGTCACTTTTGCCTGACTAGGGAAAGTTAATTTGCCAGTACCGTATTGTTCGTTGAACTGTTAACTACACAAGGTAGAGCTAAGCAATTGGGCTTTCATTGTGTGACAATGAGCAGCACAATTATGCTCCCGAAGCCGTATTTGAGGAATCGACAATGACCATTATTACAAAGCTGTTTGTTAGTTTGGTCGCGCTAATTCATTGTTATATCCTGTGGTTTGAAATGTTTGCCTGGAATGAGCGTGGCCCCCGAGTCTTTTCCAGCTTTCCCCCGGAACTGTTCGCACAGACTGAAGTTCTTGCGGCCAATCAGGGACTTTATAACGGATTTCTGGCGGCTGG
>JBALWA010000180.1:0-598 GCA_036960305.1 Halioglobus sp. | reverse complement strand
CGGACGAAAAAATTCTTCAGTACGAGCACGTTAAAACGATTTGGTAGGTACCGACAAGTTAAAAATCGCGAAGGAGCCAATTCCAATCTATTCACTTCAAGCGACCGCCCTGTGGGTGGCGAACTAGTAATTCAACCGCAGAGTCACGTGGTCAGGAGAGCGGCTCAGTTCGGCCCCGCCCCAAAGTTCGGTTTCAAAAACCCGTTACCCTTCTTCAACTTACCGCCAACCAGCTCGGTATAATCCTCCACCAGTCTCGGCATAAGATCGGTTTCGGCTACCCTGCCCTATCCCATCAGGAAGTCTCGTTAGCTTTCTTCGGGTTACTGACCAACTTCCAGGTAGGACCTCCGCCTCATAATCGGGAGGTGTGAGGACCGAATCGTGGTCGGGTGAAAATTTATAGAAAAATCATAGGGTTATGGAATAGACATCTTCCGACTCTGGAAATTAACTTATAGACAGGAGTCCGCCGGTCGAGCAGCGTAGGTGGGGGCGGTTCATTACATTAGTACCTTTTCGGCTAGTTAGTCTATCGGTACCCGATTTATCTACCGGTATCGCAAATCGCTCAGCTAGCCTTTGGGAAAGAGAAATT
>JBALWA010000017.1:0-79278 GCA_036960305.1 Halioglobus sp. | reverse complement strand
CTGCAACTGTGACAGTGCGCGCTCGGTGTAGAGCCTACCCGGCGTATGACCATCGGTGCCATGGATGAAAACCCGGTAGCCGGCCTGGGTCAGCAATAGTATGGACAGGATGAACCAGGGGTGCTGGTGTTTTTTGCCCGCATAGCTGGACCAGTCCAGGTCAGCACTGAGCGCGGCGGGGCGGGGGAGCATATTATCCCGACAGGCAGAGACAAAGCCAGCCAGTTCCTCACCCGTTTCCTCCTTGACGCGCAGTAGCATCAGGAATGCACCCAATTGCATGTCCTCAGCTTCACCGTTTAATATCATCGAAAAGGCCGCGTTTGCCTCTTCCTGTGTCAGGGATCGGGTACCACTTTTTCCTTTGCCGAGAATGCGGACGTATTGCGCGAAGGGGTGCTCTGTATCCATCGGGTTGCCGTTGTTGTTTGGTGTCATAGGTGCTTTTTCAGGGTCATAGGCAATTATCGGGCTTGGGGAGTCCGGCTATCTTACTACCGATTTTCGCCGGCGACCCCGGGAATAATGACATAAGGTAGATACTCTTGCCTTTTTCGGCCCCCAGTTTAATTGCGCAGTATTTCACTAGCGGGCGCATTGCCGGGGATGAATCAAATTCCTGGTAATACGCCCGAAGCAGGGAAATAATTTCCCAGTGCTCATCGGCAAGCGTAACCCTTTCGGCGAGCGCAAGTTGCTCGGCGACAGCGGGGCTCCAGTCGGACAACCGGCGGAGAAAACCCTCCTTATCAAACGCGCTGGGCGGCAGGGTGGCTGGCATTTCAGTACCAGGCCAGTTGTCGGTCAAAGCGTACAGTGAGCGAGACAAAGCCTTCAAAGTCGACAAGCGAAGCGAATTTTGGGATGCGGCTAACAATACCCGCAGCCCGCGCGTCTGACTCCAATACGAAAATTTCGGCGCCCGTGGCCTGAAGACTAGCGCTGGCCGTCGTACGATCAAGCGCTGCGTAGACACCGTTGCCCATCAAAAGTATGGCATCACTTGCGGATGCCAGGTTAAGACAGTCCCGGAATGCGGCGGTGTCGGTTCCGGTATTCAGGGTATGCAGGATCATGATTAAAACCCCAGTACGTGGTCGTGCTCAGTGATTAACTGGCGCATGGCGCTGCGGTCCAATGGCCTGGCACCCACGGGTAACTCAGACAGTTCAATGGCGTAGCGGCCCATGGCATCGGCGTCGACGTGCAGGGTTTCAATGCCATACAGAGGCAAAGAGCCAATCAGCTTGAAGATATTCCTGGACGCTATGGCAGAGCTGTCTTGCGCTGAGAGTAGTTGCAGCACACCCTCACCCAGAAAAAGAAGTTGGACCGGCTGGTCAAATGCCGCCGCTGAGAGGGCGGCATCCAGGCCTGCCCTGGCCAAACTGTTGCCGTAGGGCGAGTGGCGGACAATGATGAGTTGGCTTTTTTTCCCCGCGCTGTCCACAGTCAGCCACCAAAAGTAATCAAACGATCTGATTTTGCCGAGGCGTCAACCAGTTGCCCTAAGCCCGATATAACGAAAGCAGGGTGGACACTGGCTGCAGATTTTTCGTATCGATCCGCTTCACTCTGGTCCAGCAAACCTCGTTTGATTGCAGATGAAACACACAATACCAGATCGAGACGATGTTGCTCTGCGAGTGATACCCACAGCGCCATCGGGTCGGGCTCGTCCTGGGCTTGTACGCGATGTGCGTCGCCGGCGTAGCTGCCTTCATCCATGAAAAACACCCGCTCAATACTGTGGCCGCCTTCAAGCACAGCTTGTGCAAAAAGTGCGGCCGAACGTGCGGTCTGGCCGGAGGCAGGAGACGACAATACCAGCAGCGAATAGATCATATTTGAGCTGACCACAAACAAAAAACCCCGGATAAATCCGGGGTTATGGTGAAAGTTTCTGTCCGCCTAGTCATCGCCACCGAATGCCGTTAGCAGGTGCAGTAGGTGAATGAACAGGTTGTAGATGTCCAGGTACAGAGAAACCGTCGCGCGGATATAGTTTGTCTCGCCGCCATTGATGATCCGGCTGGTATCAAACAGGATCAGACCGGACATAATCATCACTACGGCCGCCGAAATCGTCAGTGAAAGGGCGGGAATATTGAGGAAAATGTTGGCGATCATGGCAACCACTGCGGCCATCAGTCCGACCATTAAAAACCCACCCATGTACGAGAAGTCTTTACGGGTAGTCAAAGCGTATGCCGACAGGCCAAAGAAGACCACGGCTGTGCCACCCAGGGCCTGCATTACCAGCGCTGGGCCACCGGGCATGGCGAGGTAGTGGTTCAGCATGGGGCCAATGGATGCCCCCATGACGCCTGTAAAAGCGAAAATCGCGACGATGCCCTTGCTACTATCGGCGGTGCGATTGACCACGAACAGTAAGCCAAAGCCCACCAGCATGAGTATCATGGCCGCGCCTTGACCCAGGCCCATGGCCATCGAAAGGGCTGCGGTGATTGTGCTGAATACAAGCGTCATGCCGAGTAACATATAGGTATTCTTCAGTACCTTATTGGTACTGAGGACAGACTCCATGCCCGTTGCATTCATGTTGTATACACTTTTGTCCTGCATTTCCTACTCCATTACAAATCGCACACTGTGTGCTGTTACTGGTTTGACCGATAATAATCATCAAAGTTGCATCTAGTACTTTGATTTAATTACAGATTTCTGTCCAGCATTAATTGGTTCCAACTGCTCGCTATATAATGCCCCGATAGTATAACCAATTCATTTTCTACACGCTATTGTCTATCTGGGGCCATAGACCAGCGATCCACCAACGATGCGATAATCAACAACTGGCAGAACGCAATGTGTGCGACAACTTGTTTGGTCTCATTCATGGTATTTCCCCTACGCCTGATTTGTTACAGGGATAGTAGGACGGGGCGGCTGCACCAGACATGGCTGGACGCGACAGGCGGATGACCATTTACGCCACGGGGTGCTCAGGCTCAGTTAAGCGGGGTATCTAATTGCGTCATGCTGACGGGGTCGACCCAGCGGTCAAACTCTTCTTCAGAGACCAGCCCCAGTTCGATACCCGCTTCTTTTAGTGAGCTACCGTTTTCATGGGCCAGTTTGGCAATCTTTGCCGCGTTGTCATAGCCAATATGGGGGTTCAGTGCGGTGGCCAGCATCAATGAATTCTGCATTAACGTGGCAATGCGGCCCTCATCAGCTTCGATCCCGGCGACACAGTGTTTGTTAAAACTCACAACGCTATCAGAAAGTAATCGGATAGATTGCAGTACGTTGTAGATGATCACTGGCTTGAAGACGTTTAGCTGCAGATGACCATTGGAGCCAGCAATGCTGACGGTCACGTGATTTCCCATGACCTGGGCACAGACCATCGTCATGGCCTCACATTGGGTTGGATTGACCTTCCCGGGCATGATGGAGGAGCCGGGCTCGTTCGCAGGTAGCACAAGTTCGCCTAGCCCTGAACGTGGCCCGGACCCCAGTAATCGGATGTCATTCGCAATCTTCATCAGGCTGACAGCGAGGGCTTCCAGCATGCCCGAGGTCGCCACCAGGGCGTCATGTGCCGCCAGTGCCTCAAACTTGTTAGCAGCCGTTACGAAGGGGAGGCCGGTGATACCTGCGATGGTGCTCGCAAACCGCTCTGCAAAGCCTGGTTCACTGTTAATCCCGGTTCCAACTGCCGTGCCACCCTGGGCCAGTTCATAGAGGTCTGGCAAGGTCGCTTTAATACGGTCTATGCCTTTACGAATTTGAGTGGCAAAGGCGGAAAATTCCTGGCCCAGGGTAAGAGGGGTTGCATCCTGCAGGTGGGTGCGCCCAATTTTGACGATATCCCGGAAATTTCGTGACTTCTCATCCAGCACTTCACACAGCTGATCCAGAGCGGGCAGGAGTGCTGAATGTATTTGCGTGGCCGCTGCGACAGACATGGCAGTGGGGAACGTGTCGTTGGAGCTCTGTCCCAAATTGACGTGGTCGTTGGGATGTACGGGACTTTTCGAACCGATTTCGCCCCCCAGGAGTTCGATGGCCCGATTGGCGATGACTTCATTGGCGTTCATGTGTGATTGCGTTCCAGAACCCGTTTGCCAAACGGACAATGGAAATTGTGCCGCCAGCGTGCCAGTGGCAACCTCGTCTGCAGATTTAATAATTGCGTCGGCCAAGGAAGCATCCAGCCGGCCCATTTCTTTATTGACCTGGGCTGCGACTTTTTTCTGCAGGCCCAACGCCCGGATTAGCTCCGCGGGCATTTGCTCTTCACCGATCGCGAAATTCCGCAGACTTCGCTGGGTCTGGGCGCCCCAATATTTATCTTCTGCTACCTCTATCTCACCGATCGAGTCTTTTTCTGTGCGAGTTTTGTGTGTAGTCATAACAGCAGTCTTTTTTGGTAAACCAAATTCTAGTCCAGTATAGTCAAGAACAGTGATTCGAGTGAAACAACGGCGAATACAGGCGTTGCTATGATCCATTTTGGGCGTATACACGGGCTGTGACAAGCGAGCAGGTCGATGGGGCATACAGGTGTAAAGGCTAACGTCATACTCAGGCTGCGAACCGCTGGGTCGGCTTGCGTATTATTCGCCATCTTACTGGGCTTCAGTGGTGGGGCGAGAGCAGCGGACAATGCGGTGATTCTCTTGTATCACCATGTAAGCGGCACCACGCCCGCTTCGACCTCAGTGTCGCCGGCGGTGTTTGAACAGCACTTCAGCTACCTTGCCGAAGGTTTCAATGTTATCTCCCTGGAGCAGGTCATAAACCAGCTCGCTGCAGGAAAACCACTACCCGAGCGAGCTGTTGCTATTACCTTTGACGATGGCTATGGCAATATTTACGAGAATGCACATCCTCTCCTGACCCGGTACGGAATGCCCTATACGGTCTTCATCAATCCACCACTCATTGGCAGGCAGGGTTATCAGCTCAGTTGGGAGCAGGTGGCAGAAATGGAGCGCGGTGGTGCCAGGTTTGCCAATCACACGATGCAGCATACTCATCTACTCGAGCGCAAAAAAGACGAAAAAGAGGCGGGCTGGCTTAGCCGAATCAGGCAAGATATTCTCGATGCAGAGGTCATGCTTCAGGAGAGGCTCGGGTACAGTTTGCGCTACATAGCCTATCCCTATGGTGAGTTTGATAACGAATTAAAGACCCTGGTAAGCGATCTTGGATTTGTTGGCTTTGGTCAGCACTCAGGTGCAATTTTTAGCGGCAGTGATTATCGGGCATTGCCTCGATTTGCCGCAGCTGGCAGTTATGCGAAACTCGATAGCCTGAAGGTCAAGATCAACAGTCTTGCGCTGCCTGTAACCGGTGTTAGGGGCACCAGCAATAGCGATGGAAAGGGCGGGGAGGTCACGGCTGGCTTCACCTTCACCTTTGACAGTGGGGATCTGGCGGTTAAGCAATTAGCCTGTTACTTCAGGGGTAGACCACTGCCTGTGTCGGTCGTGTACAGCACGGTGTCGGTCAGCTTGCCAGGAGTGCCTCCTATAGGCCGCTCTCGGGTGAACTGCACAGGACCCAGCAACGCAGAAGTCGGGCGCTACTACTGGTACTCATATCCCTGGTTCACTGCGCGGGCTGACGGTACTTACCCGGATTGAGAGTGTTATCTTGCATGGGAAGGGCCCGATTCGCTATCCGAATGAGACTAATGTCACATTTCACCTAATTGCGTTGTACATAGCTTGTGATCTTCAATAATAATACCCGGTAAGCATAAAAGGATAGCTTGGTGACATGAAAACTCTGCTCATAGACAATTACGATTCATTTACCTTTAATCTATTTCAAATAATAGCGGAAGTTAATCGCATTCCTCCTATCGTCGTTCGCAATGACAGGGCTTCGTGGGATGAAATTAAACACCTGGATTTCGACAACATTGTTGTTTCACCTGGCCCGGGGCGACCCGAAAATGAATCGGATTTCGGTGTTTGTAAAGACGTTATTCTGCAGGCAGAAGTCCCCATATTGGGGGTATGTCTGGGTCACCAGGGTATCTGCCATCTCTTCGGCGGCGAAGTTGACTACGCCGAAACAGTGATGCACGGCAGGCCCAGCGACATCATCCACCAGCAAACAGACATATTTAGAGACATTCCATCGCCCTATAGTGCTATCCGGTATCACTCCCTGTATGTGAAAAAGCTTTCGCCCGATATGGAAGCAATCGCCCATACTGAAGATGGCATGATTATGGGTGCAAGGCATAAGTCCAAGCCCATATGGAGTGTTCAGTTTCATCCGGAATCCATTAAGACGGAATACGGTCATCAGTTACTGGAGAATTTCCGCTCCCTCACCGCTCAGTTAATGAAAGAGGGGGCCATCCCCGAACGCGAGCGGCGTGAAATCAACGAAGAAGATTACAATATTATGCACCGGCCGGCCGGAAATTCTTACGGTGTGGGCGGTGGCAATATTCATGGCAAGCAAATCCAGGTTCATTACAGGAGAATCGCTTTAACGCTGAGCGCAGAAGATATCTTTGTACAGCATTTTGCGGATTCACCCAAAAGTTACTGGTTAGATAGCGCGCTGGTGCGAGGTTTTTCAAGGTTCTCCTATATGGGGGATGCGTCTGGTCCCCATGCGGAATATATCACCTACAGCCAACCGGAACAGCAGGTAACGGTGCAGTTTAATGGTGAAACAACGGTTACAAACGAGACCATTTTTGACTATCTCAATAGAGAACTGAAAGAGCGTCGCATCGACGTGGAAGGGCTACCCTTTGACTTCAATCTTGGTTATGCGGGATATTTTGGTTACGAGCTCAAGGGTGATTGCGGTTATGACACTCCGTACACTGCAGACACACCCGATGCTGCCTTTGTTTTCGCCGACAGACTCATTGCTTTCGATCACGAGGAAAATATTGCTTATCTGGTTTGTCTTGATGACACGGAACATCCAGAACGCGCGAAGCAGTGGTTGGATGAGATGCAGGAAAAGTTGAAGGATGTACCCAAGGCGCCCAATTGGAGCCGTGCTCTACACCCCAAACCGGTGGAACAGACTTTTCGGCACGACGCTGAAGCCTACCTGGATCGAATCAAGGCCTCCCAGGCAGAGATCAAAAAAGGTGAGACCTATGAAGTTTGCCTGACCAATATGATTACCCAGCACGTCAAGATTGATCCGCTTAACACCTATCGTGCATTACGCCGATCTAACCCGGCGCCCTATGCCACGTACCTTCACTTTCCCGACGTGGCTGTTATGAGCTCTTCTCCAGAGCGATTTATTACTGTGGATGCCAATGGTGTTGTTGAATCCAAGCCCATTAAGGGGACGCGCAAGCGAGGGAAATCGGTTGAAGAAGATGAAGCGCTTCACCTGGATTTAAGTACCAATGAAAAGGATCGATCAGAAAACCTGATGATCGTGGATTTACTGCGCAACGATATTGGTCAGTTAAGTGATGTGGGCAGTGTGCATGTCAGCCAGATTTTTGCTGTTGAAAGTTATGCTACTGTTCACCAATTGGTGAGCACGGTTCGGGGCAGACTGCGTCGTGATGCCTCTTCCATTGACTGTATTCGGGCCTGTTTTCCCGGTGGTTCAATGACCGGCGCGCCAAAAAAACGTACCATGGAAATCGTTGACAGGCTGGAAGGGGGGGCTCGTGGGGTTTACTCCGGTTCTATTGGGTTCCTGGGCTTGAATGGCAGCGCAGATTTAAGCATAGTGATTCGCACTATCGTGCAAACAGACAAAGACGTTACGGTAGGTGTAGGTGGCGCGATTATTGATCTGTCCGACCCGCAAGACGAGCTGGATGAAATGATACTTAAATCACAGGCGCTGGTAAGCGCACTTTCAGAAACGAATCTGGATACAGAATAGAGAAAAATGATTTATGGAAAAACTGGCAGAATTTCGTATAAAACTAAACCAGCTGGACGAACAACTCATTGGAATATTGGGTGAACGATACGGATTAATTCGTGAAATAGGTGATTATAAGAAAGTTGAAAATATCCCCATGATGCAGTCAAAACGGGTTGATGAGGTCAAAGATCGCTGCGCCGCCCTGGGAGACAAGGTTGGACTCGATGGTGACTTTGTTCGCAATCTCTACACACTGATTATCGACGAGGCCTGCCGTATTGAAGATACCATTATTGATGAGCTGTGATAATTGCATGAACCTGGGGTATCAGGCCATTGTCGGTAACTTGATTATTGTAACTGAACGGCTATGACCAGTAGCGGTTCGAGCATTGAAAACAAGGCATTAGTCGTCGGCGGCTCGGGAGCCGTCGGTTCACTTTTTTGCGACCTACTTGGTGAATACCATGACACGGTGGTCGCACTGGACCCACAGAAATCTGTTCTCTCGTCAGGCAATAAAACCCACTATGTCCAAGGTAGTTTGGGTGAGAAAAAATGTGTGGAGCTCATCAAGCAATCAAGAATAGTTTTGTTGGCCACGCCTGAGGCACCCACTTTGGCTCATATCAATGACATTGCTTCATTGATGACAGACAAGCAGTGTCTGATAGATACACTCTCCGTAAAATCCCGTGTTTGTGAGATCTTGAGCAATACAAAAAGTGTTGTGGAAATAGTGAGTATCAACCCCATGTTTGGGCCTTCACTTGGTTTTGATGGTCAGAGCCTGGCGTACATTCCCGTTCGCAAGGGGCCCATCGCCTCACAGTTCCTACGGGAAATTGAAAACGCCGGCACACAAACGGTAGAATGCTCTGCAGAATCCCATGACAGAATGACAGCGGCGACTCAAGCAACTACCCACGCAGCTATCCTGGTTTTAGGTATGGCCTTTAGTAAGCTGAATTACAAGCCCTCTACCGCAAAGAGTATCTGGACACCCCCTCACCAAACAATGCTTGCCATGCTGGCGCGCATACTCAATGCAGACCCTGAGGTTTATAGAGATATCCAGGAAAGCAATCCCTACGCCAGGGAGGCTCGCGATGTACTCACTGAAAGCATTGGGGAATTTGAAAACACGATTAACTCACCAGTGGCATTTAACGAGCTATTTCGCAGTCTGAAGGAGCTTGTAGGCGATGACGAGGAGAGCCTCGCCAGACAGGCACAAGAAATTTTCGAATCGATTAAAAGCCCCAACAACTGAAACTTATTCAGGAATAAATTCTCGCAGCCAAAGCTCCAAGCCTATCAAGGTATAAACCAAATTACTCAGATCCCTGTTCAGTTTTCCTGTGCTGCCTTGATAATCAGTCACGATGCTTTTAATGGCATCACTGTTTAAGTATTGGTGAATTCTCGCATCGGGCTTGTCCAGGGTGAGGGCAAAATCTCTCAAGGGTTTGGACTTTTCCAGCCATATCACGCCAGGTGAAGCAAATATCTGCTTTTTCGCATATGCAAATTCATGTGAAAATTTATCAGCCGCCAATTCGCGCACATAGGGCTTGGTAAAGTCTTTGGAGATTTTCCCCTTATAAGGCATTTCCTCTGATAGTTCGTACATTGATGCAGTTTTAAAGGGGTGAATAACATCCACTCCGGCATAACTACCCAAGCGCTCAAAAACCTCATCCCAGCAGAATATGTACATGGTTAAACCCATGAAAGACCACTCATCCTCCACCGGCAAGTTGGGTTCTTGGTCAAACAACTGCTGTAGGTGCGGAACATAATTATACGTATCCGCATCTTTCACAAGGCCACGCAAGTCACTGTTAAAGGTCTGCGTGGCTAATGTGTATTCCCTTTGGCTATGTACATCTCCGCGCTTGAACTTGGCTGCATAGCCTCTCAATGTTGGGATTTTACCCAAGACTGGCAAAGAGGCCCTTATTAATTGAACTAACCACTTCGGAGACTTCTTGATGTACTCCTGAGTGGGTGAGTCATACTGTTCCTCTGAACCAAAGAAAACATCAGCGTACATACCCGTAACAAGACAACTGAAATCACCTTTGTATTTACGCATTGCTCTTTCAACGGGTATTGAAATGAGGAAGCGGGTGGGCTCTTCCATTTGCTGCACAATATTCTTCATAGACCCAAGCAAATCGTCTTCTGACCCAGTCACAATTTTGCGAAAATCCATGGAACATATACGTGCGTTTTCCTCTGCCACTTTGGTCTCATCAAATCGATCGACGTTTTCGTCACTGTAACCACAGCTGATCGCGACGGGATGACTTAATCCAAGCTCTTTTTGCTTGAGCGCAACCAAAGACGAATCCACGCCACCGGACAAAAACAGACCCGTACGAATGCTGTGTAAACGTTCTTTATCTATGAATTGACTGATTCCCTCTCCCAGTAGATCCCAGATCTTCGCGCTGTATTGAGCTACAGGCAAATCACGCTTTGTTTTTCTGGAAGGAACAAACAGGATCTTGCATTCTGGAATGTCGTCAGGCCTACATTCGAAGTAATAACCCGGCGCCAATTTATAAACATCTTTAAACAATGTTTCAGAACCCATGGTGATGCCATAGGTAAGTTGCTGTGGAAGTACCGACACATTGACTGATCGTTTAAACTCCGGATCTGCAAGAATGCCCTTTATTTCAGATGCAAACCAAAGTGTTCCATTTTGTACGGCAACGAACAGTGGTCGTCCCGAGAATAAGTCCCGAAATTGAAAGACGAGGCCGCTTTCCTTGACGTGGATGACCACTGCAAAACTTCCCTGGAGGTCGTTGAAAAGCGACTTGCCCTCGAGCAAGTACATTTCCAGCAAGGTTTTCGCCACGGAGCTATCCGGTGAGATGCCCAGGCGTTTTGCCAGCTCGGAGAGGTTGCTGAGTTTGCCGTCAAAAACCAGCGTATACAGACTGGAGTCATAAATGTCTGTTTCAAAGATTCCCTCGTTAAACTGCCTGCCCGTGAAGGCTGCATGGCTCATGCAAACATGAACTGGGTCAGAATCGCCCCGATGGGCCAGAGCTTCACTCATCAAGCCAATGGTATTATCTGGATCAGGTGGGGCTGAAGTACCGCCCCCTGACTGACCATAAATAACGCCAGCGATAGCACTCATTTTATTATCCTTATTTTGTAATACGGGGAGGGACTATAGAGTCACTAAGGCTCTAAGATATCACAAATTCTAGGGAGTATTGTATTTCGGGTAGAGCAGACCAAGGCGCGTCGCTCACGCCATCCATGGCTCTCGCGATCTACCGTACATCCTGTACATTGATCGCTGCCGCCATCCATGGCTCTCGCGATCTACCGTACATCCTGTACATAAAGAAAAGGGCCTCAATTTCTTGAGGCCCTTCGTATATGGCGGTGGGCTAAGGATTCGAACCTTAGGAGGGGATAAACCCTCAACGGTTTTCAAGACCGCCGCTTTCGGCCACTCAGCCAGCCCACCGGAAAAACTCTGTTCAACTGCCTGTTTTATGCAGCAGCCGGAATTATACAGTTCTGCAAATCGGACACAAGAGGGAAAGGGCCTCTTGTGTCACGAATTTTGCAGATTCAGCTTAATCAGCCCGCAGCGCTTGCGTCCGGCTGTGCCACCTGGGGCGAGCGTCCGCGAGGATCGTTACTTGCCCGTGGAGAAACTGTACCCGTTGGCATAACCGCAGCGGCCACAGTGTCACTGAAAAGTACGGGATGCCCCGTGGTGATCTCTACCGCAGTGGTTGTCTGTGGGTTATCCCTGGGATCGTTGGGGGCTCTGCCGTCGTCGCTGAGCACAGAAGGTGCAGCCTCTACCTCAACCTTACTTACTGGTGTCGGCTCGGCTTTTATCTGTGGGGCAGGCTCAGGCTTGCTCGGCGCGGGGTCGGGGTTTTCTGCGACCGGCTCAGGGTTTTCCTCTGTCGGTGTTGGCTCCACATCCGCCTGTGTTTGTGGCACAGGCTGGTTCTCTTCCTCGGCTTCTACTGCATCGACAGCTTCTGTGCTTGCTTCAGGAGTGGGTTCAACTTCTGCAGGCTCCGCAATAGCGGCTTCAGGGGCTTGCTCAGCCACTTGCTCTGCTTCGACAATCGCTGTCTCCACGATCTCGGCAGTTGCCACTACCGGTTCAACGGGAGCGGGAGACTCTACGGCCACTGTAGCTTCTACAGCTGGGGTCTCTGCATTGGCTGCTTCCACAGTATTGTCGCTTGCTTCTGTTGTTTCGGGTCGCTTGCCACGGCTGCGGCGACGGCGAGGCTGGTCGGAACGTTTCTGGTCGCTGGGGCGTTTCCGTGGTTTGTCTTCCGCCTGATTGCCAATGTTGTCCTGGCTTTCCAGCGTATCGCTTTGGACTTCATTGTTGTCAGCTGGTTTAGAATCATCACGCTGGCCGCTGCGGCGACGTCGGCTTTGCTGGCCACGGTTTGCGTTGCCGCGGTTGCCGCCGTCGTCGTTTTTTGGCTGCTCTGAAGGCCGCTCGCTGCGTTCCTGGTTGTCGCGATTGTCACCTTCTTCGCTACGCGGGCGGGACTGGCCACGACCCTCCTGATTCCTTTGCTCGCCGTTATTATTACGACGGCGATTGCGATTGCGGTTGTTCTGGGGTTTTTGCCCCTGACGCTCTTTGTTCTCGGTGGTTTTGCGCGCTTCGGGTGCCGGTGTGACCGGAGCGGCCTGCTCTTCTTCCGGCTCGGTGAACATGGCTCCCCAAAGGCGACCGAGGATGCCTGGCTTGTCCGCAGCGGGTGCGCTGGCAGGCGTGGCAGGGGCTTGCCCCGGAGAGGGACTACTTGTTTCAGGGGCTGCGGCGGGTGCCGGAGCGGCCTTAGGTGCTACGGCCTGTACAACAGCCTGTTGGACAGGAATATCGGCGCTGTGGGTATCACTCACAGCTTCAGCGTCAGGTACGGTTATGTCGACTTTATAGCTGGTCTGGTGATCACCCTCTATCTCATCGTCACGCAGTCGCTGCACTTCAAAATGCGGTGTTTCCAGATTGGGGTTGGGGATAACCAATACCCTGGATTTGCTGACCTGTTCAATCTCGGTCAGCGCAGCGCGCTTTTCATTCAGGAGATAAGCAGCAACATCTACAGGTACGATCGCACGCACTTCTGCGCTGCGGTCCTTGATGGCCTCTTCTTCGAGCAGGCGCAAGATGGAGAGGGCAAGTGACTTGGTGTCTCTGATACTGCCCTGGCCGGTACAGCGGGGGCAGACAATGGCACTGGTTTCACCCAGGGAAGGGCGAAGCCGTTGCCGTGACATCTCAAGTAAGCCAAAGCGAGAAATTTTACCGACTTGAACCCGTGCACGGTCGACGGTCAGTGCGTCGCGAACACGATTTTCAACGGCCCGTTGATTGCGTGCAGCCAACATATCAATGAAATCAATGACGACCAGGCCACCCATGTCACGTAGACGCAGCTGGCGTGCGATTTCGTCTGCGGCTTCAAGGTTGGTTTGCAGGGCGGTGTCTTCGATATCGGTGCCCCGGGTTGCTTTGGCTGAGTTAATATCGATCGAAATCAGTGCTTCAGTTGGGTCTATAACAATAGAGCCGCCTGAAGGCAGCCGAACTTCCCGTTGGAAAGCCGTCTCAATTTGGCTCTCGATCTGGAAGCGGTTGAACATGGGAATGTTGTCTTCATAGAGACGGATACGGTTCTTGTACTGGGGCATAACCTGGCTGACGAACTCAGTGGCTTGCTTCAGTGCATCCTCAGAATCGATCATAATTTGATCGATGTCGTCTCTCAGGTAATCGCGGATAGCTCGAATAATGACGTTGCTTTCCTGGAACAGCAGAACAGGCGCTTTATTCTCGTCACTGGCGGTTTTGATGGTGTCCCATAATTGCAGCAGGTAATTGAGGTCCCATTGCAGTTCTTCGCTGGAGCGGCCAACACCGGCTGTGCGGATGATTACGCCCATACCGTTGGGGATCTCCAGGGCGCTCATGGCGTCGCGGAGTTCTGTTCGGTCATCGCCGTCAATACGACGTGAGATACCACCGGCGCGTGGGTTGTTGGGCATCAGTACCATGTAACGCCCGGCGAGGCTGATAAAGCTGGTCAGGGCAGCACCCTTGTTCCCGCGTTCCTCTTTGTCTACCTGGACGATGATCTCAGTGCCTTCCTTGACCACTTCGCGGATTTTGACGCGTCCGTCCTGTCCTTTGGGGTCCTTGTGGAAGTACTCCCTGGCGATCTCCTTGAGGGGAAGGAAGCCGTGTCGGTCGGCGCCGAAATCAACGAATGCGGCCTCCAGACTGGGCTCTACACGAGTGATCTTCGCCTTGTAGATATTGGATTTTTTCTGTACACGGGTACGGTTTTCGATGTCCAGGTCATACAGACGCTGTCCATCGACCATTGCGACGCGCAACTCTTCGGGTTGAGTTGCATTGATTAACATTTTTTTCATGATTGCCATTAGCCTTTTTATTGCGCAGGCATGGCGGGGCAGGAATCAGAAATACAGCCGGCCGGGGCCGGGCATTGGAGTAGGCAAAAGCCTGAAAATCCTTGTTTCTGGGCTAGAAAAAATTGCCCGGATCCCAGGAGATACCACTCATAACGCTCAGGTGTCCTGTAAATAACCAGCCGTTGGTGTCGATGGCTGGAGCAGCGTAGGCTGGGAACTAATGGTGCGGTATAGATAGCGCCGGTCCCGGCTTTTTGTTAGTGTCGCAGCACCTGAAACGTGCGACTACGCTGTGATCTTTCGTTAACTGATTCTGTGTCCCGGCAGTACTATCTGCGCGGTTCATAATTATATCGGCGACTCGGTATAGAGCTGTCTTAATGCCTGTTGGATTTTATTATCCTGTGGCAAGTAGAGCGCCAACACTCTCGATTTAGTTGTTTGCGCGGTCTGCTGACGGAGTCCGGTAACTACTCGGCGGACTCAACTGTCGTCAGGGGGTTACAAGTTCAGCGCCGGCATTTATTGCGGGCGGCTTCAACCACACGGACGCGACTATACCAGTAAAATGTAAGTGCTTCAAATCTAAAAGAATTTGGGAAATATGACGGAACAAGGATCAAAGCCGGTGCGAACCGGCGTGCAGTTGCGAACAATCGAGGCCGATTTTGCCGGGCAACGCCTGGACAACTACTTGCTGCGTGAGTTGAAGGGGGTCCCCAAGACTCGTATTTACCGGGCTTTACGCAAGGGCGAGGTGCGGGTCAACAAGGGCAGGGTAAAGGCCGATTATCGTTTGCAGCCCGGGGATGTCGTGCGAATCCCGCCCGTACACCAGGCAGAAAAAGCCGCTCCCGCTGTCGTGCCCCATTATTGGGCAGATCAGATTGAGCGGTCGGTTCTATACGAAGACAAGGGGCTGTTGGTGCTCAACAAGCCCTCCGGGCTCGCTGTCCACGGCGGCAGTGGGCTGAATTTTGGGCTGATAGAGACCCTAAGGCAAATGCGACCCCAGGAACGTTATCTGGAACTGGTTCACCGTTTGGACAGGGACACGTCAGGCTGTATTTTAATCGCTAGAAAGCCTGCGGTATTGCGAGAGCTTCACCGACAGCTGCGCGAGAAACACATGGACAAGCGCTATCTGGGCCTGGTCAGGGGCACCTGGCCCAGAAGCTGCCGCGTCATTGATGCACCGCTGGAAAAAAATGTTGTGCAATCGGGGGAGCGAATGGTCAGGGTATCCGCCGAAGGTAAGCGCTCCATCACTGAATTTAGCGTGGTCGAGAGGTTTCAGGGGGCCACTTTGATTGAGGCCAGGCCCATTACCGGCCGTACTCATCAGATCAGGGTCCATGCGAAACACGCGGGATTCCCGCTAGTGGGCGATGATAAATACAGTGATGACAAAACAGCTGGCCTGTGTCGCGAATTGGGGTTGAAGCGCCTGTTTTTGCACGCCCGCTCGCTTAGCTTTTTACTACCTGAGAACAAAGAGCGAACGCAGGTGGAAGCCTCGATGGATCAACAGCTAGAATTGACATTACAAAAACTCCGTAAGTAGTTTTATTATATAATTTAATTCAATCCAGAATGTCGTACCCCGCAGCGAATAGCATGCGCGTGAGGCTGATCAGTGGCAGGCCTTCAAGGCTGGTGGGGTCGTCCCCGCTGAGGCGGCAAAACAGGCTGATGCCCAGCCCTTCGCACTTGAACGATCCCGCACAGTCATAGGGCTGTTCCCGGAGTAGGTAGTTTTCAATCTGCCTGTCAGTGAGGCTGCGAAACTGGACCGTGAATGGTTCAACATGCGTGTCCCTATGGCCGCTATGTGCGCACACCAGGGCGATACCCGTGTAGAAATCCACGCTGCGCCCCGAGCAATGCTGCAATTGCTCCCGCGCAGCGTCGTGGTTGCCGGGCTTGCCTAGTAGTCTTTCGCCAACAGCGGCCACCTGGTCGCTACCTACAACCATTGCGCCCGGGTGCTGTTGGGCCACAGATAGCGCCTTTTCGAGCGCTAACCTCCCGGCGAGGGCGATTGGCAGCTCATCGGGGTGAGCCGATTCATCGACTGTTGGCGCCAGGCACTCAAAGGGTTGCTGAAGTCTTTCGAGCAACTTTCGCCTATAGGGCGAAGTTGATGCTAAAATAAGGTCCATGGATAGTTTTTCCCGGTTGCTTGTTCGTTGTTGATAAGTGCGAGAACTGTTTGTATTTAAAAGATTTTTTTGACAATACCTCATTCCCCCCCTATGATGCGCGCCTATGTTAACTGAGACCCTCCCGAGTTCGCTGGACGTACGCAAGGCAGCAACGCGCGGTGTGAGTGTCAGTGGGACGTTAAAACCGCTTGAACTGCAGCGTTTCCGTGAATTATTAGCGGAAGATGTGGGCACATTACTGGCGACTTTAACGTTTTCCAGAGACGAGGAAAACAGGTATTTGATTGAGGTATCGGTAAGTGCCGATGTTTCAGTTACCTGCCAGCGGTGTCTTGAGCCAATGCCTTTGCGTTTGCAGACAGATAATCAGCTCGCAGTTGTTTGGGATGATGAATATGCCCGCCAGTTGCCCCGTAGTCTGGATGCACTGATCGTTGCCGATGAGCCCTGTAACCTGTGGGCTGTGGTAGAAGAAGAGCTGATCTTGGGTATGCCCGCTTTCAGTTACCACGAGGCAGAGGATTGTAACAAGATACTTGCTGGGATTTCAGCGCCACCACCGGAAGACGGGGAAGATGGCGGTAAACCCAACCCGTTTAATGTGCTGGCGCAACTAAAGCCCGGCAACAAGCACTAGGAGTTAGTCATGGCTGTTCAGAAAAGTAAAAAGACGCGTTCGCGTCGCGGTATGCGTCGTTCACACGATGCCCTGTCCGGTTCTACCTTGTCGGTAGATCAGACATCTGGCGAAACCCATAGGCGTCACCACGTGACTGCTGATGGTTTTTACCGTGGTAATAAGGTCATCAACACCAATAACGACGATTAATCGATCGTCCCGCTAAGGGCCTCGATTAACATTGCTTCAGCAGACGGTGCACATTGCCGTTGATATGATGAGCGGAGACTCCGGTCTTCGCGTTACTCTCCCCGCTGCACTCCAGGTACTGCAAGCCCACTCTCTGGGCCACCTGCACCTTGTGGGTGACGAAAAACTCCTTACTACCGCTTTGGCTCAATGGCCTGAAGATTTGCGTGCCCGCGTGACGCTCGTTCACGCCCCGGATTTGATGGTCACAGATGATCGGCCCAGTGCTGTGCTCAGGAAGACTGACCAAACCTCTATTCGGGTCGCGCTTGAGGCGCTAGCGCAGGGTCGTGTCAATGCCGTGGTATCCGCTGGCAATGCGGGTGAACTCATGATTCTTGCTCGCAAGCTCATCGGTATGTTGCAGCCATCCACTCGGCCGGCTTTTTGCTCGTTGTTTCCCACCAAAGCCAGGCCTAGCCTGCTGCTTGATCTGGGTGCCAATGTCGACAGCCAGGCGCCACAGCTGTGCACTTTTGCGCGGCTGGGAAGTGCACTTTATTTGACCTTGTTTCCCTTGTCGCCACCGCGAGTGGCACTGCTGAGTAATGGGGAGGAAGCAGCCAAGGGCAATCTACAGGTAAGGTGCGCTGCCGGAATATTGGCGAAGACCCCAGACATTAACTATGTTGGTTATATAGAAGCCAACGCCCTGCATGACGGACTAGCCGATGTCGTTGTATGCGATGGCTTCGTCGGTAATATCGCGCTTAAGGCCATTGAGGGAACGGCAGCCCTGGCGGTGGAAAAGCTTGAGGAGCTGTTATCCTGCGATGGAGGTTCCGGCGTCACTGAAGAGCAAAGAGAAAGGCTGCTTGCTGATTTCACGGCAGCGCTTGACCCGGAGATTCACAACGGGGCTTTTCTGCTGGGATTGGCGGGCATTGTCATCAAGGCCCATGGTGGTTCATCTGTTGAAGGCTTTGCAGCATCTATCCGGCAGGCGCTCCAGTGTGAGGAGCAGGGCATGATTACTAAAATGCAGGCGCAACTGGTTGCCACGAAGCCCTAGGGCAGTAGAATGAATTTTTTCCTATTTAGACAAGTAGACAGGACTTAACTATGCCAGACACTAAAGTAGCATTTGTATTTCCAGGCCAGGGGTCGCAGAAGGTCGGTATGCTGGCCTCAGCTCACGAGGCATTTGAAGCGGTTCGGGATACTTTCGGGGAGGCTTCCGATGCCCTGGGATACGATATGTGGGATCTCATACAGAACGGTGAACAGGCTGCACTGAACCTGACTGAAACCACGCAGCCTGTACTGTTGTCTTCCAGTGTTGCCCTCTGGCGCGCCTGGCTTGAGCAGGGCGGCGTTCGTCCAACAGTCATGGCGGGCCATAGCCTGGGTGAATTTTCTGCTCTGGTTTGTGCCGGTGCTCTGGGGTTTGCAGATGCGGTCAAGTTGGTCAGGCAGCGCGGAGCCTTTATGCAAACGGCGGTACCCGTGGGCGAAGGTGCAATGGCAGCGATCATCGGCCTTGAGGATGAAGCTATTAATACAATTTGTGCAGAGGTTGGCGCCAGAGGGAATGGCGTGGTAGCTGCGGTTAATTTCAATTCCCCCGGACAAGTTGTCATTGCTGGACATACAGCGGCGGTAGATGAAGCCATCGTTGCGCTCAAGGAGGCGGGTGCCAAACGCGCGCTGCCACTGCCGGTAAGCGCACCTTTCCATACGGAATTAATGAAGCCAGCCGGAGAGCGTCTCGCGGTTGCGATTGAAGCGATAAGTATAGAGACTCCCGAGATACCCGTGATCCACAATGTCCATGCACGCCCAGAGTCAGACCCCGCGCAAATACGGTCTTTACTGGTGGAGCAAATCTACAGTCCGGTGCAGTGGACCCAATGCGTACAGGCCATGGTTGAGCGCGGCGTGGAGCAGGTGGTTGAGTGTGGTCCCGGGAAAGTGCTGAGTGGCCTTAATCGGCGTATTGATAAATCTCTTCAGAGTCACTCTCTGGAGGAGCCCGAGAGTTTACAACAGTCGTGCAGTGAACTTTCTGCCCGATAGCTTTAAAACACTATAAAGGAATCACACCATGAGCGAAGATCAAAAAGTTGCATTGGTTACCGGTGCCAGTCGGGGTATTGGAAAGGCGATTGCTGAACGTTTGGCCACCGCCGGGTATCTCGTAGTTGGCACGGCAACCTCTGAAGCGGGCGCTGGGCGCATTACCGAATATTTGGTGGCGGCAGGCAATGCGGGTTGTGGAATGAAGCTGGATGTCTCAAAAGGCGAAGATGTTACCGCTGTACTCAAGGCGATAGGCGAGCAGTATGGCGCGCCCCTGGTGCTGGTCAACAATGCCGGTATTACCCGTGATAACCTTCTCATGCGCATGAAAACAGAAGAGTGGGACGATGTGATCCAGACCAACCTCAGCGCCCTCTATCGTGTTAGCAAGGCTTGTCTTCGGGGTATGACCAAGGCTCGCTGGGGACGCATCGTCAATATCACGTCCGTTGTCGGTTCAATGGGCAATGCCGGGCAGAGCAACTATGCAGCGACCAAGGCGGGTGCCGAAGGCTTTTCGCGCGCGCTGGCAAAAGAAGTGGGGTCTCGGGCAATAACAGTCAATTGTGTCGCCCCCGGATTTATCGATACGGATATGACCCGTGAGTTAACTGAGGACCAGAAGGGGCTTATGATGGGCCAGATCCCCCTGGGTCGGTTGGGTGCTCCTGAAGAAATCGCTGCTGCGGTCGGATTTCTATGCAGTGAAGAGGCCGCTTATATCACGGGTGATACGCTGCATATCAACGGCGGGATGTACATGACATAATTGCCCGCCATGCCATGAAATGGGCGAATATTTGCCGGGGCCTTAAAAAACATTATTACTCTTTGGAAAAACAGAGTAAAATGCGCCCTCAAGCCGCTTTAACAGGTTTGTAACCGTACTAATCAGGAGTGACAAAGATCATGAGCAGCATTGAAGAACGCGTTAAGAAAATCGTAGCTGAGCAACTTGGCGTAAAAGAAGAAGAAGTGCAGACTGAGGCATCTTTCGTTGAAGATCTGGGTGCAGACTCCTTGGATACTGTCGAACTGGTGATGGCCCTTGAGGAAGAATTCGAAACAGAGATTCCGGACGAAGAAGCTGAGAAAATTACCACAGTTAAACTGGCTATAGATTATATCAACAATAATCTCGCCTGATTTTACACTCTCATTCCGGAAAGGCCGTTTCTATTGATTAATAGAGCGGCTTTTTTTATTTAGGGTATCATTGAGAGCAATAACATAGGAGTCGGACTGGTGATTGGCAGAAGAGTTGTAGTCACAGGGATGGGTATGGTGAGCCCCATTGGGCACACGGTGGAAGAGACCTGGACTAATATATTAGCGGGTAAAAGCGGCGCAGCGCCCATTGAAAGTTTCGATGTATCCGCCTACAGCACAAAATTTAGCGCTAGCGTTAAAGACTTCGACATTTCGGCTTATATTCCCCCCAAAGACGCGCGCAAAATGGATACGTTCGTCCAATACGGTATGGCTGCAGGTATCCAGGCTATGGATGACTCAGGGCTGGAGATCACCGAACAGAACGCGAGTCGAGTCGGTTGTGCTATCGGTTCCGGCATTGGCGGCATTGGCCAAATCGAGAAGAACACAGAAATTGTAAACACCTCCGGTCCAAGAAGAATCTCACCATTTTTTGTTCCCGGGTCTATCATCAATATGATTGCCGGTAACCTGTCTGTTAAATACGGCATGCAGGGGCCCAACCTTGCCGTCGTTACTGCCTGCACCACGGGTACACACAACATTGGCCTGGGCGCGCGGATGATCGCTTTGGGCGATGCCGACGCGATGCTGGTGGGTGGCGCGGAAATGGCTACCACACCTGTGGGTCTAGGTGGCTTTGCCGCGGCCAGGGCGCTGTCCACGCGAAATGACGACCCCGAGGCTGCATCACGGCCGTGGGACCGTGATCGGGACGGCTTTGTGCTTGGGGATGGTGCCGGTGTCATCATGTTGGAAGAGTACGAAACGGCCAAGGCCCGCGGTGCCCGAATTTATGCTGAAGTCATCGGTTTTGGTATGAGCGGTGACGCCCACCACATGACGTTGCCGCCTGAAGATGGTCGCGGTGCGGCTGCATCGATGCAAAATGCGATAAACGATGCCGGTATTCCAGCCGACCAGATTAACTACATTAACGCCCATGGGACTTCTACCAATGCAGGTGATCTCGCGGAGACTCGTGCCGTGGAAAGCGTCATGGGTAGTGCGTCCAGCCAGGTAGCGGTGAGTTCTACCAAGTCCATGATAGGTCATCTATTGGGCGCAGCCGGTTCGGTTGAAGCTATTTTTTCTATCCTGGCCATTCGCGACCAGGTTGCCCCTCCAACCATCAACCTGGATAACCCTGCTGAGGGGTGTAATCTTAACTATGTTCCCCATACAGCCCAGGAAATGGCGATCAACAACGTGCTGTCTAATTCTTTTGGGTTTGGCGGCACCAATGGTTCGCTGATCTTCAGCAAGCCGGGCTGATTCCCAGGCAGGTGTCACTGGCAACGCACTGGGTTGACGGCGAGCAGGCAGGGGGAGTCCCACTGCCTGATCGTGGTTTCGCATTTGGCGATGGCTTGTTCGAAACTTTCCTGTATGCCCAGGGTCGGCTGTTCTATCCCGAGTATCATTATCTCAGGCTTCAGCATGGTTTGAAGACATTGGGTGTCCCCGATTGCATGGAGGCCGTCAAGCGGCAGGTGGACGAGGTCCTTGTCGAATTGCGCCAAATGCAGCTGCCGCAATCGGCCTTGCGACTGACGGTTACGCGGGGAGGCGGGCCCCGTGGCTATGCGCCTTTGCTCGCCCCAAAGCCTCGTATTGTCATCAGCGTCGAACCGGTAGCGGGGGATTGGCATGTTCCCGCCAAGCCGGTTTCTACTGCTGTCGCCGGGACTCGCTGGTCGACACAACCCGCTTTGGCCGGGATCAAACACCTCAATAGACTGGACCAGGTGCTGGCGGCCCGAGAGCGCTTGGCAGCCGGTGTAGATGAGATGGTAATGCTGGATCAGCAGGGGAGTGTTGTCTCTGTTATTAGCGGTAATATTTTCGCCGTGGTAGGGGGCAGGATTCAGACGCCATTGTTATCGTCCTGCGGGGTGCTTGGAACCCGCAGGCAATTAATCGTTGATCGGTGGGCCCCCGCGCTGGGGGTCGAAGTGCGTGAAGTGGCCATGGGCATGGATGAGTTGCTGCAGGCAGAGGAACTCTTCTACAGCAATACCTTGCTGGGCTTATGTCCTGTCGCCAGCATCGGGAGCACGAAGTGGAGTGGCCATCCGATGTTCGCCGCGCTACATCAGGTTTACCTTGGTGAGAACGCATGATAAGGCGAATCCTCGTGTTGTTTTTGTTGGCAACTCTAGTTGTTGTCATGTTGGTGAAGGAGGCACAGCATCGCTGGCTGGCACCCCTGTCCATTGCCCCTGAAGGTTATCACCTGGTCGTCGAACCCGGTCAGCGCCTGCGTGCAATTGTAGAACACATGCAAGAGCAGGGCGTTGTCTCCTACCCTTATTTACTGTTGGCTTACGGTCGGTGGACCGGCCTGGACGAGAAGATCAAACGGGGTGAGTACCTGATACCGGCAGGCACCACAGCCGGCAAATTGCTGTCCCTGTTGAACGAGGGCAAAGTCATTCAGTACCAGGTGACATTCCCAGAGGGCATTACCCTCAGTCGGGCCATTGAACTATTGGCTCAACAGCCGCATTTACAACGACTTCTCACTGGCACGCATGACGAACGTATTACAACATTGACAGCCTCATACCCAGGGCCCGAAGGGCTCTTTTTCCCTGATAGTTACCGCTATGACAAAGGCGCGAGCGACTGGCAGATTCTACAGCGCGCTTATCAGCGCATGCAGGCGGTGCTTGATCAGGAGTGGGCGGGAAAGGAGTCTTCGCTGCCCTATGAAACAGCCTATGAGGCGTTGATAATGGCCTCGATTGTCGAGCGTGAAACCGGCGTTCCAGTGGAGCGCCAGCAAATTGCCGGTGTGTTTGTGCTGCGATTGAATAAACGTATGCGATTGCAGACTGATCCATCAGTAATCTATGGCCTGGGTCCGACATTCGACGGCAATTTAACACGCAAGCATTTACAGGATGAGTCAAACCCTTACAATTCCTATAGACACAAGGGTTTGCCACCAACGGCGATTTCGCTACCTGGCAGGGCATCCATTCATGCAGCACTGCATCCAGGTAAAGGCGAGGCACTCTACTTTGTGGCCAAGGGAGATGGCAGTCACGTGTTCTCGAAGACGCTGCAAGAACATCAGAAGGCGGTGCGCAGTTACCAGCTAAACCGAAGCAAGAATTACCGTTCCAGTCCGGGGAAGAAATAGCACTATGCATGCGAGAGGCTTGTTCATAACAGTAGAGGGCGGTGAGGGGGTAGGTAAATCTACTAACATCAGTTTTATTGAGGAATACCTGCGGGGGCATGGCCTTGATCTGGTGCTCACGCGAGAGCCTGGCGGTACCCCACTGGCAGAGAACATCCGGGACCTCTTGCTCAGGGTAGATTCTGAGCCGGTAAGCGAAACCACAGAATTGTTGTTGATGTTTGCCGCCCGTGCCCAGCATATCAGCCAACTGATAGAGCCGGCTCTCGCAGCCGGTAAATGGGTGTTGTGCGACCGCTTTACCGATGCCACGTATGCTTATCAGGGCGGCGGGCGGCAGATGGATCACACAATGGTGCGGAAATTGGAACAGATGGTGCAGGGGTCACTGCGACCTGATTATACCTTGCTGCTGGACGCCCCGGTTGAAGTGGGGATGGAAAGAGCGCGTGGCCGTGGCGATCTGGATCGCTTCGAGCAGGAGCACATGGACTTCTTCCGTCGCGTGCGAAATACTTATTTGCAATTGGCAGAGGAGAGCAGCGGCAGGTACCGCGTCATTGATGCCAGCCTGGAGCTGGATCAGGTTCAGGATCAGGTCTCTAAAGTCTGCCGGGAATTACTGACATGTTGGGCCGTAAGGCACGGAGTAGGGTAATGGAGGCAATCGACCTGGCAACAGTGAGTGTGCCTCTTCCCTGGCAGTCGGACGTATGGCGGCAATTTCACGAGCAGATTAGCAGCGAGCGACTACCCCACGCACTGCTCTTGACGGGCATTGAATATACGGGCAAGAACCGTCTTGCGATGGCTCTGGCGAGGCTGTTGTTATGTCAGCAGCCTGTGGCCGGTCACAATTGCGGTAGCTGTCATGCCTGTAGTATGAGTCGTGTGGGCAGCCACGGAGATTTTCGCTGGCTTGAGCCTGAAGGCAAAAGTCGCATGATAAAAGTTGATCAGATACGAGAGGTTGTTGATTTTGGCCAAAAGACCGCAAATCTTGGCCAGCGAAAAGTGATTGTCTTTTCTCCCGCAGAGAACATGAACCCCAACGCTGCCAATGCTCTCCTGAAGTCACTGGAAGAGCCCACGCCTGAGACCTATATGATATTGGTTAGCCATCGCCAGAGCGGACTCCCCGCCACCGTGCGGTCGCGCTGTCAGCAACTGAAGTTGGCAGTGCCGACGGAGGAGCAAAGCCTGGCGTGGCTGGACCTTTTGACAGCAAAACATGAGAGGAGCGTCGAGTTGCTCAACGCTGCAGACGGGCGCCCGTTGCTGGCCGAGAAAATCTATCAGGATGCGAGTTTGGAAACCTTTGTGGCGATACCTGCGGCGCTGGAGTCGCTACATCGCGGGGGCGCAGCGGTTCCGGCGGTGGTGTCGTTGTTGTCCCAGGTGACGACGGAGGAAGCACTGGCTCACCTTGGCACCTACCTGCAGCGAGTTATACGGCGTGAAGGGCAGGGCGGCGAGATGGGTGCGCAAGCACGAACCAGTTATTTGTTGCTGGATGAGGTTCACCGCTTGCAGGCTGCAGTGGATTCAGGCGCAAATCCGAATGTAGCGTTATTATTCGAATCTTTGCTTGCACGTTTTCATAAGGAGTTGGGGGGCTGTTAGCATAGTGGTAATATGCAGACAGGAACCTGGGGAATATAACAATGAATGACAGCAGTAATCAGAGCCGCAATGGCATCCTCTCCTTGACGATAAAGGATAAAGCCGTCTTGTACTCCGCGTACATGCCCTACCTGCAGTATGGCGGTTTATTTGTGCCGACTAACAAGCCCTACAACGTCGGCGATGAAGTCTTCATGCTGTTAAGCTTGATGGATGAAGTGGAGAAGATCCCTATCGCTGGCACAGTCGTCTGGGTAACTCCACGCGGTGCCCAGGGAAATCGTACGGCAGGTATTGGCGTGCAGTTCAGTGAGCAGGATGCAGCGGCCAACTCTAAAATTGAGAATCATCTGGCGGGCTCTCTCTCATCGGACCGTCCTACGCATACGATGTAGAGTACGAAAAGGCGCGTGAGCGTGAAGATACTGCTCTTTAACTTTACCTTATAAGCTGTTGAATTTATGAAAATTAGGTTAAAAAAAATGGGTCCCAAAAGGGACCCAATAAGACCATTAGGAGTGAAACATAAAGGAATTGCTTCCTTAAAGAGCACTAGGATATGCCCTTGCAGACACCTGATTGAGCTAGGGGATAGGTGACTACATTCTAAGTATCGCTCAAAATTGGTAATTTTCCACAATTAAATACCTTATTTTTAGTACATTTTGTTATTACAGATATTCCTTATAATTATATCGGGGTATAAGCAAAGAGAATGACCGAACAGTCTGTATTCTCTCTTGGCGTTGTAGAGGGCTTTTATGGTCGCCCGTGGCCCCATTCGGCCCGTCTTGCCTATGCGGGTTATTTGAGCCAGCTGGGTCTCAATAGTTACCTGTATTGCCCAAAGTCAGATCCGTTTTTGCGTAGGCGCTGGCAGGAGCTCTGGTCGTCAGAGACCCACGGTGAGCTGCAGGAGTTAGCGGAAACCTATAGCGCCGCTGAGCTTGATTGGGGGGTGGGTTTATCGCCGTATGCGCTCTACGAAAATTACGGTAATCCCCAGCGGCAAGCATTGAAGCGTAAAGTAGAATATTTGTCAGCGCTGAAAATGCCGACCTTGGCCATTCTGTTCGACGATATGCCCGGCGCACTGGAGTCCCTCGCTGACAGGCAGGCCGAAATCGTGGCCGATGTTTGCGCCTGGGCGCCATCTACCAGAATATTGGTCTGCCCAACCTATTACTCATTTGATCCGGTACTGGAAAAATACTTTGGCAACATGCCAGTCAACTATTGGCGGCAGTTGGGCCGTGATTTGCCAGTGGATGTCGATATATTCTGGACAGGCAACAGTGTCTGTTCAGAGTCAATCAGCGGCGCCGATATTGATCGGATTAATGGAGAGTTGGGGCGCAGGGTCATGCTTTGGGATAACTACCCGGTAAATGACGGCGCGATTCGCAGTAACTTTCTCTACAGTACGCCTCTGTCCCAGAGGGGCCCAGATCTGGCCGGTGGCCTAACCGGGCATTATTGCAACCCCATGAATCAGCCGCTACTTTCTCTGATGGCTTTGTATGGGTTGGCAGACCTCTATGGAGTCCCGACCCCGGAGGAGCAGCCGTGGCTCAACCAAATTTACGGTCGAGAAACTTATGAGCAGCTACTTCTGGATAAGACAGAGTTCGAAGCTCTGGGTCTGAGTGGTATGGGTGAACGGCGTTGTCATGAGCTTGCCAGATTGTATGGGGGCTTTTCAGGTAACGCGGCTGCGGAAGTGGCGGCCTGGCTGCGCGGTGAATATACTTTTGACCCAGCCTGTTTAACGGATTAAAGAAAGGTGCGCCATTGAGACATCCCATTACCGAGTCAGGATCAATCCAGTATCAACAGGGCGATCCCAGAAGCTGCTGTGAACTATGGCAGCAATCGGCCTGGGTTGGTGATCGAATGTTGGTGGTCGATTTCGAATTCACGGCCTACTGGTTAGAAAGTCAGCCTGGACAGTCTCTCAGCGCGATCTATCTGCAGCGCGGTGGCGAGCTCAGGGTCTCGGTGACAGACCGGCCCCTGGTGCAAGCACGACTTTCTGCCGCTGAGCAATACGAGCAGTGGGCTGAAGAGCTGGGTTTGGCTCAATATATTTTCGGTAGGCCTGCCTCCTTTGACTCCCTTGCCATTGTTAAGCCCTGGGGGCAGGAAATATGGTACACCGGCGTGGAGGCGCGGGGGGTTTGCTGCGTCAATGCAGGTGGTGGGTCAGTTCCTATCCCCTGGTTGCAGGCGGCAGTGCCGGGGAATAGTCTCGGCCAACCCGGGGAGCCCCTGGTGTTACTAAAAATACTGGACCCTGTACCTGAAGCGGTCACGGGTGACCTCTATTTTGAGTTGCACGAGGAAAAGAGAGAGGTCTACGTTGTTACCCATGTAGACGAGACGGCCTGGCCCGATGGGCAGGGTTATATTCGAATGGGGTTCAACGAAGAAAAGCTGGCATTGTTTAATGGCGATGGGGATGCGTTTCGTCAGGGTTATCTGCAGTCAGTGCGGGAATATGAGTCGGTCCGGCGTGAAATCGATGACTTGCCCGAAGGCTCAACCCCCGACGAACAGTTGGTCTCAGCGGAGATAGAGCGGCGTAATAGGATGGATGAGTTTAGTCATCTCCGGCCCCTGAGAGTCGGCGATGTAGTCAAAGTGCCGTTACTCACGCCGCACTCTTTGCAGCACGGGGTGCGCACGGTTGAATTTCAGACCCCGGTCTACGAGCGGAAAATACTGTCCTTCGCCCAGAAAGTGCTGACCCAATCGCATTGGGATACCGAATCCGCTGTGGCGCAGATGCAGTTGCACCCGGCGCCGGCTGAGGCCTTTGAGACGCTGTTGCAAACGGATGGCGTATTAGTCGAGAGAATCGTCGATTTTGCGGATTTTGAGGTCCGCAGGGTCCGCTTGTCAGGCAGCGGCGTTCTGGAGATTGCCCCGTTACAGGCCTATGGAGTGATTATGGTTGTCGAGGGCAATTTAGCTGTATCTGGTGAGGATTATGGCCCGGAGCAGGCGTTGATTTTACCTTTGGCTTGGCAGGGTGGCCTAACCTCGAGACAGGGCGCGTGCCCCGTGGTTTTCCTACTGGCCCTGCCGCGCAACTGAGCAGTTGAACCACAGCTGATATTGTGGCAGAATCTGCGCCCTTGTAATGCCCCTGTGTGAGCCTTGATCTACCCCATAACTAATGACTATCAGTAAGTTATGGCTTGTTTCTAAGGTGTTTTCTAGTACACGTATCACAGATTAACAGTGGCAATTCAAACTGCGGGAGTGGCGAAATTGGTATACGCGCTAGATTTAGGTTCTAGTGCCGCAAGGCGTGGGAGTTCGAGTCTCCCCTTCCGCACCATATTCAAGGTTGGGTCCAGCACCAGGGATACCGCCAATTTACAACAGCGCTAAATGCGCTCTCTACTTATTCGATTGTGAGGAAGAACCATGCAGGTTTCTATAGAAACGACTTCAGGACTAGAGCGTCGTTTGACTGTCGGGGTGCCCGCTGCCCGTATAGACAGCGAAGTTGACAGCCGTCTGCAAAAGGCAGCCAAAAATGTAAAGCTTGACGGATTCCGTCCGGGTAAGGTCCCGATGCGTGTGATCCGTCAGCGTTTTGGCGCGGGTGTTCGCCAGGAGGTGCTGGGTGAAGTCCTCAGCCAATCTTTCCAGGAAGCGGTTGTTCAGGAGAAATTGCGCCCGGCAGGCCAGCCCAGTATTGAGCCGAAGAACATGGATGCCGGTAAGGATCTGGAATACGTTGCTACTTTTGAAGTGTTCCCCGAGATCGCCGTTGCCGAAATGACCGATCTGGCTGTAGAAAAGCCTGTCGCCACCGTGGGTGCAGACGACGTAGACAACATGATCGAGATTTTCCGCAAGCAGCAGGGCGGCTGGGGTGAAGTCGAGCGCGCAGCAGCAACAGGCGATAAGGTCAATATCGATTATCTTGGCACCAAAGACGGCGAAGCCTTCGATGGCGGCACTGCCGAGGGCTCTGACCTTGAGTTGGGTTCTGGCAGCATGATTCCAGGCTTTGAGGCGGGTGTTGAAGGAATGAAGGCAGGGGAAGAGAAAACCCTTGAACTGTCCTTCCCTGAGGATTACCACAACGAAGATCTGAAAGGCGCCGCAGTAGAATTCAAAGTGACCTTGAACAGTGTCACTGAACAGCTTCTGGCTGAACTCAACGACGAGTTGTTTGCCAACTATGGCGTGGAAGAGGGCGGTGAAGAGAACTTCCGCACTGAAATCGAAGCCAATATGGCACGTGAGCTGAAAAATGCAGTACGCGCAAAGGTTAAGCAGCAGGTTATGGACGGTGTCCTGGCCGCTCACGAGGCTCTGGAAGTGCCCAAAGCGTTGATCTCGCAAGAAGTGGGCGCGATGCGCAGCCAGATGTTTCAACAGTTTGGTGGGGCAGCTGGGGCCGATTTGGACCTGGAGTCGCTATTGCCGGATGAAATGTTCAGTGAACAGGCTCAGCGCAGGGTCAAACTCGGCCTGATTCTTGCCGAATTGGTCCAGAAGCAGGAATTAAAGCCTGACGCCGACAAAGTGCGTGCCACCATTGAAGAAATGGCCTCTACTTACCAGGACCCCGAGGAAGTAATAAACCACTATTATTCCGATCAGCAGCAGCTGGCATCCATAGAATCTATGGTTCTTGAAGACCAGGTGGTTGAAAATTTGCTTGAGAGTGCCAATATAACAGAGAGTGAATGCACTTATCAGGAAGCTCTCAGCCAGGCACAGGAACAAGCCGCTGTCTGATAGTGCCTCCCGGGCGGCCCCGAGGTCGCCCCTTTACAATAATATGACACTGGGAACGGTACTTTATGTCAAATGATTTTGGTGGAACGAGCAGTACAATTAACAACCTTGGGCTTGTTCCCATGGTCGTCGAGCAGACTGCACGGGGCGAGCGCTCCTACGATATCTACTCCAGATTACTCAAAGAACGCGTTATTTTCTGTGTTGGCCCTGTGGAAGACTATATGGCTAACCTTATTGTTGCGCAGTTGCTGTTTTTGGAGTCTGAAAACCCGGACAAAGATATCCACTTGTATATCAACTCTCCTGGTGGGGCGGTCACTGCTGGCCTGTCTATCTATGACACGATGCAGTTCATCAAACCTGACGTCAGCACCATGTGTATTGGTCAGGCGGCCTCTATGGGGGCATTTTTGCTTACCGGTGGTGCCAAAGGTAAGCGCTACTGCGTGCCTAACGCCCGTACAATGATCCATCAGCCCAGCGGCGGGGCACAGGGTCAGGCCACGGATATCGATATTCAAGCGAAGGAAATCCTTATTATCCGGAAGCGTTTGAACGAGTTAATGGCACTGCATACCGGTCAGAGCCTTGAGACCATAGAACAGGATACCGAGCGCGATCGCTTTATGAATGCCGAGCAAAGCAAGGAATACGGCCTTATCGATGAAGTTGTCAGCCGTCGCGGCGGTTCTGAATAAAACAACTGTCTGGTTTTTAAGAGCCTAAATGCTTGCAAAAACCAGCAAAAAACATCATCGTATTGCTATACAATTCAACCCAAGGCTATCCAGGGCATAGGTCTTTTTAATGAGTGACGAAACCACAACCTCAGATGATGACGGCGGCAAGCTGCTTTATTGTTCTTTCTGTGGAAAAAGCCAACACGAAGTACGTAAGCTAATTGCGGGCCCCTCGGTCTTCATTTGCGACGAATGTGTTGATTTATGTAACGACATAATCCGTGAAGAAGTGCAGGAGAGCGGGGGCGACGCTTCTCAAGATAACCTGCCAGTTCCCCGTGAAATCAAGGAAACCCTTGATGAGTACGTGATCGGCCAGAAGCGTGCCAAAAAGGTACTTTCGGTGGCGGTTTACAATCATTACAAGCGTTTGCGCCACGGCCAGAACAAGAAAAGTGATGATGTTGAACTCGGTAAGAGCAACATCTTGCTGGTAGGGCCTACTGGCAGCGGTAAAACCCTGTTGGCGGAAACGCTGGCACGGTTGCTGGATGTCCCCTTTACTATTGCCGATGCGACGACACTGACCGAAGCGGGTTACGTGGGTGAGGATGTGGAAAACATCATCCAAAAACTGTTGCAGAAGTGCGATTATGACGTCGAAAAAGCCCAGGTTGGTATTGTCTACATCGATGAAATCGACAAGATTTCGCGCAAATCCGACAATCCGTCCATCACCCGTGATGTTTCCGGCGAGGGTGTACAGCAAGCCTTGCTGAAGTTGATTGAAGGTACGGTAGCCTCAGTTCCACCACAGGGCGGCCGCAAGCACCCTCAGCAGGAGTTCCTGCAGGTCGATACCTCCAATATTCTGTTCATTTGCGGCGGTGCTTTTGCCGGTTTGGACAAGGTGATTCGCAATCGCTCGGAAAAGGGCGGTATCGGTTTCAATGCCGAGGTGAAGGGTAAGGATGAGTCTCGCAATATCGGTGAGCTTTTGTTCGATCTTGAGCCTGAAGACCTGGTTCAGTATGGGTTGATTCCCGAATTTGTGGGACGTCTGCCTGTTATCGCAACACTGGAAGAGCTCGACGTCGACGCGCTGGTACAAATCCTCACCGAGCCGAAAAACGCCCTTACCAAGCAATACAGTAAACTGTTTGATATGGAAGGAGTGGAAGTCGACTTTCGTGATGACGGTCTGCGAGCCATCGCTGAAAAGGCGATGGAGCGTAAAACGGGTGCCCGGGGACTGCGTTCCATTCTGGAAGGCGTATTGCTGGAATCCATGTATAACATCCCATCGCGGGAAGACGTATCCAAAGTCGTTGTAGACGAGTCTGTGATACGCGGGGACTCAGAGCCGCTACTGGTCTACCAGAGTGCTGAGCCTGCATTAACCGCATCCAAAGAAGACTGAGGTTTTTCTCGGCCCGGCCGGGGCCTCAGCTGTGCTGAATGTGCTAGATATTGAGCGAGTAAGCAAGGGGTGGTGCAGGGTCACTTGAAAAGTGTTCCTGTAGACCCCATCTAGGGAACAGCTAACTCTATTCCCGTAACACCCGGAGATTTTATTATGGGTTCCTCTTCTGTCGTTGACCTTCCCTTGTTGCCACTGCGCGACGTTGTCGTGTATCCACACATGGTGCTGCCACTTTTTGTTGGTCGTGAGCGCTCAATCAAGGCCCTGGAAGACGCCATGGCCAGCGACAAGCAAGTACTACTGGTCGCCCAGCGCAATGCCGCGGATGATGATCCCGGGGTTGACGATATCTACCAGGTCGGCACTGTCTCGAATATCCTGCAACTGCTTAAACTTCCGGATGGCACTATTAAGGTCCTTGTTGAGGGCTGCTATCGCGCGGTTGTCGACAGCGTCGATGATGACGGCACCTTTACCGTCGCCGGTGTGAGAGAAATTGAAAGTGAGGATATTCCCGAGGAGGAAGTTGAAGCCCTGCAGCGCTCGACGATCGGCCAATTTGAAAAATACGTCAATTTGAGTAAGAAAGTTCCGGCGGAGGTTCTCACCTCTCTTACCGGAATAGATGAGCCTGGGCGCCTGGCGGATACAATCGCTGCGCATATGGGCGTTGACCTGGACGAAAAGCAGAAAATCCTCGAAATTACCGGTATCCGGCCTCGCCTCGAGCATCTGATGGGGCTGATGGAAGCAGAGATTGATCTGTTCCAGGTCGAAAAGCGCATACGCGGGCGCGTCAAAAAGCAGATGGAAAAGAGTCAGCGCGAGTACTATCTCAACGAACAGATGAAAGCTATCCAGAAAGAACTGGGGGATATGGATGAAGCCCCCAATGAGCTGGACGAGCTGCAACAGCGTATTGACGAAGCCAAAATGCCCTCGGAGGCAAACGACAAAGCACTCTCTGAACTCAGCAAGCTGAAAATGATGTCGCCGATGTCAGCGGAAGCTTCGGTGGTGCGTAGCTATATCGATTGGATGGTCAATGTCCCCTGGTCCAAGCGCAGCAAGGTCAAACATGACCTGAACCGCGCCATGACCATACTGGACGAAGATCATTACGGGCTGGACGAAGTTAAGGAACGTATCCTGGAATACCTCGCGGTACAAAAGCGGGTAAGGAAGGTAAAGGGTCCAGTTTTGTGTTTAGTCGGTCCCCCTGGTGTCGGTAAAACCTCTCTGGGTGAATCGTTGGCCAGGGCAACCAACCGTAAGTTTGTCCGTATGGCGCTGGGCGGTGTCAGGGATGAAGCAGAAATTCGCGGTCACCGCCGTACGTACATCGGCTCAATGCCAGGCAAATTACTTCAGAAAATGTCCAAGGCAGGGGTGAAAAACCCGCTGTTTTTACTGGATGAAATCGACAAAATGGGCACGGATCACCGCGGTGACCCCGCATCCGCCATGCTCGAGGTTCTCGACCCGGAACAAAACCACGCCTTTAATGACCACTATCTTGAGGTAGATTACGATCTGTCGGATGTTATGTTTGTGTGTACCTCCAATACCATGAATATACCCGGCCCCTTGCTTGACCGGATGGAAGTAATCCGTATTCCCGGCTATACCGAAGATGAAAAACTCAATATTGCCGAACGCTACCTGGTTCCGAAGCAGATAAAGGTTAACGGACTCAAGAAGGACGAAATCACTATCGCAGAATCTGCGGTTATTGATGTGATCCGTTACTACAGTCGGGAAGCCGGCGTGCGGTCCCTGGAGCGGGAAATCGCCAAGATTTGCCGTAAAATGGTTAAAGCCTTTACCCTTGGCGAAATAGAAGGCACTACAGAAGTCACGGCAGAAATGCTTCCCGACCTGCTGGGTGTCAGGAAATATAACTACGGGATCGCTGAAGAAGAAAACAAAATTGGCCAGGTTACAGGTCTTGCCTGGACCTCAGTAGGGGGTGAATTACTCACCATTGAGGCTGTCGCTGTGGCCGGGAAAGGGCGCCATGTGAAGACAGGTTCGCTGGGTGATGTGATGCAGGAGTCCATCCAGGCAGCAAATACTGTTGTTCGAAGTCGATCTCAAGTGTTGGGTATTCCGGCGAACGTCCACGAAAAACATGACATCCATATCCATGTACCGGAAGGCGCTACGCCTAAGGATGGCCCGAGTGCCGGTGTGGCGATGTGTACGGCGTTGGTGTCAGTGTGGACCAGTATTCCGGTTCGCGCTGATGTGGCGATGACCGGTGAAATTACCCTTCGCGGTGAAGTTCTTCCCATTGGTGGCCTAAAGGAAAAATTACTTGCGGCCAGGCGAGGGGGAATCAAGACCGTCGTTATACCGAAAGAGAATGAGCGAGACCTGAAAGAAATTCCGGATAACATAAAGGCTGAGCTTGATATTCGTCCAGTAAAATGGATTGACGAGGTTCTGGCTATTGCTCTGGAGTCAATGCCCGAACCGCTCAGTGACGAGGAGTATCTCGCTGGCACGTTGGGAACGTCTCCGGAATCTGATCAGGATGAAAAAAATCGCATAAATACGCATTAAAACCCGCGTAATCATTGACCCGAATCCAAGCAGTGGTATAAAGTCCACCGTCTGAATAAGAGTGTGTTTAGGCTATGACGTTAGCAATTCGGCAAACCGCCGGGCAGCAGTGAGTCGATATCTACCTGGACGCATTTCAATATTTGGCAATTTAATAAAGTAACTCTACGTAATATATCCAAGGGGATAAGTGTGAACAAAACTGAACTCATAGACGCAATAGCCGCAGCAGCCGATTTACCAAAAGCATCTGCAGGACGCGCATTAGACGCCGTAGTTGATTCCATCACTGGCGCACTGAAGTCGGGCGACTCTGTCGCATTGGTCGGCTTTGGTACTTTTGCAGTGAAGGAACGCGCTGCACGTACTGGCCGTAACCCTCAGACCGGTGCTGAAATCCAGATTAAAGCAGCGACTGTACCCAGCTTTAAAGCGGGTAAAGCTCTGAAAGACGCAGTAAACAGCTAACGCAGATAGTGTGCCTCCGACTGTAGCCTGTTTGCAGTCACACAGGTCAATCGGCGTCACACAATATGTATAAAAGGCGCACTATTTTATAGTGCGCTTTTTTTTTACCTCTCCACGGAAACTATCATGCTTCAGGACATTCGTAAAAGTAGCCAGGGTACAGCGGCAAAAGTGATTATTGGCGTTATCGTTCTCTCATTTGCGGCTTTTGGTATTGAATCCATCCTGGTGGGTGGGGGCAGTAGCGGCATTGCCGAGGTTAACGGCGAACAGATTTATCCAGGTGAGGTTGAGCAACTGGTCAATACCCAGAAGCGGCGAATTATCTCCATGATGGGAGAGAATATGGATCCAGCGATGCTGGACGATGAGAGGCTTACCGCCCAGGCACTGGAAAGTATCATTGGCCGAAAATTGCAGATGCAGGAAGCGGCAGCCCTCAAGTTGACCATATCCAACAAGCAAATCAGTGGCGTCGTTGCATCAATGGAACAATTTCAGCTGGACGGCCAGTTTTCTCCTGATATGTACAAAAGCTTGTTGTCGGGTGCAGGTTATACCCCTGAATCCTTTAAGCGGGGTTTGGCGGAGGACCTTTTGCTGAACCAAATAAGCAGCGGTCTTGCAGGATCGGATTTTGCTACACAGGCTGAACTAGCGCTCAATGCGACCTATTCAGCCGAGAGCAGGGATGTAAGGTATTTGACCATTCCCCTGGAAAAATTCACCGCAGATATGGAAGTCGGTGACGAGCAGATAGAACAGTATTATTCAGACAACGAACAGGCGTTTTATACCCCGGAGACAGTCGAGTTAGACTTCGTGGAACTCTCTCTGGAAGATTTCAAGCAAGCGGTGGAGGAAGAGACTCTGCTAGAGCAGTATGAGCTGGAAAAGGAAAACAACGAATACCAAACAGAGAGTGGCGTAGCCCATATACTGTTTGAGCAGGGTGAGGAAGAGACTGACGAGGCCTTCCAGGGCCGCATCGCGACGGCCCAGAAAAGCCTGACCGAAGGCGCAGACTTTGGCGAGTTGGCCAAGACAGCTTCTGATGATATCGGCTCAGCGTCCTATGGTGGCGAGCTCGGCTTCACCCAGGGCGACACTTTTCCAGAGGAAATGGAAGACGCCATTGCCGCTCTGGAAGTAGGCGCTGTCTCTACTCCTGTTGAAACTGATGCGGGAGTCCACCTGATAAAACTCACCGAACGACGCGACGGTGAAGTGCCACCGTTTGAAGAAATGAGAGCGGCGCTTGAGTCCCGGGTACAGACACAGGAAGCCAGGAAAGAGCTCACGAGAGTGGTTGAGGAACTGAAAGACCTGGCCTTCAATGCCGAAGACTTGTCCTCTCCTGCGCAGGAGCTCGCCCTGGAGGTTCAACGTAGCGATGCCGTATCCCGCAGTCAGCAGGAAGGCCTTTTCGCCAACCAAACGTTACTCACAGCTGCATTTTCAGATGAAGTACTTGCCCAGGGCCACAACAGCGATGTTATTGAAGTGACCAGTGATTCCTTCGTGGTATTGAGAGTGCGTACGCATAACGAACCCGAAGTTAAACCGCTTGAGCTGGTCAAGGGTGAGATTGTAGCCAGAATAACGGATGAGACAGCTCGAGCATCAGTCAGGGAAGCGGCCGACCAGATACTGGCGCAATTGCATGCCGGGACTGGCTTGGAACAGCTGGCTAACGAAAGTGGTTACGATTGGCAGGTGGAACTCGCCGCAGATCGACAAAACCCCATGCTGCCTCAGTCCGTTTTACAGCGCGTATTTCAACTGCCGGCCCCTGCTGTAGAGGGTGAGTCGAGCTATGATTATGTTCTGACCGCCACCGGGGATGTGCAGGTTTTCGAGCTGGTTCGGGTTACGCCTGGGTCACTGGCTACATTGGAGCCCACCCAAAGAGATGCGCTGCAAGGACAAATCACTTCCGAGTACGGTCGCATGGTCGGTTCTGAATTTCAGAACGGCCTGCGTGAAAGTGCTGACGTCACAATTCTGTAATACCCAATAACCAGAGGTAAACATGGTTTCAAAAGTTCTCACCCTTAATCAACTTTCGATCAAGGGATTGGAAAGGTTGCCGCGTGATCAATACGAGATCGCCAGTGAGTTTTCTGCGCCTGATGCGATTTTATTGCGCAGTCATAAGCTCAAAAGCGAGGATATTGCGCCCTCTGTGTTGGCGATAGGTCGTGCTGGCGCCGGCACAAACAATATACCCGTTGCCGAGTGCAGTAAGCGGGGCATCCCGGTCTTCAATTCTCCTGGTGCAAATGCTAATGCAGTTAAGGAGTTGGTTGCAGCAGGTTTACTGCTAGGCTCCCGTGGTATCGTCGATGGAATCCAGTACGTACAGACTCTGGGGGAAATGAAAGACGAAGCCGAGCTGAATAAGTTATTAGAAGCGCAGAAGAAGCAATTCAAAGGCAGTGAATTGGTCGGCAAAACCTTAGGGGTTGTTGGTCTCGGGGCTATTGGTTCTCTAGTGGCTGAAATGGCATTGACCTTTGGTATGGAGGTCGTTGGTTACGATCCGGCGTTGTCGGTAGAGGCCGCCTGGCGTTTGTCCAGTCAGGTGCAGAAGGCCGATGCAATCTCCGCTTTATTCGCGCGTTGCGATTTTATCAGTTTGCACCTGCCGGTACTCGATTCGACTCGGGGTCTGGTGAATGCAGAGTTGCTCAGGGGTGTTAAGCCGGGTACTTGTCTGCTTAATTTTGCACGGCAGGAAATTGTGGATAACGAAGCCATCGGGGAGTCACTGGGCAGTGAGGGTGGTTTGCGCGCCTATATAGCCGACTTCCCATCCCCCGAACTGATCGGACGCAACGATGTTATTCTTATGCCACATATTGGTGCAAGTACGGATGAAGCGGAAGAAAATTGCGCCATCATGGCGGCAAATCAACTGCGTGATTTCCTGGAGAATGGCAATATCCGCAACTCGGTAAACTTTCCACATTTACAGCTGGATCGAATGGAAGGGTTCAGGCTGTCTATTACCAACGAAAATGTTCCCAAAATTCTCGGCAGCATCTTGTCTATCCTGGCGGACGATAATATTAATGTTATCGATATGTTGAACAAGAGCAGGGACGAAATCGCCTATAACCTCATCGATGTGGCCAGTGTGCCCAGTTCAGATTTACTCGATCGTATGCGTGCTCTGGAAGGGGTGATTAACGTTCGTTTGATTGCTGCCTGATTGGGTTTCCAGGGCGTTATGGCGGAGGGCTAACCGCTCTCCGTGTCGCTCTCGGGGACGATATAGAGTTCCCGTTCTTCTGCCGTCAACTCGACGGGGCCATCCCAGGGTTTCAGGTGCTGCTTGGCATAGTGAGAGAAATCGACATAGGGATACTTGATAATGTCGAAGTAGGGTGAGTAATCGAAATCCCTGGGTGTGCACAACTTCGGATTGCGCCAGTAGAGTTTAAGCCCATCACCCTCCATTTTTTTGACCAGTGGAAGTATCGGGAATTGTATAGCCCCAAACGCTTCTGCGATCATGGTGGAACATACGGTCTGCGTACTCTTGCCCGGGTTGGCGCTGAATAAACTGGAACGCCATCGGCGCGGCATGATAAACCAGGGGAACAGAAATCGGGCCAAATCAAAAATCTGTCTAACATCGTAGGCGCTACCCAACTTGCCAATGCAGTAGGCAGTGACGCGTACACTGTCTTCTGCGCCCAGGTTTCTGGGCCTGCATATTCGCAGGTGTTCGCATTCATAGGCCGTCAACGGCCTGACCACTGTGCCAAGCCCCAGTTCGCTTTCAATCAACAACTGCTTGTCCGGACTATCGTGATAGTGCAATGACAGGCTTTTCCGCAACAGCGGGTCCTCTATGTCCGCCAAGCGTCCAATGTATAGCGCAGCATGCGACCAGGAGCTCTGGGTGATGAGTTTAATGACCTCACTTACCCTTGAGCGGCCTTCAACCAGAATCACGTCACAGGGCACTAGCTCGCCTTTCAAGTGCTCGAAATCGCTGAGCGGCGTATGAGGCAGGGGTTTTTCCCACTTTAGCCAGTTAATAACGGCATCACGCAACAGATTAATCATGGTTAGACTGTAGTATTGTACAAGCGATGATTTTCATTCCTTTTTATAACCCAGCTACGGTTTATAACCCAGCAACGGTGCTGACGCCAGAGATAGAAACATGGATGATCAACTTCAAGACATCGAACAACAGGTTGGGCGTAATTACGACTCACCACCGTTACATCTGTGGAGCCCCGAATTGTCTGGTGATATCGACATTCGGATAGACGCTGACGGTCGCTGGTTCCATGAAGGTTCCCCGATAGAGCGAGCTGCAATTGTCAGGGTGTTTGCGTCGATCCTACGCCGAGAGGAAGACGGTTGTTATTACCTTGTAACACCGGGCGAAAAATGGCGAATCCAGGTGGATTTGCTGCCACTGGTGGTAACAGACGTCGATCGATATACCGACGCAGAGCATGGGGACAGCCTACGGTGCACACTGAATACGGGAAGAACGCAGTTGGTTAACGCGGAATTTGGTCTGTTCCTGGAGAGCAGGATGGACAATGTTGCCGCACTGCATTTGCCGCATGGTTTGGCGGCACTGTTTACCCGTTCAGCCTGGTATCGGCTTGTGGCAATGGCTGTAGAAAAAGAGGGTGTTACTTGTATTGAGAGTGCGGGGGAGACCTTCCCCCTTGAAGCAGGGTAATTAGCGGCTGGTGGGGTGCCAGCCGCTTATAGGTCTACATATTGGGATAGTTGGGTCCGCCGAAGCCTTCCGGCGTTACCCAGACGATGTTCTGGGACGGGTCCTTGATGTCGCAGGTCTTGCAATGAACACAGTTCTGGCCATTAATCTGGAACCGCTTGCCCGCTTCATCTTCCACGATTTCATAAACGCCTGCAGGACAATAGCGCTGCGCCGGTTCATCGTACAGTGGCAGGTTCTTGTCCATGGGCACATTTGCGTCGATCAGCGTCAAGTGGCAGGGCTGGTCTTCTTCATGATTCGTATTGGACAGAAATACCGATGACAGCCGGTCAAAGCTGATCTTATTGTCCGGCTTGGGATAGTCAATCTTTTGACAGTCTGCCGCAGGCTTCATTGTGGCGTAGTCCGGGGTGGTGTCATTGAGGGTAAACGGCAGTTTTCCACCAAAAATATTCTGGTCCAGCCAGACCATACCCGAGCCGATCAGGGTGCCAAACTTGTGCATGAAGCCTGAGAAGTTACGTGTGGTGTACAGTTCCTCGTACAACCAGGAGTTCTTCAGCTTTTCGCCGTAGGAGGCGAGGTCAGCCGGGGCGCTATCGCCCGAAGCGAGCGCTTCGACAATGGCTTCAGCTGCCAGCATGCCGCTCTTCATGGCGGTATGGTTGCCCTTGATTTTAACGCTGTTCATGGTGCCGGCATCGCAGCCTATCAGCAGACCACCGGGGAAATGCATCTTCGGCAGGGAATTGTGCCCGCCTTTCGCAAGTGCTCTGGCGCCGTAGCTCAAACGTGAGCCGCCCTCGATGTATTTGAGTGTCTCGGGATGGTGTTTCCAACGCTGAAGCTCCTCAAAGGGGCTGAGGTGCGGGTTGCTGTAATTCAGGTCGGTGATCAGGCCCAGGTAGACCTGGTTATTATCCGCATGGTAGAGGAAGGCACCGCCGCTGGAGTTACTTTCGCTCAGTGGCCAGCCCAACCCGTGTACCACCAGCCCAGGCTCGTGTTTCTCCGCGGGAATTTCCCAGATCTCCTTGATGCCCAGCCCATAGTGCTGCGGGTCCTTGCCTTCGTCCAGGGAGAAACCCTTAATCAGCTGTTTGCCGAGATGCCCGCGGCAACCCTCGGCGAAAAGTGTGTATTTGGCGTGCAGCTCCATGCCCCGCATGTAGCTGTCTTTGTGTTCGCCGCTTTCGCTGATGCCCATGTCACCTGTGGCGATGCCTTTAACTCGGCCATCTTCGTGATAGAGGATTTCAGAGGCCGCAAACCCCGGATAAACCTCGACGCCCAGGTTTTCAGCCTGTTCGCCCATCCAGCGACAGACGTTGCCCATGGAAACAATATAATTGCCTTCATTGTGGGTGGGCTTGGGTATGAAGAAATTAGGAAGCTTGATAGCGCTTTTGCCACTGGTGTAGAAGAAAAACTTGTCTTCCTTTACTTTTGTTGTCAACGGCGCGCCCATTTCTTCCCACTTCGGGAATAGCTCGTTGATGGCCGTTGGTTCAAGGACGGCGCCGGACAGGGTATGAGCGCCTACTTCAGAGCCTTTCTCGACCACACAGACGGTCATTTCCTGCTCTTTTTCCTGGGCCAGTTGCATCAGGCGGCAGGCGGCAGACAGGCCAGCAGGGCCTGCTCCGACTATCACCACGTCAAATTCCATCGATTCACGTTCCACAGGCTAGTCCTCTTGTTCGGCTGCGATACTCCAGTGCCAGTGGCTCTGGAGTGGGGAAAGGGCGCAAGTATATAATTTTTAACAATAAAAGACTATAAATCGCATGGATATTGGATATCGTCTATTTGTCCTGTTCGGACAACTTAGCTGTCATCTATTGCTATTGACCTTACGCCCGTTTATAGGCAACATACCCGCCCGAATTATGCGGTTTTGCCGCAAATATTGGCGCTAACCCCGCTAAAACCCACCCGAAAAGACTTATGGAGAATCTATGAAGGTTCTTGTTGCTGTAAAGCGCGTTGTTGACTACAACGTTAAAGTTCGCGCTAAAGGCGATGGTAGTGATGTTGATTTGAACAATGTCAAAATGGCCATCAACCCATTCTGTGAGATCGCTGTAGAAGAAGCGATACGCCTGAAAGAGGCTGGTGTTGCGACAGAAGTTATCGCTGTGTCCGTCGGTCCAAAGGCCTGTCAGGAGCAGATTCGTACCGCTCTGGCACTGGGCGCCGACCGCGGTATCCAGGTAGAAACAGAAGGTAATGTAGAGCCACTGGTTATTGCCAAACTGTTGAAAGGCGTTGTTGATAAAGAGCAGCCACAGCTGGTGATTTTGGGCAAGCAGTCCATCGATGGCGACAACAATCAAACAGGCCAAATGCTGGGCGCGCTGACAAATATGCCCCAGGGCACATTTGCGTCTGAAGTAGCGATCGATGGCGACAAGGTCAACGTTACCCGTGAAGTCGATGCAGGCATGCAGACAATCAGTCTTAGCCTGCCCGCAATTGTCACGACTGACCTGCGTTTGAACGAACCCCGTTACGCTTCACTGCCTAACATCATGAAGGCCAAGAAAAAGCCACTGGATGTTTATACTCCCGCTGATCTGGGCGTTGAGGTTAAATCACATCTCACACAACTGCGTGTAGAGCCGCCCGCTGAGCGTGCTGCTGGTATCAAAGTGGAAAGCGTAGAGCAGTTGGTTGACAAACTGAAGAACGAGGCGAAGGTAATCTGATGAGTACTCTAGTAATTGCAGAACACGACAATAGCAGCCTGAAGCCTGCAACCCTTTGTGCTGTTGCGGCAGCTCAGGCTCTGGGTGCGGATATCGATATTCTTGTTGCCGGCGCTGATTGCGGCGGTGCCGCTGAGCAAGCAGCCGCAGTAGTAGGCGTTGGCAAAGTCCTGGTTGCCGATAACGCAGCTTACGGTCACCAGTTGGCAGAAAATGTCAGCCTGCTGATCGCTGATGTCGGTGCCTCTTACGATAACATCGTTGCGCCGGATACCAGCAACTGTAAGAACACGATGCCAAGAGTTGCAGCACTGCTGGACGTTGGACAGATTTCCGACATTATTTCAGTCGAGTCTGCGGACACCTTCAAGCGACCGATTTATGCCGGTAATGTTATCGCTACCGTTCAAAGTGCAGATGCCAAAAAAGTCATGACGGTGCGCTGTACTGCTTTTGACGGCGTGCCAGCTGAAGGCGGCTCCGCAACCATTGAAGCCGTTGATGCCGTGCACGATGCAGGTATATCCACATTTGTAGGCGAAGAAGTCGCTGTTTCTGACCGTCCTGAATTGACTGCAGCTTCTGTTGTTATCTCTGGCGGGCGCGGTATGCAAAATGGCGAGAACTTCAAGCTGCTTGAGGGGATTGCTGACAAGCTGGGTGCAGCGATCGGTGCATCGCGCGCTGCGGTTGATGCCGGTTTTGTACCCAACGATATGCAGGTTGGCCAAACCGGTAAGATTGTTGCCCCCGACCTCTACATCGCTGTAGGTATCTCTGGCGCAATTCAGCACCTTGCTGGTATGAAGGACTCCAAAGTGATCGTGGCAATCAACAAAGACGAAGATGCGCCTATCTTCCAGGTAGCGGACTACGGTCTGGTTGCTGATTTGTTCGATGCACTGCCCGAACTGGAAGCTGCTTTGTAAGAAGCCTTTCCGCTAAAAAAACCGGCTTATATAGCCGGTTTTTTTATGCCTGTCACTTTCTCAATCAGGCAGCGCTATTATTTAATCTCGTCGCAGCTTGTCAGTCACCGCAATCGGGGTGGCGAAATTAAGGACCACAATGTAGGACGAGGCGACGAAGGTGATTATTGTCGTCGCCTGTATGAGGAGCGAGGCTTGCTCTGAAATCAAGGCGCCGCCAATCGCGACGTAGGCGATCAACAGGGAAAACTCACTGGCCTGACCCAGGCGGAATCCGAGATCCCAGGCGAGGGTGCGTTTTTCGCTGACGCCTTTTAGCAGGTATCGATAAACGACGGGCTTCAATCCCAGTACCAGGGCCGATAGCAGTAGGGCGGGAAAGAGCACGTCACCCAGTAAGGCGAGGTTGAAGCGGGCACCGACTGAGAAGAAGAACAGGATCAGGAAAAAGTCCCTGAGTGGCTTGAGGTTAACCGCTATGTATTGGGATATCGGGCTGGTCGCGAGACTGATTCCGGCAATAAAAGCACCGATTTCTGCTGAAAGTCCCATGAGTTGTGCCGCCTCGGCCAGGCCCAGGCACCAGCCGATGGCGAGTAGAAAAATATACTCATGGAACCGGTCGAAGCGGCTGATAAGCGGTAAAAGAACGTAGCGTACCAGGAGTACCGCGGTGCCAACCAGCAGCGGTAAGCCCGCCAGTGACAGCGCGATATCTACCGCCATTGACTCCGTGCCGCCGGCCGACAGTGACAACAAGATCATGAGAACAATAATCGCCAATACGTCTTGTAGCAGTAAAAGGCCAATCATTAGTTCCCCAATGTGGCGGTGGTGCAAGACGGTGGTGGGTAGCAATTTGATGCCGATGATCGTTGAAGAAAACATCATGGCTGCGCCTACGATCAACGAGTCCATGGTTGATAGGCCAAAGGCAAACGCAACGCCAAAGCCCATGCCAAGGAACAGAGCGGAGCTAAATAAACCCACGACGGTCGACTTACGTAATGTGGCCCACAGTGCCTGGGGCTGCATGTCCAGGCCCAGGAGAAACAGCAGAAAGATAATGCCCACATGACCAATATCGGACAGTAGGTTTAAGTCGGTGACCATGGAGAGGCCGTAGGGGCCTATAACAGCGCCCAGAGCTATATAGGCGATAATCAGGGGCTGGCGGGTATAGAGCGCTATAGACGCAAAGATTGCAGCGCCGGTAAAGATAAGGAAAAAGGAAAAGGTGACACTACTGGCGTCCATTCAGGCCAAAACCTCGCGAAAACTCTGATAACAAAGTGTAAACAAGCGAAGAGGGAATAGAAACCGGTAGTGTTGAACTACCTGAATAATCAGCGGCGGCGAAACAGTGGATCTGTCTTGTCAGATGCCGCCTGGTAGTGCTCGCTGAAATCCTCAAGGCTCGATAACGCTCCCTCCAGTTCGGTTTCCTGCTCGAGATGGAAGGCATTGAACCCGCAGCGGCTGAGGTAGTGTATCTGGTCTCGAATGAAATTCCCTACTGCTCTCAATTCTCCCTGGTAGCCCTGTTCGCGCAACTCTCGGGCGTAGGAAAAGCCGCGACCATCGGTAAAGGCTGGAAAGTTGATGGCAATCAGGGAAAGTTGTCCCAGATGTGCCTTCAATGGGGCGGGTGGTTGATCTGATTCCAACTGTACCGCCGTACCTTCTTTCTCATCCAGTGCCTCCCACTGGTCCAGTGACAGTATATGTTGCGCTCTGGGGGTCTCGTTCTCCGGCTCAAGAGGCAGCCACGAGTCTTCAACGATACTGCCGTTCTTAATCAGCCTTGGCATATACACGCTCCTTAAATGGGTCCAGTCCTATTCGTTTGTAAGTGTCGAGGAATGACTCTTCCTCTACACGCTGGCTCACAAAGGTCGAGATAATGCCTTCGATAACGTCCGGCATGTCTTCCTGTTTAAATGAGGGACCCAGTATTTTACCCAGTGATGCATCCTTTGTTTTGCTGCCACCCAGGCTAACCTGGTAAAACTCCTGGCCTTTCTTGTCCACACCCAAAACACCGATATGCCCGATGTGGTGGTGGCCACAGGCGTTCATGCAGCCGCTGATATTGAGGTCAATAGGGCCGAGATCATACAGGTAGTCCAGGTCGTCAAAGCGGCTCTGTATAGCTTCTGCCACCGGGATAGACTTGGCGTTGGCAAGTGCGCAGTAATCACCGCCGGGGCAGCAGATCATGTCGGTAAGGTAACCGATATTCGCGGTTGCCAAATCCGCAGCTTGTAGCGACTGCCATAGCGCATACAGTGCATCTTTTCTGACGTCTGCCAGTACAATGTTCTGCTCATGGGTGGTGCGTAATTCGCCAAAGGAATATTGGTCTGCAAGGTCGGCTAATAGCTCCAGTTGGCCATCGGTAACGTCACCGGGCGCGTAGCCAGTCGCTTTCAGTGAGATGTTGACTATCCGGTACCCCGGAACATGGTGCGCAACAGTATTTCGCTTTATCCAATTATCGAACAGAGGATCTGCGCTGCGCTGTGCACCCAGGGCTGCCGTTGATGTATCACAGTCGATCACTTCGTAGTCGGGTGCTGTAAAGAATGCCCGGTTGCGCTCGATTTCTTCCTTGCTCAGTGTGGTCGGGCCATCCTTGATGGCTGCCCATTCCTGTTCAACCGCGTCGCGAAATGCGTCCACGCCCATAGCGCGTACGAGAATCTTGATTCTGGCTTTGTACTTGTTGTCCCGGCGCCCATTCTGGTTGTAGACCCGCAGAATCGCCTCGAGATAGGTTAGCAGGTGTTTCTTGTCTAGCCATTCACACACGACCGAGCCAATGACCGGTGTACGGCCCAGTCCGCCGCCCACAATCACCTTAAAGCCTACTTCGCCCTTGTCATTGGCAACCAGATCAAGGCCTACATCGTGGTTGTAAATTGCGGCGCGATCTTCCGTAGTGCCGCAAACAGCGATTTTGAATTTTCTCGGGAGAAAAGCAAATTCAGGGTGTAGCGTTGACCACTGGCGAATGATTTCGCAATAGGGACGGGGGTCTTCCAGTTCATCCGTTGCCACGCCTGCAAACTGATCCGTAGTCGTATTGCGGATACAGTTGCCAGAGGTTTGGATTGCATGCATTTCTACGGAGGCCAACTCTGCGAGGATGTCAGGTACGTCTTCTACCCGTGGCCAGTTCAGCTGAACATTCTGCCGCGTACTGATATGGGCATAGCCCTTGTCGTACTTTCGAGTCAAATGCGCGAGCATGCGCACCTGGGTGCTGTTCAACAGGCCGTAGGGGACTGCAATACGCAGCAGGGGGGCCAGGCGTTGAATATAAAGGCCATTTTGGAGGCGCAGTGGCAAGAACGCGTCCTCGGACAGTTCACCGGCCAAAAACCGCTCGGTTTGGTCGCGAAATTGGGCAACCCGCTGGTCGACGATCTGCTGATCGTATTGGTCATAAACGTACATTGAAAAATCCTGTATGGGGTTTCGTCTTTACTAGGGCCCCGATAAAAAGAGGCGCTACCTTAGCAGAAAAGTACACCAGACAAATAGTCTTGTTATTCATAAGGTTAGAACTCTAAATTGGGCTGAATAGCTAAACTCCGCCGATTCAAACATGCGACTTGGGATCGCGGTGGATACTGTTATAATGGCGGCCCTGAAATCACCACTCATCAATGGAGCAAAACATGTCACAAGAGCAAGAACTGGAAAGAAGCGCCGATGGCGCTGCCGATTCTATCGCGGCAACAGCCATTATTTCACTGGTCGTATTTACCCTGTATCTTTGGCTGTCAGGCATGCCCTCTTAAGATCTCAATAGGCAGGGGCTTATCCCCCTGCGTTTTTCAGTACCAGCTGCACGATGGTGTAAACGGTACCAATAAAAATCAGGGTAAACAGGAAGCCGGCAATAAGAAAGACACTGAACTTACCCTGTTTGAAATCTCGTTCACGATTTTTACTGCTCTGCACGCCCAGGCCTGCGGCGAACACACTGCTAATCACCTGTAATGGATTCAACGAGGAAGCTTTTTCAGGCTCCTGTTCCTGATCTTTTTTTTCCTGTTCGGTCATATCGCTAGCCTCATTCTTCTAGTAGCTGAGGTTGGGTGCCAACCAACGTTCCATTTCAGCGGTTGTTTTGCCCTTGCGCTCGGCAATACTCTGTACCTGGTCTTTGCTGATTTTGCCTACGGCGAAATAGCGTGACTCCGGGTGGGAGTAATAAAAGCCGCTGACAGCCGCTGCCGGCGACATCGCAAAATTCTCCGACAGGGTGACACCGCAGGTATTTTCAGCATCCAACAGCTGAAATAGTGTCTCCTTCTCCGTGTGGTCAGGGCAAGCGGGGTAGCCCGGGGCAGGGCGTATACCGCGGTACCGCTCCTTGATTAATTCGGTGTTACTCAAGGCCTCCTCCGCTGCATACCCCCAAATATCGGTTCGCACCATCCTGTGCAGGTATTCGGCAAAGGCTTCCGCCAGACGATCGGCGAGTGCTTTAACCATGATGCTGTTGTAATCATCGTGATTGGCCTCAAACTCCTTCGCCAATTTATCGACGCCATGCCCGGTAGTTACGCAGAATGCGCCTATGTAGTCCTGTACCCCGGACTCCTGTGGTGCAATAAAATCTGCAAGGCTGTAATTCGGCTTGCCGTCGACCTTTTGGGTTTGCTGCCGAAGGTGGCGCAGGGTCGCGATTTGATCGCTTCGCTCTTCATCTGCGAATACCGCCACATCATCACCGCTAACTCGGGCAGCGGGCCAGAATCCAATGGTGGCTTTCGCTGTCAGAAGTTTCTCGTCGATGATGCGCTTTAACATGGCCTGGGCGTCGTCGAACAGCTCCTGGGCCTGGCTACCGACCACTTCATCTTCTAGTATCTTCGGATATTTTCCTGCCAGTTCCCAGGTAATAAAGAAGGGTGTCCAGTCGAGTGTCTCCAGCAGGTTCTCCAGGGGAAAGTCTTCGAAGGTCCGTGTGCCAATAAACTCCGGTGTTGGTGGCTGGTACTGCTGCCAGTCAACCACAGCGCCTTTCGCTACCGCATCCTCATAGGCCAGTTGCTTGCTGCGGGGCTTGCGATTACCAATACGTTCACGCACCACGGCGTAATCGGCACGAGTCTCCTCGATAAAGGCCTCTTTTGATGCATTCATCAGTTTGGTCGCGACCGACACACTGCGTGATGCATCGGGTACATACAGGGTCGCGTCGTTGCTGTATTTCGGCTCGATCTTAACCGCGGTATGTGCCTTGGACGTTGTTGCGCCACCAATGAGTAGAGGAACATTGAAATCCAGCCGCTGCATTTCACTGGCCACATGAGACATTTCATCCAGGGAAGGCGTGATCAGGCCGCTCAGCCCGATGATATCGACATCGTGCTCCTTGGCTGTACGTAAAATCTCGTCGCAGGAAACCATCACTCCCAGGTCTATTACCTCAAAATTATTGCATTGCAGGACAACACCCACAATATTTTTGCCGATATCGTGTACGTCGCCCTTGACAGTAGCCATAAGGATTTTACCGTTACTCCGGCTTTCGCCTTCCGCCTTTTCCTCTTCAATATAGGGCTGGAGATACGCCACAGACTGTTTCATTACCCGGGCGCTTTTTACGACCTGGGGCAGAAACATTTTGCCATCGCCGAACAGGTCGCCGACAACGTTCATGCCATCCATCAGTGGCCCCTCAATGACTTCAATGGGCCGGTCAAAAGTCTGTCGGGCTTCTTCGGTATCCTCAATGATCCAGGTATTAATGCCCTTAACGAGTGCGTGTTGTAGCCGTTTGGCAACGGGCTTCTCGCGCCAGCTCAGGTCTTCTTTTCTAGCGGTAGCTGTACCGCTGTCGCGGTAAGTCTCGGCAAGGTCCAACAGGCGCTCTGTACCGTCGTCCCTACGATTAAGAACAACATCTTCCACTGCGTCGCGAAGGTCGCTGGGTAACTCATCGTAAACCGCCAGTTGACCGGCGTTGACGATACCCATATCCATTCCCGCTTTAATGGCGTGATAGAGAAACACCGAGTGAATGGCCTCGCGCAGGGCGTTGTTGCCCCGAAAGGAAAAGGACACATTACTTACACCGCCAGACACCAGTGCATGTGGCAGGTTTTGTTTGATATAGCGGGTGGCTTCAATAAAGTCCACAGCATAATTATTGTGTTCTTCGATACCGGTCGCAACGGCAAAAATATTCGGGTCGAAGATGATATCGGCCGGCGCTAATCCGACCTTCTCAACCAGAACCTTATAGGATCGTTCGCATATCTCGATCTTGCGTTCCAGGGTGTCGGCTTGACCGGCTTCGTCAAACGCCATGACCACGACGGCGGCGCCGTAGAAACGACACAGCCTCGCCTTTTCAATGAACTCCTCTTCGCCTTCCTTGAGACTGATCGAATTCACAACAGCTTTGCCCTGAATGCAGCGCAGGCCGGCTTCGATGACTTCCCACTTGGAGGAGTCGACCATAATGGGTACCCGGGAAATATCGGGTTCCGAGGCAATCAAATTGAGAAAGGTTACCATCGCCTCCTCGGCGTCCAACATGCCCTCATCCATGTTGATATCAATAATCTGGGCACCGTCCTCCACCTGAATACGTGCAACCGCCAGTGCCTCTTCGTAGTCGCCGTTCAGGATCAGGCGCTTGAACGCCGCCGAACCGGTGACATTACAGCGCTCCCCCACGTTGACGAACAGGCTATCCGAGGTGATGTTAAAGGCTTCCAGCCCACTCAATCGGCAGGCGGGCTCTATACTCGGGAGTGGGCGGGGTGTGACACCTTCTGCTGCAGCAGCAATCGCGCGTATATGTTCAGGTGTCGTGCCGCAACAGCCACCCACCAGATTGAGAAATCCACGCTCGGCGAATTCCTTGAGTTCTTCGTTCATATCTTCGGGCGTTTCGTCATATTCCCCGAAGGCGTTGGGCAGACCGGCATTAAAGTGACCGCTGAAATAGCAGCTGGCTGAATTGGCCAGATCTTCCACAAAGGGTGCAATCTCCTTGAATCGCCGCCCGCAGTTGGTGCCAACAATCAGGGGGTCGGCGTGAGCGATGGCGTTCCAGAATGCTTCGGGGTTCTGCCCGGACAGAACGCGGCCGCTCATATCGGGAAAGGTTACCGAAATCATCAGAGGCAACTCAATGCCGCGCTCCTGGAAAACGGATTTGACCGCAAACACAGCGGCCTTGGCGTTGAGGGTGTCAAAAATTGTCTCGATGAGCAGCAGGTCTACGCCGCCGTCAATCAGGGCACAAGTGGCTTCCGCGTAGTCCTTTTGTAGGGTCTCAAAGGTGATATTGCGGGCTGCTGGATTATTGACGTCAGGGGATATCGAAGCTGTTCTAGGCGTGGGCCCGAGTACACCCGCCACGAATCGTGGTTTTTCTGGTGTTTCTGCAGTGACTTCATCGGCGACCTTGCGGGCGAGTTTCGCTGCCGCCAGATTCAGCTCCGCTGCGAAATCTTCCAGGCCGTAGTCACCCTGGGCAACGGCGGTACTGTTGAAACTGTTGGTTTCAATAATATCCGCACCGGCATCAAGGAATGCACGATGGACCCTGGCTATGACATCCGGTCGGGTAATGGATAGCAGGTCATTATTGCCCTTGAGGTCCGTACCGTGGTCGGCAAAGCGCTCCCCGCGATAGTCAGCCTCAACCAGGCCTTCTCCCTGAATCATGGTTCCCATTGCACCATCGATCACCAGAATTCGATTTTGCAGTGCCTGCTCTAGAGGGTGTATGGCTGTTTTAAAGGCAGTCATTTTCTTGCTGATTCCTGTCGGTATATTTACATGGGGCTGTACCCCAAAATGGCGCGCTATCTTAGCAGATTGAACGGCGATTTTATCTTCAAAATACCCACTTGGCGTGCATTTTCTGGCAAAAATGTCATATCACTCGAATATCGGTAGCAGATCGATTGGAATCACACTCCCCAAAGCCAAAACGACGGCAAAACAAAGAAACACGGTTGCATGAACTTAAGTATCCCGGGAACGATGCGATTTCAGCTTGTTTGTGAGTGACTCCTGCTCGCGTTATTGGGTATAAATTTGGTAGAATACCCGAGTAATTTACTCGGATTGGATGTAAAGATGGTAACCATCACTGAATCGGCCCAGGACTACCTCGCCGAACTATTGACTAAACAAGAAGGCGCACTTGGTGTGCGGGTATTTATTAACCAGCCAGGCACTTCCAGAGCTGAAACCTGTATTGCCTATTGCCGTGAAGACGATCTCACTGAAGAAGATGAAAAACACGAATACGATAAGTTCACGGCATGGTTTGACGGGCGCAGTATCCCTTACCTGGAAGATGCCCTGGTGGATTATTCCAAAGATCGCATGGGTGGGCAGCTTACGATCAAGGCGCCCAATGCGAAAATGCCCAGAGTGGATGAAAATAGCCCTCTGGAAGACCGGATTAACTATGTGCTCTACAACGAGGTGAACCCTGCACTGGCGGCCCACGGTGGTGAAGTCAGCCTGGTTGAGGTCACTGAAGAGCAGGTTGCCGTCTTGCAGTTCGGCGGTGGATGCCAGGGCTGCGGTATGGTTGATCAGACCCTCAAGGGCGGCGTAGAAAAGACCCTTCTGGAGCAGTTGCCCCAGCTAAAAGGTGTGCGCGACATGACCGACCACACCGATACGTCCCAGGCCTATTACTAATCAGTAAACCAGTGCAATGCCCCAGCGCATAAGACTGGCGACCAGGCCGTAAACCCAGTCGCGCAGCGCACTCCACCAACCGGTGGATTCGCGAAGCATTTTATCTTCATGAGCGCGCTCTATCAGGTAGGCGTGGACATGACCGGCATCCCGCTCTGTCAGGGCATCATCAAAGCGCGGCATGCCCGCACTTTCCATCATGCCTTCCAGCACCACCTGGGAGAAATTTTCATGCCAGATGGCGGGTAGATGGCGCAGGTCCGGTATAGACCCATCACTGACGGCATTGGTGCCGTGACAGCGGGCGCAAAAGCGATTGAACACAGCCCTGCCATGTTCTACATCTGCCTCGCTGGCCGTGCTCAGTGGTGGCGGGTCGGGGTACTTTGTATCCGTCACAACAGGCGGTAGTTGACTGTCTCCACCCAGTTTGAACGTCATCACCCGGCCCCTGGTGGGGCTTGCCTGATGATGGTCGTAGCCCAGGGCCATGCTGATACCCCCACCGCGCCCAACAAGAACCGATATATACTGCTCTCCGTCAATAGCGAAGGCTATAGGGGCGGCCATCACCCCATTTTGAACTGGCATGGACCAAAGCTCCTCGCCTGTGTCGGCCGCATAGGCATGCATGAATCCGTCAGCGCTGCCCTGGAAGACCAGGTTGCCGGCCGTGGCTAAAGTGCCGCCGTTACCGATCAGGGGGTAGGGCACTCGCCAGGCCTCTTGCTGTTTGATGGGGTCCCAGGCGAGCAAAAAGCCGCTGGGTACGCCCGACACCAAAGCCTGCTGAAGTGCCTGGCTTCCGGGAGGACCATTGGTGTCATAGCCAACGTTCCACTGCCTTGGGTTGTAATTGAGTTCATTCAGGGCTTTGAATTCGAAGCCAACCTCCATGGCCGGGATATACATCAGGCCAGTATCGGGGCTGTAGGACATGGGGTGCCAGTTGTGGCCACCCAGGCCCGACGGGAAAACCAGGGGGGCGCTACCATTCGGATACCGGGCCTGCGGATTTTCCACGGGTCTGCCGGTCGCCATATCGATGTGTGTGGCCCAGTTGACACTGACATAGGGCTCGCCAGATAGCAGCTCTCCGGAGACCCGGTCAATGATGTAGAAAAACCCGGCCTTTGGTGCCTGCATAATGACTTTGCGAGGCTCGCCTTGCCAGATGATGTCCAGCAGTACCATCTGCTGGGTGGCGGTATAGTCCCAGGTTTCACCGTTGACCTGTTGGTAGTGCCAACGGTATTCACCGGTATCGGCGTCCAATGCCAGAATAGACGTGAGGAACAGATTATCGCCACCATCGGGACTGCGGATCCGCTGATTGTGGGGAGAGCCGTTACCCACGCCGATATACAACAGGTTCAATTCCGGATCGAAAACGATGGAGTCCCAGACAGTGCCACCGCCGCCATAGCGCCACCATTCGCCGTTCCAGGTCTCAGCGGCCATCTCCATCTGGGCATTTTCGAAACCCTCGGCCGGGTTTCCCGGAACGGTATAGAAACGCCAGACCTGGTCGCCAGTAAGGGCATCATAGGCGGAGACATAACCCCGAACCCCATATTCGGCGCCACCGTTACCGATGATGACTTTGCCGTTAGCGATTCGTGGCGCACCGGTGATGCTATAGGAAGCACTGGTGTCGACGGTTTGGACCTCCCAATTCAGGGTGCCGGTTTTAGCGTCGATGGACACCAGCCTGCCATCGAGTGAGCCAACAAAGATACTGTCCTGCCAGACTGCTACCCCGCGATTAATGACACCACAGCAGAATTTGTAGGCACTTTGTCGGGGCACTTGTGGGTCGTATTTCCACAGCAGGTCGCCACTGCGGGCGTCCAATGCGTAGACGACGCTCCAGGCGGCACTGAAGTACATGATGCCGTCTATGACCAGGGGGGTAGCCTGTAATCCACGGGCAGTGTCAGTCTCAAAAAACCAGTCCAGACCGAGTTGCTCTACGGTCTCCTTGTTGACCTGTGCCAAAGGACTGTAACGCTTTTCGCTGTAACTACGTCCATAGCTAAGCCAGTTAGAGGAATCTTGCTCTGCAGTCCGCAGCCGCTGGTCACTCACCGATGCGGCTGCCAGCTGGCTACAGCCAATAGTGATCAGCAGGCAGATCAAAACTGATATTTTCAATTTCACTCTCCGAATATTTTCGCGCTATTATGGGCCGAAGTGAGATGAGGCATTGTGCTATGTTATATCAAACTGGAGGAGATATATGCTAGTTGGCCACCTGAAACAGATTTGGCGATACCCAGTCAAGAGCATGGGCGGGGAGGTGATCGATTCCGCAATTCTTTGTAATCAGGGTATCCCGGGTGATCGCTGCTGGGCGGTAATTGACACTGAGGAACGTGAAATTCGGAGTGCCAAGCGCTGGCCAGAATTAATGAACTTCAAGGCGGCGCTGGCAAGTACAGATGCTCCTGCTCCGGAGACATACCTGGATCAGTTGCCCAGCGTTGCCATTACCTGCCCTGACGGCACGACGTTTGATAGCCGTAGCGAAGGCGCCGGTGCCTTGTTAGCAAGTCAACTCCAGCGTCCCGCTAGCCTGGCACCACTGGCTCCGTCCACGGATGTCGATCACTATCGACTGGCCAGGGAAAGAACGGATCAATCCTTGTCCGAGGAGATGGGCCTGCTGCCCGGGGAGGCAATGCCAGATTTTACGGCCTCTATGTCAGACGTACTGGCGTCATTGGCGGAGCACGTCACGCCCCCTGGAACCTATTTCGACGCATTTCCACTGCACCTTATGACCACTAACTCCCTGCGTTATTTATCTGAAGCCGGCGGCGTTAACGCTGTGGTAGAGCGATATCGCCCGAATCTATTGATAGAGCCTACAGCGTCGCTGGCAGAAATGACTGAGAATAATTGGGTGGAGTGCTGCCTACAGATTGGCAATGCCGTGATATATATTGAATCGCGTACGGTGCGTTGCAGCATGCCCGCGAGGGAACAGCAGTGGTGTGAATTGGCGGCTGAACCAGGTATGGCACGAGCGATGGTGAACCACTGTGACCGCCATCTCGGTGTTAATGTCATGGTGGTACAACACGGTTCAATAGAGGCTGGCGATGAAATTCACCTGCTGGAAAAAAACTAAACCGGTCAGAGGCCGGTTTCGATTAGCCCAGTCGCTGCTTTAAGGTATCTTTGAGTTTTTCTCGCATCTCTAGCAGGCACCGCTCCGTTGTGTCCCAGTCTATGCAACCGTCGGTAATGGACACGCCATAAGCTAGGTCGTCCAGATTCGAGGGGATAGACTGATTGCCGGCGTTGATGTTGCTTTCAATCATGAGACCTATAATGGACTTGTTACCATCCAGAATCTGTTTGGAAACATCGTCCACGACGCCAGGTTGTAACTCCGGTTTTTTGTTGGAATTGGCGTGGCTGCAATCGACCATGATGTTTTTATCTACCCCAGCCTTTTCGAGTGCCTCTTCACACAAACGGATATGTGCAGAATCGTAGTTCGGTCCTGCACTGCCGCCCCGCAGGACAATGTGTCCATAGGGATTGCCCCGGGTGGTAAATACCGACACCTGACCCTGGCGGTTAATGCCAAGAAAGCGGTGCGGGCTGGCAACGGAATTCAAGGCATTGGTGGCGACTGTTAGTCCGCCGTCGGTGCCGTTTTTGAAACCCACGGCAGAGGAGAGGCCACTGGCCATCTCCCGGTGTGTTTGCGACTCCGTAGTGCGTGCGCCAATTGCCGACCAGCTGATTAGATCTTGCAGGTATTGCGGCGAGATCGGGTCAAGTGCTTCGGTTGAAGTCGGTAGCCCCAGTTCCAGAATGTCCAGCAGCAGTTTGCGGCCGATGTGTAGACCTTCTTCGAGTTTGAAGGAGTCGTCAAGATGAGGGTCGTTTATCAATCCCTTCCAACCCACAGTTGTTCTTGGTTTTTCGAAGTAGACTCGCATGACGATATAGAGCGAGTCAGAAACCTTGTCCGCCAGCGCTTTTAGTCGCCTGGCGTAGTCCATAGCAGCTGCCGTGTCGTGAATCGAGCAGGGGCCTACCACGACGAACATGCGATGGTCTTTGCCATCCAGAATGTTTTGGAGAACCTGCCGACTATCGGCAACCGTTGCGATCACAGCGTCCGACATGGGGAGTGACTGCTTCAATTGCTCCGGTGTAATTAGTACGTCCTGTGAACCGACGTTAACGTTGTGTACTTCGATGTTGCTCATTAGCTTATACCTGATAAAGTGCTCTACTCTTGCCCCGCAGCGCCCACGAGCGGGCGCGACATTCTATAGCACAGTAGGCTATTTGGATACTGTGATCGCAACGTACAGGAAAAGTAATTGTCTGATAAACCCGCTCTGAGCCCCTATGATGTCGCAGCACTGGCACCTTTGGTTGAATCAGGTTTTGTGCTGTTAACCCCCAATTTTAGACTCGCGAGGCGGATCAAGGCGGTCTGGGACGACGCCCAGGTCTTGGAAGGGCGGCGTGTTTGGTCTCCAATACAGGTTGCCCCACTCGAAAGTTGGCTTAAGGAGCAGTGGGCACAGGCCATCGAGTTGGGTTTGCTCGACTCCAGGGTGACTATTGACGAGGGCCAGGCAGGTGAATTGTGGCAGCAGGTTATCGCCGAGCACCAAAAAATTTCCGAGAGATATACCCTATTGCGCCCTTCGGCAGCGGCAACATTGGCCAGCCAGGCCAGAGAAACCCTTCTGCGCTGGCAGGTGGATGTCACTTCAGCTTCCGTCAAGCAGGAATTCGAGTTGGATGATGACTGCCACACCTATTTGTGCTGGCATCAATTATTTGAAGAAAAACTGGAGAAGAAGAAACTTCTTACTTACTCAGACGCCTTTCATCAACTATTGAGCGTTGCTGGCGAACTGCCTCATTTACCTGTTGCGCTGGTGGATTTCGACGATATACCACCGCTCTATCGGTCCTGTGTCGATGCTTGTTCCTCGCAGTCGCTGCTGCTGGACTCACGCTCGCAGCGAGGTGACAGGGTGGCTAGGGGGTTTGCTGACAAGCGTTCTGAATTGGCGGCCGCAGCCCGTTGGGCCCGGCAACAATATCTCGGTGACCCCAGCGCGCGAATTGGGATCATTTTGCCAAATACAACAACCGACCGGGCCACGCTCGAGTTGCTGATGCGTAGGGATTTCGATTGCCAGGTTGAGGCGCAGGATTCATTGCCGGTTAATTTTTCATCCGGCATAGCACTTGACCGGGTAGCCGTTGTGCGTGACGCCTTGCGAGCCCTGGCCTTGACGAGGCCTTCTGTCAATGTTCCCGACATTGTTCAGCTCATGCAGTCTCGCTTTATCGTGCTGCCGGATGGAGACAGTGCACTCGCCAACAAGCTGATTACGACGCTATTCAATGAGGGCCGTAGGGAGTTATCGAGTGGCGAACTGCGGCACTTGGCAAGTCAGGTCCGCCTGGATGATGCCCGGGGCTTGAGCCTCGGCGATAAGCTGCTCGATATCTCACAAATGCGCGACTTGAAGAGTCGGCATTTACCATCGCGTTGGGTAAACTCACTCTCTGATGTTTTATCCGTGTGGGGCTGGCCGGGCCGGGGGCCGCTTAACTCGATAGAGTATCAGCAGGTAGAAATGTGGTATCAGCTGCTGGATGATTTCGCTTCACAGGACGTTATAGCGGGCGCCGTGTCTCTGAGTGATGCCCTGCAGTTGTTGGGGCGAGCCGCAAGCCGGCAGGTGTTTCAGCCAAAGACCCCGGACAGCCCTATACAGGTACTGGGAATGCTGGAAGGCGCAGGTCTGGAATTTGATCAACTGTGGCTTTGTGGTATGCAGGCCAATACCTGGCCGGCGCCCGCGCGGCCAAGTCCGCTGATTCCGCTTTCACTGCAACGGGAAAAGCAGATGCCTCATGCAACGCCTGAGCGGGAGTGGGCATTTGCAATCAATTTAATGGAGCGCTATGAACGCTCTTCGCCTCAAGTAAATGCCAGTTTCGTGCGTCTCATTGATGGGGTTCCTGAGCTTCCCAGCGCGTTCCTCGAGGGCTTTGACTGGCAAACCGATGGCCTGGTTGACTACAGCATTGATCCGCTGTGGTATCAACAAAACGCTATAGGCGAGTTGGAATGCGTTGATAGCAGCCAGGCACCTCCGGTCGAATCTGATGAAGCTTCTTCACTGAGTGGCGGTAGCGGCTTACTGGAGGACCAGTCCAACTGTGCATTTCGTGCGTTCGCCAAAAGGCGCTTGAGAGTGCAACCACTGGGCGAGTTTCAGTTGGGTTTGTCAGCTGCTGACCGGGGTTCCCTGTTACACGATGCGCTTTATGCCCTATGGGGCGAACTGGGTGATAGTCGAACATTGCAGACGATGGCGCCGGAGGGCATTGATAAAAGTGTCAAGGAGGCCGCGCATATTGCCCTGCAGTCTATCCCATCCAGGCGGCGTATTGCCTATGGAGAGGCTTACCTGCAACTGGAGGGGCACAGGCTACAATCACTGTTGCTGGAGTGGCTGCAGATAGAGGCTCAGCGATCAGAGTTTGCCGTGCAGTCCAGGGAAGTTGATCTCACCCTGCCTGTGCCACCGCTGGAAATCAAACTCAGGGTCGATCGTGTCGATGAACTTCCGGATGGATCCCAACTGATTATTGATTACAAGTCTGGCCGTTGTGAACTTAAGGACTGGCTGGGTGAACGGCCCGCCAAGCCGCAGCTACTGGCCTACGGTATGGCGTCATCCGGTGACAAGGCAGCGTCAGATGTTTCTGCCCTGGCCTTCGCCCAACTCAGGCCGCGGGAATGTACCTATGTAGGCGCTGGTCGTCTGGACGCCGCTGCGGGCATTCGCACTGATATAGTAAAAATGGTGGGAGAAAAACACGCTGTGGACCATTGGCAGGGGCTAAACGAAGCCTGGCGCACGATTCTCGAACGATTGGTCAGTGAGTTTGTCGCCGGGGATGCCGCCGTGGCGCCCCTGAGTTCATCCAGCTGCACCTATTGTGGGTTGCAGCCGCTGTGTCGTGTTGATGAAGTCAGGAGTTCTGGCAAATGACGGTAGTCGACTTCCAACAAAGACAAACCGCACTGGACCCAATACGCAGTTTTTGCGTCGGTGCTCCCGCTGGCTCGGGTAAGACTGAATTGTTGATTCAGCGCTTTCTAACCTTGCTCGCCAGGGTTAAACGACCCGAGCAGGTGCTTGCGATTACGTTTACTCGAAAAGCCGCGGCAGAAATGCGAGAGCGGGTGCATGAAGCATTGCTGGATGCCCAGCGAGGTGAACCTTGTGCCAGTGAGCATCAAAAGCAGACACGGGAGCTTGCGTTGGCGGCGCTGCAGGCCGACAAAGAGGGCGCCTGGCAGCTGTCGCGTAATATCTCACGGCTCAACATAAAGACGATCGACAGTTTTTGCAGTCACCTGACCCGGCAGATGCCCGTTCTCAGTGAGTTCGGTGGACAGGCTGAAGTGATAGACGATGCCGGAGAGCTCTACGCAGAAGCGGTTGCTGAATTGTTTAAGTTGATTGAGACCGAGAACCCGCTCAAGGACGACCTGAGCGAGCTGATGCTGCATTTCGACAATAACTGGTCACGCCTGCAGGAGTTGCTGGTTTCGATGTTGGCCAGACGCGATCAGTGGCGCGACTATATCGGTGTGCACCACAGGGCAGACGAGGCCGAAGCCTATCTGCTGCACACGGTGAATGGCATTGTCACCGACAGCCTGCAGGGGCTCAGCAATCAACTGGGCGCCTATTCGCAAGAACTGCTGGCGCTACAGCAGTTTGCTTGTAGCAACCTCGGCAAAACACCCCCTGCCAGATTTCCAGGTGCTAGCCCGGATGACCTACAGTTTTGGCGCGACCTGAGAACGCTCCTGCTCACTGCGGGAAAAGCCGGTAAATGGCGCTCGCGCGTTGATAAGCGATTGGGCTTTCCCGCGGACAAGGGGCTTGCCCAGGAACAAAAGGCAAAGTTTCTTGAGCTTGGCAATGAGCTGCGAGATATCGATGGGCTGGAGGACGATCTTAACGCGGTAATGACTTTGCCGGAGATGGAGCCCGAAAGCGATTCCTGGCGACTGGTACTGCACCTGTCGCGAATTCTACCGCGCCTGGCCGCAGAATTATTGTTGGTGTTCCAGGGGCACGGTAAAGTTGATCACAGCCAGATATCCTTGTCGGCCCTACAGGCCATGGGTGAAGATGAAATGCCGACAGAATTGGCTCTGCGGCTGGATTACCAGTTGGAGCATATTCTGGTTGATGAATTCCAGGATACAGCGATCAACCAGTTTGAGTTGGTGCGCCGACTCACACGGGGTTGGGGCGAGCATAATGACAGAAACCCCGGCAGTCCCCGCACCTTGTTGGTCGTCGGTGATGGGATGCAGTCGATTTACGGCTTCCGCGATGCCAATGTTGGCTTATTCCTGCGGGCACGAAATGAGGGCTTTAACGGTGTACGCCTCGAGTATCTGCCCCTGCAATGCAACTTTCGCTCCGATGAAGGGATAGTGAGCTGGGTAAACAATACTTTTGAACGGGCCTTTCCGACAACAGAAGATGTGAGTAAAGGGCAAATTCGGTTTTCGGAGGCGGTCGCAGTAAAACCCGCAGGTGCTTCGCCAGCTGTGGTGATGCGCAGCTTCAGCGGCGACAGCGCCAGCCAGTTGGAAGTTGAGGCCATTTCTACCGTTGTCCAGGAGGGGATTGCCGATCCCAACTGTCAGTCAATCGCAATATTGGCCAGAACCCGCGGTCACCTTCAGCCCATACTTGAAAATTTCAAGGCGCTGGGAATCCTTTATTCAGCGCAGGACATCGACAACCTGGCGAGCTCCAGCGTCATTGTTGATTTACTCAGCTTGTGCAAAGCCCTTGGCAACCCAGCGGACAGAGTAGCCTGGATGGCCATACTGAGAGCGCCCTGGTGTGGACTGGGCCTCAATGACCTTCATACCCTGGCGACAGCGGGGTCGTATTCAGCGCATACGCCCATCGCCTCCACGCTGATCGATGAAGAAATACTCTTTGGCCTGACAACTGATGGGCGCGAGCGGGTAAGCCTTGTGTCCACGGCTCTGGCAAAGGCACGCTTGGGTTTTGAGCGGCTTCCCCTGCGCGTCTGGGTGGAACAGCTTTGGTTGGAACTAGGCGGTGCTGCAGCCGTGTCCTCAGCGAGTGAATTGCCCCATGCTGAGCGTTTCTTCCAACTGTTGGAGCAAGCTGAGCTGGAAGGGCAGGGACTCAGTGTGGAGTGGCTTGAAGGCAAGTTGCAGAAACTGTTTATTCAGGCGGAAAATCCCGATAGTAAAGTACAGGTTATGACTCTGCACAAGGCCAAGGGGCTGGAGTTTGACTGGGTTCTCATTCCCAGTTTACAAAAGACCACGCGTGTTAATGCCAAACCGCTGTTGTTATGGGATGACCACAGCAATGCGGAGGGCGAACGAGGCTTTTTATTGGCAGCGGATGATCATAGCAAGGACGGTGATCCGAGCTTGTTTAATTGGCTCAAAGCCCAACGTGCCAATAAAGAAATACTGGAGTTAACGCGTCTGTTATACGTGGGCGCCACTCGGGCCGTTCAGCGACTCTTTCTTACCGCCCAATTAAAATTCGACGAGAAAAAAGAAATATTCCCGGAGCCGCCGAAACGCTCTCTTCTGGCACCCATCTGGCAAAGCTTCAGTGAGCAGATGGAAACGACGGCCTCGATATTGGAGCCGAAAGAGGCGATGAAGCCGGATTCAGCCAGGCCATTTTATCGCCTGCAGAAAGACACGGTGATGAAACTGCGAAACGGGCAGAGTATGCCTGTGACAACGCCCGATCAGGACAGCAATATTCCCCAGCGAAAGCTAAACAGGGTTGACCGCTACGTCGGCACCGTTGTCCATCTCGCACTCGAACAGTTATCACTTCTGGACGATATACCCGAGGTAAGCTCCCCGCTTCAGCTCCGGCGCTGGGAGCACGCGCTGGCCTCGTTGGGTCTGTTCGATGAGGCTTTGTCTTCCGCAGTTACAAGGGTGGAACAATCAGTGAATGCAGTGTTGGCTGATGATCAGGGGCGTTGGATACTGTCCAGCAAGCACTTCCAGGCCGATAGCGAACTGCGCCTGACCCGAGTGGATAGCCGCGGTCGCCTGGTCGACATTATTATCGATAGAACCTTTGTCGACGAACAGAGCAACGAACGATGGGTGGTCGATTACAAAAACAGTCAACCCGAGGTGGGGGAGACTTACGAAGACTTTGTCGAAAGAGAAGAGAATACCTATCGAGCCCAGCTGGAGGGCTACCGTGAGGCAATGACGGTAGCCGGTGATCAGCCAGTGAATTGCGCCCTGTATTTCACTGCATTGGCCAGACTACATCGCGTAAGCGAAGCTCCCTAGGAAAACTGGCTGATGATGTCGTCGGCATAGCGTTTTACGCCGTCGATTTTTTGCTCAAGATCATCTGTTTCGCCATGGTAGAACGGCCAGGGCATCGTCAATATGTGGGTTACGCCGGCATCTTGCAGGCGTTTGTAGCCGTCTACAGTGAAAGCGTCTGACGGCGTGGCCATCACATCAAAGGGCATGTTTTCCCGTCCCGCTTCCTTGCGCCATTCTTGAATTCGTCCGACAGATTCGATGATCTCATCACTGGTCTGTAGGTCGCTAACCCAACCGTCACCCAGGCGTGCAGCGCGTTTCATCGCTGGGTCCGAAATACCACCTACCCAGATAGGAATATATTCGCTGGGCGCAGGGTTCATTTCCATACGGTCAAACTGGTAGTGTTTACCATGGTACTCCACCATTTCACCGCTCCACAGCAGACGTAATATTTGCATAATTTCGTCGGTGCGTTTGCCCCGGGTTTTGAAATCCTGTTGCATCAGCGCAAACTCGTCACTTGACCAACCCACGCCGATCGCCGGAGTCACCCGGTTGTTGGAAATGATTGCTGCGGTACTGATCGCTTTCGCAGCCAGGTAGGGGTTGCGCATAGGCAGTACGAAAACATTGTTGGTAAAACGTAGTCGCGTGGTAATAGCTGCGAGCGCGCCGATCATGACCCAGGGGTCGGGCCAATCCGTAAACGACTGCCAGCGTCGACTGCCGTCGTCCGTATAAGGGTAGGGTGTGGTAATGTTTTCAGGGTTCACCACGTGGTCGGAAAACGACATTGCTTCCCAGCCATGTGTATCGGCAACCGGTGCGATTGCAGTGAGATCAGACACCGCGCTAAAGGACGTGGATAGAACAAACTTCACGGGATGTACTCCTATTTTTGTGCATGCCAGATGATAAATTTACTGTTTTCTGCGAGCTTGTCCACATGCGAAAATCCGCGCTTCAGCGTGGGAAGGTACTGCAGGTGGCGATTGGCAACCAGGCAAAGCTTACCAGAGTTTCCCAAATAATCTGCACACTGTGCCAGTAAGCGCCGACCAACGTACTCTTCAACCGTATGATTTGCGTGAAAGGGCGGGTTGCAGAGAATGAGCCCGGCTTGTTTTCCCTGGAATTTTAGAAGGCCATCACCCTGGTGAAATCCCAAACTGTCTTTCGCAGCGGGATAGAGATGCTCGGCATTGAGTCTTGCGGACTCAACGGCCATGGCCGATTCATCGATAAAGTCCAGCGATTTTCCCAACCCAGTGGCCTTGGCCACCAGCCCCAGAATGCCATTGCCACAGGCCAGGTCGATTACATGGGAGGCCGGTTCCAATTGTCCCATATGCTCGATCAGGAACCGGCTGCCGATATCCATTTTTTCTCGACTGAAGACATTGGCCAATGAGAGCAGCGCGCTATTCAGGGCCTCGCAGTGATATTGAGTCTCTCCGGTGTAGGACGCCGCAGGGCGCTGGTCTCGCACGGCAGTGAACACCCTGGCTTTCGAGCGACCGCGGTGCCGCTCGGTAGGGCCAATATACTGCTCCAGTAAACTGCCGGTGCGAGATGACAGGTGCTTGTCCATGCCTGCCGCCAGCACTGAAGTGCCCGGCGCCAGGGTCGCAGCCAGCTGTGAGAGTTGGTATTCGAAGTACGTACCCAGTTTGGGAACTTTGATTGCTACCGTATCGTAGTGTCCCGTGGGCGACTGTGTACTGGGAATAACTGGTACCGGTGAGCGATTATTGCGGCGCAGATTCTCATCAGTGGCTATTACAGAGAGCGCTGAGTCGCTCCACAGGGCAGTCGGTTGGAGTGCGACTGATAAGGCGCCTTGGTCATCGTTGACGGCCAACAGCGAACCGGTTGGGCAACCCGTCAGTACGCGCTCTATGAGTAGTGTGTCTGCTGCGTTCCAGGCGCGCAGGCTTTCTTGTTTACGGGCGGGGTAGCGCTCCAGAGAGAATGTACCGGCAGTTGTTTCAAGTTGCATGTTTGCGGAGCGCCTAGGATTCCCCGACGAAGAGTGTGAGCTTCTGCCCTGGCTGAAGATAGCTGTCAGGATTTAAGGAATTCCAGGAGATAATCTGGTCTACAGATACGTTAAATTTTCCGGCTATGCGATAGAGGGAATCCCCCTGCCTGACCCGGTATCCGCGTCGGGTGAGTTCTCCGGTGTCCGCCAGTGCCAAACTGGATGCCCAGGCATTACCCTGGGGTATCATGAGTGTGTCGCCGGCGCGAATCCGACTCCCCTTGATATGATTGACTTCCTGTAGCAGGCCCACTTCTGTTTTAAAGTTCCTGGCGATGCGGCTGAGGCTATCACCGCTGCGAATACGGTAACGCTGCCACTGCACCCGGTCTTCCGGTGAGAGCTGGGCTACAGCCTCTGACAGGCCCGCGCCCACGCCGATGGGAACGAGCAGTTGCTGTGCCTGTTCTGGAGCCGTCGCCCAGCGCAGCTGTCCCGGGTTATAGGCGCGCAGGTCAACGAGGCTAATTTGCGCGAGTTCAGCCGCTTTTGACAGTTCGATCTGACCATTTGTGTCGACCACCTCAAAGGCGGGTTCATTGGCGATGGGCGTCAGTTCCACATCCCATATTTCCGGAAAGGCAACAAAACCACTGATGGCGATAAGCCGGGGCACATAGCGCTGGGTCTCTCTGGGCAATTTCAGCGACCAATAGTCCGTCGGTAAGCCTTTTTTTCGGTTGGCGCGCATGGCACGGGAAACACGGCCTTTGCCGGAGTTGTAGGCCGCCAGTGCCAGCAACCAGTCCTCACCGAGGTCTCTGTGTAATTCTTCAAGAAAATCCAGCGCTGCCCGTGTCGACTCGCGCAAGTCTCGCCTGCCGTCATACCACCAGTTTTGCTCTAACCCCAGTTCTTTTCCAGTGGCGGGCATAATTTGCCAGAGACCGGCTGCATGTTGGGAGGAGAGGGCGAAGGGGCTGTAGGTGCTCTCGATAATAGGTAGCAAGGCGATTTCAATCGGCATGCCCCGTTTTTCGACCTCTTCTACGATGTAGTGCAGGTAGGGTGCTGCGCGCGCAGATACTACGGGGACATACTGATCCTGCCGCATATAGTGCTGTCGCGCTTCGATAACTGATTTGTGCTCTATCGTGTGAAAGCTTAGTTGATCGCGAATTCGGACCCACAGGTCTGCTTCTATTACTACAGGCTCAACTGCCGCAGTCACAGTGGGTTGCTCAGGCGAGACACTGGCATCCTCAGTCGTTGCAGTGTTTTCTACAGCCTCGTCCGGAGAGTAGTCCGTGCCGATAGTCTGGCAGCCCCAAAGGAATACTGTGGTAGAAACAGTTACAAGTAGTGTCTTTAACTTCATGAAATATATCTATATTGTCGAAATAGTGTGTTGCGCGGGCCCAATGTGCCAGATACCTCTAGTGGGTATTCTTTTTGCCATTTGGCGTGAATCTTTTAGAAGGATACCAGTCTTTTGTTCGGCTGAGAGCAAAAAAATGCAGTAATATACGATTAGACGCTCAAAGATCACTAATTTGCGAAAACAGCTTGAATGATAACCGATAACAGCGATATTCTCCTCGACCTTGAGGCTTGGTACTCACGTACTAATGGCCACTATCTTCTTGAAAATATTAGAAATAGTCTTGAAACTACGCTGGATACCGCTTTTGGCTACCATGTCTTGCAACTTGGCGTTACCCGGCAGCACCCACTGTTTGAGCACAGCCATATCAACCACCGTGTTTACGCTGCCGAAAAAGCCGGCAATGGCATTGGCCTGGTTACACAGAGCGATGAACTGCCGCTGGAGAGCGATAGTATCGATATTCTCATTGCGCACCATAGTCTGGAATTCGCGGAGAACCCCCATCAGGTACTGCGCGAGATGCAGCGGGTGCTGGCGCCCCAGGGCCAATTGATGATTATCGGTTTTAACCCCTACAGCGCTTTGGGAGGTATGGCTTATGCCAAGGGACTCTCTCGGCGCTCCATGTGGCATCATCATTATCCGGTGTCAGCCGGTCGAGTGACCGACTGGCTGCATCTGCTGGGCTGCGAAGTTCAGCGCAGCAGTTATCTGTATGCAGTTCCACCGTTGGGTAGCGGTAAACTACGGGATCTGATGATTCGCTGTGATACGTGGTTCAAGGCGCATAATGCCCCGGTAGGCGGGCTTTATATATTGCATGCGGTTAAACAGACCATCGGCATGAATCGACCACGCAGGCGACTATTGGCCAGCGGCGAACGCCTCATCGACCTGGCAGTGCCGAAGCCTCGCAGCGTGCCCAGCCCCGCGCCCTCTGTCCACAAAGTTAGCCCAGGAGAAGTCGCCGCTTGAAACACGTTGAAATATTTACGGATGGTGCCTGTCGAGGAAATCCGGGCCCCGGGGGTTGGGGTGCATTGCTCCGGTTTCAGGGTAAAGAAAGAGAGCTGTATGGCGGGGAACCTGAATCGACTAATAATCGTATGGAGCTACAGGCGGCGATTGAAGGCTTGAAAGCCTTGAGTGAGCGCTGTGAGGTGACTTTGACCACAGACTCCGTGTACGTGCAAAAAGGTATTACCCAGTGGCTGCCGGGGTGGAAAAAAAAGAACTGGAAAACCGCCGCACGCAAGCCGGTAAAAAACGCTGATCTATGGAAGGCGTTGGACGAGCAGAACCAGCGGCATCAGGTCGAGTGGTGCTGGGTTAAAGGCCACAGCGGCCACCGGGAGAATGAGATAGCCGATGATTTGGCGAACCGCGGTATAGACGAACTGGCGTAATTTGATTGTTAGTAATCGATAGGAATCCCCTTGAGACAAATAGTACTTGATACCGAGACCACCGGCCTGGAAGTTAGCCAGGGTCACAGAATAATTGAAATTGGTTGTGTTGAGCTGGTTAATCGCAAGCTCACTGGTAGCCATTACCACTGCTACATTAATCCGGAACGGGAAGTAGACCAGGGTGCGATGGAAGTGCACGGTATTACCAATGACTTCCTAAAAGACAAACCCGTATTTAATCGGATTGCACAGGACTTCGTGGACTTTGTCGCAGGCGGTGAACTTATTATTCACAACGCGCCTTTCGACATTGGTTTTTTAGACAGTGAGCTTCAGCGTCTGGAACGGGGCTACCTTCCGCTTGAAGATGCCAGCAGCGTGATAGACACGCTGATTATGGCAAGGCGCAAACACCCGGGGCAGCGCAATAGCCTGGATGCATTGTGCCAGCGTTACGGGGTAGATAACTCCGGGCGCGAGTTGCACGGCGCCTTATTGGATGCCGAAATTCTGGCCGATGTCTATCTGACAATGACCGGCGGGCAGACGATGCTGCAACTCTCTGACAGTGCGAATCAGGGGGAGGGTGGTACTGGCGCTGAGCAGATACGCAGGTTGTCAGCCACCCGACAAGCGTTGCCGGTGATACAGGCAACCGAGGAAGAGACCAGGGCCCACGAGGCGGTACTGGATGTCATTGCCGGGCAGAGTGGCGGCCCTGTGTTATGGCGCGATCTACCCTAGAAAAACAGGCTCACGCATAGTAAGCCTACCCCGCCCATGACAAAGGTATAGGGCAGGGCCATGATGACCATGCGCCCGTAAGAAAGACGCACCAATGGGGCCACAGCGGATGTCAATAAGAACAGGAAGGCTGCCTGACCGTTCGGCGTAGCGACACTGGGCAAATTGGTGCCCGTGTTGATTGCCACCGCCAGGGCATCAAACTCCTGGCGATTAATTGTGCCGGCATCCAACGCCGTTTTGACTTCATTAATGTATACCGTGGCCACAAAGACATTGTCGCTAATCATGGACAATACGCCGTTCGCTATGAAGAACATGGCGGGTCTTATATCGGCATCCAGCGCCAGTACATAGTTGATGACAGGACTGAACAAGTGCTGGTCGTGGATCATCGCGACGATGGCAAAAAATACCACTAGCAGGGCGGTGAAGGGCAGTGCCTCCTCAAATGCATGACCCAGCTGATGTTCTTCTACGACACCATTGAACGCGGTGAGCAGTACAATGACCATCAGGCCAATAAGCCCCACGGATGCCAGGTGCATCGCCAACCCAGCGACCAACAGTACTGCGACAATAGCCTGTACCCAGAGGCGCGCGATGGCACGAGGAGTGCGAGACGCCTCTTCCTTGCTCTGGAACTCCTCCAGTACGACCCTTACATCCGCAGGAATTTCAGCGCCGTAACCAAAAGTGCGCGTTTTTTCCAGCACATAACAGGTTATCAAACCGCAAACCAGCACAGGGCCCGTTATCGGTGCCATGATGGTCGCAAACGTAATGAAGTCCCAGCCTGCCACTGTGGCGATGAGTAGGTTCTGGGGTTCACCGACCAATGTGCAAACGCCGCCAAGCGCTGTGCCCACCGCCCCGTGCATTAACAGACTGCGCAGGAACGCACGAAACTGTTCCAGGTCCTCCCGGTGATTCTCGGTAACCTGCTGGTCATCCGAGTGGTCGTGGTCCTCCTGCGTGAGCTTCTTGCCCGAGGCCACTTTGTGATAAACCGAATAAAAGCCGATGCCCACACTGATTAAAACCGCCGTTACGGTCAATGCATCGAGAAACGCTGATAAAACGGCAGCCAGCAGAGAGAACAGGAGTGAGAGAACCGCTTTGGATTTAACCCCAAGTAAAATGCGGGTAAAGAGAAATAACAGCAACTCCTTCATGAAGTAGATGCCGGCAACCATGAACATCAACAACAGGATAACCTCAAAGTTTGCGAGGGTTTCCTGATACACCATATCGGGCGATGTCATTCCCATCAAAACGGCTTCAATTGCCAGTAAGCCACCGGGCTGCAGGGGATAGCAGCGCAGCGCCAGTGCGAGGGTGAAGATGAACTCGCCGATAATGATCCAGCCTGTGACAAAAGGCCCGAAAACAAAAAGGAATAAGGGATTCAGTACCAGGAAACAGATGATGGTTTGTTTATACCAGGACGGTGACGACCCGAGAAAATTCTTCCAAAGCGAACTTGTAAGGGTTTCATTCATGTTCATATCACCAGATTTTTTATACTTTAAAGTAGGGCATTCTACGGGAATCGAAGCCACGTTCGTAGACTTGAGCAACAATTTTTTTTTCGCCTCAGTGGCCTATCGCGCCTTGCTCGGGGCCATAGCTGGGCATACTATAGCCGGTCATTTTGCCCAATCCACTGGAGAGCGCATGTTTCAGCCTTCAAACAAGCCGCCTACCTCGTACGAAGGGGGAGTGCATATCGTATTTCAGCGAGGCGAGCTGGTCTCCGATATGCGCCAAGCCGAGCCCTGCATGATCGACCGGCGGCAGCTTGAAATAGCGGGTTGGCAGGAACGACAAAGGCTGTTCCTGGGTTTTTGGCGTGACCAGGCCTGTTTCGCAGTAGAGATAGAGCCGGCCGATGAGTTGGACCCGATGGTTTACCAGCGTGGCAACCTGTATCAGGTGCTGGGAAGGATAGACGAGCAACTTTTTGCGCTGGCGGGACGGGCATCACAATTATTGGCCTGGGAACGAGACCATCAACACTGTGGTCGCTGTGGTGCCGCCATGCGCATGGATATCGATGAGCGAGCAATGTGTTGCGACCCCTGCGGCACGATCAATTACCCGCGTATCGCCCCCTGCATTATTGTGTTGATTACCCGGGGCGAGGAGATGTTGTTGGCTCGCAATGCGAACTTTCCACGTCCCATGTACAGTACGCTGGCCGGCTTCATCGAGGCCGGGGAGTCTGCCGAGGAAACGCTCGTGCGGGAAGTACGGGAAGAAGTGGGCGTCGAAGTGGCCAATATTCGCTACTTCCAGTCCCAGTCATGGCCCTTCCCCAGCCAGTTGATGCTGGGCTACTTCGCCGAGTATGCGGGCGGGGATATCGTCTGTGATATGGAAGAGATAGCGGATGCCCAGTGGTTTCATTATCGGGACCTGCCCATGATCCCGCCTGTATCGTCTATTTCAGGGCAATTGATTCAACATTACGTTAACAGTTTTAGATAATCTGGAGTTCAAAGTTTGGAATATATATACGACTACGGCCTTTTCCTGGCGCAAGCCGGCACTATCGTTGCGGCTATTCTCATTGTCATCGGTGGCATTGTCGCAATGGGGCAGAGGCAAAAGGCCGAGCATGAAGGCCATATTGAGATTAAACACCTGAACGAGAAGTATGATGATATTCGGGAGATCATCGAGGACGTCGTTTCGGATGAGGAGACTTTGAAGTCCGAGGCCAAACTGAAAAAGAAAGAGGCCAAGCGAGAAGCCAAGGAAGCCAAAAAGCAGCGTAAAGCTGCCGCCGATGGAGCCGCTGTCCCCGGTAAAGGCCGTCTCTATGTGCTCGAATTTGACGGTGATATCAAGGCCAGTGCCGCCGATAACCTGCGTGAAGAGATTTCAGCCGTGTTACCGCAGATACGCAAGGGCGACGAAATTCTCGTGAAGCTTGAAAGCCCTGGCGGTATGGTCCACAGCTACGGGCTGGCATCGAGCCAGCTCAAGCGAATCACGGATGCCGACGTACCGTTGACAGTTGCCGTTGATAAGGTCGCAGCCAGTGGCGGTTATATGATGGCCTGCGTAGCAGACAAGATCCTGGCGGCACCCTTCGCCGTACTGGGCTCCATTGGGGTGTTGGCTCAACTGCCGAATTTTCACAAGTTGCTAAAGAAAAATGACATCGACTTCGAATTGTTAACTGCCGGCGAATACAAGCGGACCCTGACCATGTTCGGCGAGAATACCGATAAGGGCCGGGAAAAATTTGTCGAGGAACTGGAACAGACACACGACCTGTTCAAGGAGTTTGTCGGGGCCAATCGCCCTCAGCTCAATATCGACAAGGTGGCTACTGGCGAGGTCTGGTATGGCATCAGGGCGCTGGATGAAGGCTTGATTGATGAGCTGCAGACAAGCGATGCCTATGTGCAGGACAAGCTCAAGGATGTCGATGTTTTCGAAGTTAAGTTTGTGCATAAGAAGAACTGGCAGGAAAAAATGGGAATGGCCGCCGAAGGCGCACTGGAAAAAGCCTTCCTGAAGATCTGGCAACGGGCCCAACAGCGCAATAGCTATTAGCCTGTTGGCGATAGCGCATGGCCAGTTCACACCCAGTGCGCGAAATAGAACTATAATTAGAAAAACATAATATTCAGTCAGGTGAAGTAATGAGACTACTCGTTTTAATGTTGTCGCTGTTCGGTTCCGGGGTGGTGTTGGCTTCTGGCGGGGAACAGACCCATCTGGATTTGACCGATAATTGGGTGGGTTATCTCTCCATCATAATTTTTACCATCGCTTATATTCTGGTCATACTGGAGGAGCAGCTACATCTGCGGAAATCCAAGCCCGTGTTGCTGGCCGCCGGCCTGATCTGGATTTTGATTGCCTTTACCTACAGCAGTACGGGTGATGTGCATGCAGCTGAGGCTGGCATTAGGCATAACTTCCTTGAGTATGCCGAGCTGTTTTTCTTCCTGCTGGTGGCGATGACCTACATTAACGCGATGCTGGAGCGCGGCGTTTTCGATGCGCTCCGGGATTGGTTAGTGCTAAAAGGCTTTAGTTACCGCGCCCTTTTCTGGCTCACCGGTATTCTGGCGTTCTTTATTTCGCCCATCGCCGACAACCTGACAACGGCGTTGATCATGTGTGCGGTCATTCTTGCGGTAGGTAAGGATGAACCCAAATTTGTGGCGATCGGCTGCGTCAATATCGTTGTCGGGGCCAATGCCGGAGGCGCGTTCAGTCCCTTCGGTGATATCACCACACTCATGGTGTGGCAAAAAGGCATCGTTGATTTTGCAACGTTCTTCAAATTGTTCCTGCCTTCGGTCGTAAACTTTGTTATTCCAGCCCTTATCATGCAGTTCGCGCTGCCGGCCGGTAGTCCGCCCAAGTCAGATGGCGAGCGTGTGAAAATGAAGGTCGGCGGTATAACCATTGTCGGCTTATTCCTGGCGACAATTGTGACTGCGGTGAGCTTCCACAACTTCCTGCATCTGCCGCCGGTATTCGGCATGATGACAGGCCTGGCTTACCTGAAATTCTTTGGCTACTACCTGCGCAGGAAAGGAAAAGCTGAGTTCGATCATACCGATATGCCCACCGGCAACGAAATTGACGATGATTTTGATATCTTCGACAAGATCGCGAAAGCGGAGTGGGATACCCTGTTTTTCTTCTACGGTGTCATTCTTGCTGTCGGAGGCCTGGGCTTCATTGGCTACCTGGGTATGACTTCCGAGTTTATGTACGGACAACTGGGTGCCACCACAGCCAACATTCTGGTCGGCGTGCTGTCCGCCATTGTCGATAATATTCCGGTGATGTTCGCGGTGTTGACGATGAACCCTGACATGGATGAGTTTCAGTGGCTGTTGGTGACGCTCACAGCCGGTGTGGGCGGCAGTTTGCTCTCAATAGGCTCAGCGGCCGGTGTCGCCCTCATGGGGCAGGCCAGGGGGCTTTACACCTTCTTCGGTCACCTCAAGTGGACGCCAGTGATAGCGCTGGGCTATGCCGCCAGTATCTGGGTCCACTTTTTGGTTAATGGCTAGAGCCTTTCTCTAGCCTCATTGCCTGCTCACTGACTGTAATAGCGGTTGTAATCGAAGATTCCTGCCGCCATTCCATCGCGCTCCTGGTACATTTTGTGGAATTTATCGCTTAGACGCCAGAACCAGGGCGCGTTGCGATGTACAACATAGCGATCGATTATCGCCGTCCTATCCCCCGGTTTCTTCAATGAGGCGACGTTCTTCACAAAGTTGGCTAACTCCGACTCATTGATCTGCATAAAGACATTTGGGTAAGCACCCAGAAATCCGCGTACTACGGTCAGGCTGTCCTCTTCTGGTAAACGACGTTCCTGCTCACCAAAGGGTTGGGAAATATTCGAGTGGCCGGCATTTCGAATAATGGTATAGACCTCGTCCCGGGAACTTCCAATGACGTTCAGGAAGGACACATGGGGCATGAAGCTGTTATGCGCTCCTACGTTATTCTCCAGCTTTTCAAAGGCTGTAATCATTGCAGGGCTGGCATCGACTCTATAGTCATAGGTCTTTGCCTCAGCGCCGTGAATTTTCTTCCGCATTCTTTGCAGCAGCTCCGTCTTGGGGTCATCGGTTTTAAAGACGATGTCTGTGTCGCGCTGAAAGGCCTCGCTGGTACTAAAATAATGCTCTTTGACCGAGTCACGTGCCCCGCGATACCAGTGGTCTCTGATTTTTGGCCGATCGGCGGCAGGTAAAAACATCAGAAAATTGTATTCACCTTCCATGCGCAGGAAATCCATGTACAGGCGCGACTCGAGCTGGTGTGTTGCGCCACCATAAACGTCAAAACCGGCAACTAACAGATAATGAATACGCTCCAGAAGAGGGTAGTTAATGACCCAGGCGGTTTTCGGCGTTTGCCCAACCATCCCTTTTACCACGGAGGCTGTATCGAAGTGCCTGAATACCGTGAGCGAGGCATTGGCATTAATGCCATCCCCCTGCCACAGGTCATCCATATCCAGGGTACGATCCTCGCGATCCATTTCCTGGCCAATATACTCGGCCTTTGCGGCGGCATAGCGCTGCTCCGCCTTGGCAAAACGTCGCCACCTGAACAAGTCAACCGGTGTTCCGGTGGATACAGTGGGGAGAATTAGGTTTTCCGATTCATTCGACAAAAATTCCGCATCCATTTCAGGGTGGGCACTGCCGGGGTTCACAAACATGACCCAGAAGTGATCATCTATCACGCTCAGTGCAATTTGGCCTCGACATACCGGCCCCTTGATAAAATTCATGATACTGAACTGCGCTTCCTTCAAGAGAAATTCATAGCGCGATTGAATCGGAATCGTACGGAATCGTTTAAACGGGTTAATGACCGTATCGGGGTCGTAGCCGGGTAGCTTCGCAACCTCATAGTCGGGTGCAAGAAACAATGACCGGTACCAATCCATTCGGTCCTGATCAAACCGATAGAGCATGTGCCTCTTGTCAAGAATAGACAGGGGCATGCGTTGCAGGCGGTAGTAAAATTCGTTGGCCCGAGGGTCATCAAAGGGCCTGCGTGTGCTGATCAGGCCGATGTTTCGCCCTGGTTTGGTATGGGATCTCACGAGGCGAAACCAGACGGGTTTATCCGCTTCCTCGAGGTAGAGGCCGGCCAGAAACAGGTGCTCGTACAAATAGCGAGACATCAATTTTTCTTTGTTGCTGCTGCCATTCAGGAAGCTTTCCCACCGGGCAATCTGATCCTGCATTGCGGGGCTCAGCGGGGCGGGCTGGGGCGCAGGAGCGCCCTCATCAAGCCAACGGGTCATCAGATTGTGCTCTTGCGAGTCCAGTCCCGGTAGTCCGTAGGGCATTCCCCACAATGGATATTTCTTGGCAAACTTATCAAACTCATCGGGCTTGGGGCACTGTTGATCCCGGTTCAATGCAAAATCGAAGTCCTGTGCTATTGGTCCGCTAGGGGGTAGGGGGTTAGCCTTCTTGAGATCCAGCATTCTGTACATCGTGCCTTTTTTTGGATGCTTCTGATCCAGCACAGGGTAAAAGCCCTTCTTTCGCCATTGCTCCTCTGTTAAACCATCGTCAAATAATCGGGTGAGCTCAGCGGAAACCAGTCGCGTGCCATCGTACACTTTGGCTTTACTAGCCCCCCGTTCCAGCCCTGCGGAGGCTTCCAATTTGAGTTGGCAGGGCGCATCGTAACAGCCGTGACAGACCATGCAGCGCCGTTCCTGTAGATCAACTGCCTGCTCGGCCAGTGGTGTACTGGGCAGAGCTGCCTGACCATTTGCAAAGGTGGCGGGAAGGGTGAAAAGTAGAACGTAGAAGAGCGGGATGAAAATTCGGGACACTGCTTTGTTACTCCAGGGCTTTGAATAGGGTTTACTGATCTTCACAGTTGGCTTTCATAATAATGGCGCGGTTTACCAGGGCGTCCTGATCACCGTCTTCCGCCAGAACGGAAGCGCTGATGTCCGCTTGGGGATTGGCGCAGGGGTCTTCCTCCGACATCGTAAGCCACGCAAGGACCGCAATAAGTGAAATCGCCACCGCAATCGTGATAATTTGCATACTTGACTTGTACTGCATGATGACTTGATTCACTCAATGGCTCTATTTTCGGGTGCATTATATCCGGGCAGCGGCCCTGAATGCGTATATATCTAATGATATAGGAATAAGGAGCAACATCAATGACCAGCCCAACAAACGGCCCCATGCAAGGTATTCGCGTTCTGGATCTTGGCAGTATGATCGCAGGGCCCGGCGCTGCAGGTATCCTGGCAGACCAGGGTGCGGACGTTATCAAAGTTGAGCCGCCGGGTATAGGTGACGTAATGCGTTATTTCGGCGCTTGCCGTGGCGGTGTCAGTGGCCTTTTTCAAAACAGTAACCGCGGCAAGCGTTCTCTGGCCCTGGATCTTAAGTCTGCCGATGCACAGAAGATCATTCATCGATTGATACCGCAGGTAGATATCGTACTGCATAACTTCAGGAGTGGCGTGTCAGAGCGATTGGGAATTGACTACGACAGTCTGAAAGCGGTAAACCCGGAACTCATTTATCTATGGGTGAACGGTTTTGGCGCGCAGGGACCGATGGCAAAGAATGCGGCCTTCGATAACGTTATTCAGGCTTTTGCCGGGGTTGCCCAAAGCCAGTCGGACGAACAATCCGGGGAACCGATTCAGTATTATCAGTTATTCTCCGACAAATTGACGGCCCTCACAGGCGCCCAGGCGCTCTCAGCTGCACTCTTTGCCAGAGCGCAGGGCAGGGGAGGTCAGTTTATCAATCTGTCTATGGTTGACTCGGTAGTGAGTTTCCTTTGGGCTGACGTCGCTGGAACGTCAACATTCCTGGAAGATGGCGCGCAGGTGGGTCTAAAGCTGGGTCGGAACAAACTCATGGAGTTTACCGATGGTTGGGGCACTATAGCGCCCGTGACTGATGCGCAGTTCCACGGGATCTGTGCAGCCTTCGGAGTTGATTCGTCTGCACCCGAATTGGCGACCGCCATGGAACGTAACGGGCATCCGGAACTCCTGGAGCAAACCTTTAACAAGTTGCGTGCCGTGGCCAGAGAACTCTCAGCAGACGAGGCAATGACCAGTATGGAGGCCGCGGATGTGCCCTGTGCAAAGGCCATGTTTCTGTCGGACCTGCCTGAGCATCCCCAGATGCAGATCAACCACAGCTTTGTTGAAACCGACCACCCGCAGGCAGGCCGAATGGTAGAACCCCGTAATCCGGCACGTTTTTCAAGCACACCCTCGGGCGTCGGTGCCCCCTGTGCCGCGCTGGGGCAACACAGTGACGAGATATTGCTTGAATTGGGCTATGACAGTGAGGCCATCGAACAATTGCGTGGCAGTGGTGCAGTGGGGTAGTTGCGTCCTGCAGAGGATACTCGCAGCAACGGCGAGTGTTAATCCCATCCAGTAGAACTCCTGGTATAAATCGTCGCGTCGCGGCCCATGTGTTTGCAGAGCGCTCCCCAGTATTAGATGTGTTGAGGAGGGGTGTTGAAAGCGGACATCAGGTCAAATGTCTCCTTGTCCTAAAAGAGGGCTTCTGGCCACTCCCTGGTCGAATCCTGCACGCCACCTTTTAATTCAAGTTGAACTATACTGTTCCCCATACACAGTCATCACTGAATCCAAGTGTAACTGTAATGGAGGCGCAGCTATGATTGAATGGTACGTAAGAGGCAATTCCTTCGGGAACTGTAACTGTGATCATGCATGTCCTTGTCAGTTCGAGGGCCTGCCGACTCATGGTAACTGTGAGGCAATGGGTGTCGTCGAGGTCGCCGAGGGCGAATTCGACGGTTTAGACCTGGCGGGTACACGATTTGCCATGGTTTACGCTTGGCCGGGCCCCGTGTTCGAGGGCGGTGGCGAGATGCAGATGATCATCGACGACCGTTGCAGCGATGAGCAGGCCAAGGCTATTGAGCAGATCGGCAGCGGTCGGGAGACTGTTGAGGCCAGCACTGTGTGGTGGGTATATGCCACCATGTGCGATACCCACCACGAGGTGCTGAGAGAGCGTATTGATCTCGACATCGAGATGGATGCGCGCACTGCGCGTTGCAGTATCGAGGGCGTGCTGGAGGCCTCTGGTGAGCCCATTCGCAGTCCCTTGGACGGCTCGCCCCACCGAGTGCGTATCCAAGTACCGCACGGCATCGAGTTCGACACCGCGGAAATCGTCAATGGTCGGACGCGCTCAAAGTGTGCGGTAAAGCTCAATTTGAGCGACAGCTATGGTCAGCTATGTGACCTGCATCTGACACACCGGGGCCCCTCGCACAACCTACAGGCTGTCTGAGTCCTTGAACAATTCTGGTTTTCTAGAGGAGCTGTTGCGGCGCGACCGGCTCCTTGTTGGCCTTTGCCTATTGTTTATCACCTGCCTTGCGGGGGCCTATATCCTGTCTGGCGCGGGCATGGAAATGAGTGCCTGGCAGATGAGCCAGCCTATGCGCCACATGGGCGCGATGGACTTCTCACCTTGGAGCACCACGCATGCGCTGGTTATGCTTCTAATGTGGTGGGTAATGATGATCGCGATGATGCTGCCGTCTGCCACTCCAACCATTCTATTGGCTGCCGCGCTCAACCGTCGCAGTCAGAGTGAGACGCCTCCTTATGGGAGTACGGGCCTGTTCTCCCTGGGCTACCTATTGGCATGGGCAGCCTTCAGCTTGCTGGCAGTGCTGACCCAGTGGGGGCTTGAACGCGGCGCAATGCTGTCCATGCATCTTGAGACGGTGCCTGCTAGGCTGACCGGGGGGCTATTAGTGACCGCCGGTGTCTGGCAGCTGACGCCAATGAAGGCGGCCTGTCTGCGCCATTGTCGTTCGCCGGCGGACTTCCTAGTGCAACACAGGCGCGCAGGACCGTGGGGTGCACTTTGGATGGGGGCACACCATGGACTCTACTGCCTTGGCTGCTGCTGGGCACTGATGGCACTGCTATTCGTTGGCGGCGTTATGAATATTGCCTGGATCGTCGGTCTCGCGGCCTTCGTCATCGCCGAAAAGACCTGGGGCGCCGGACCTCAACTGGGACGCCTGGCAGGGCTGTTTCTTTTGCTGGTGGGAGTTTTTCTTCTGGTGTCCTGAGAACAGCTGCGGTGGTTCAGGGTGAAGATTCCGATTCTGAGTCGGATAGTTTTTAACAGCCCTACCGTTAGATATGGGCACAGTCCTGACATAAAGAAGGTCCGCTTCGAGGTGAAAACTGCCATAGCCTGATGTCTTCTTTGTCGTGGAAGCGGACATCTCGTTCATAATGGGCCTTAGGGCCCAGAAGGGTTTGGACCTTCGACTGCTGATTTCAGGTGATTGTCCTCAATCGGCGCAGCACAGCAATAGCCCCCGCCAGGCTGGACAACAGTACGGCGATCGACGCGAACGGCGATGATACCAATAGGATCAATGGCAGTAGCACCAATCTTACCAGGGCTTTCAGCCAATCCCGCTCGGCAATAAAGTCGGCAAACGGCGGCGAATAGCGATAGTACTGTCGCACGAACCATCGCCCCCGCCCTGTCTCTAGTAG
>JBALWA010000179.1:0-605 GCA_036960305.1 Halioglobus sp. | reverse complement strand
CTCTGGCAGCTGTTATTGCCGCGCAGTTGGGCAGCAATAGCCTGGTCCGACAGTTCATCGTTGAGGCCATCGCTGCACAACAGGATTTGCTCGCCCAACGCCAGCGTGCCCCGACGTTCACCGGGCGCCAGTTGCATATTGGCAAACACGCCCACCGACTGGGTGAGCACATGACGCTCGGGGTGTCTGGCGGCTTCCGCCTGGGATATCAACCCGCGATCGACCAGGTCGGCAACATGGGTATGGTCATGGCTTAGCAGTTCCAGGTGTTCGCCATTCCACAAATAGGCGCGACTGTCGCCCACCCAGGCCAGATGATAATGCTTGCCTGTCAGGGTAAAGGCCACGACGGTGGCACCCATGCCCAGGCTTTCGTCGCGCCGGCCAATTTCTTCCAGCACCGCCTGATGGGCGCCGTGCAGGGCGCCTACCAGTTCTTCGCCCCGGGCGTGTGCCTCGGTGACGGTTGCTGCGACCAGGGCGCTGGCAACATCACCGAAGGCGTGACCACCGACACCGTCTGCCACAAGCCAGAGCCCCAGCTCGGCATTGGCCTCGAAGGCATCCTCATTCTGGCTGCGCTTCAGTCCGGGGTGGGTGCTGGC
>JBALWA010000178.1:0-626 GCA_036960305.1 Halioglobus sp. | reverse complement strand
AACTTTTCAACGTTGGTGGGTTCGGTCCTCCAGTGCATGTTACTGCACCTTCAACCTGCTCATAGCTAGATCACTCGGTTTCGGGTCTAATCCCTGCAACTAAATCGCCCTATTAAGACTCGCTTTCGCTGCGCCTACACCTATCGGCTTAAGCTTGCTGCAAAGATTAACTCGCTGACCCATTATACAAAAGGTACGCAGTCACCCCATAAAGGGGCTCCTACTGATTGTAGGCATCCGGTTTCAAGGTCTCTTTCACTCCCCTTATCGGGGTGCTTTTCACCTTTCCCTCACGGTACTTGTTCACTATCGGTCGCATAGGAGTACTTAGGCTTGGAGGGTGGTCCCCCCATGTTCAGACAAAATTTCTCGTGTTCCGCCCTACTCGAGGACCCTATCCAAATTTACCCGTACGGGGCTATCACCCACTCTGGCCTGCCTTTCCAGACAGTTCCGGTTTTTTGAATAAGGCCACTGGCCTGATCCGCGTTCGCTCGCCACTACTAACGGAGTCTCTGTTGATGTCCTTTCCTCTGGCTACTTAGATGTTTCAGTTCACCAGGTTCGCCTCACGACCCTATATATTCAGGTCGCGATACCCCCAAAGGGGTGGGTTTCCCCATTCG
>JBALWA010000176.1:0-653 GCA_036960305.1 Halioglobus sp. | reverse complement strand
CGAGTAAAGCAGCTAGACCGTAGTCGATTAACGACCGTAGAACCACACGAGCACGCTCTGACAGCCCTGCAGGACCACGAGAGACAAAAACGGCCACTAGGCTAGCAAAGCCCATAAAAGCCACAGATACTTCCGCAGATGTGAGCAACAGGTCATGTGAATCAAGAACCAAGTCTGAGAGCCTCCCAACAGCTTATTCTTGCGAAAAATTCTCGTTAATACCCTAGTTAGGGGTCACCATTTGTTCAATTCTTTCCGATTTGTGAGAGTCCGGTGTGAGCACGCAGCAGACCCTCGTCACATGATACCCCGATGTCCGTTGTTAGGACACAGCGGTCATTCAGTCTTGGGCTGTCTCACGCACCACATGAAGTAGAGGCTTGCAAATAATGATGATACTAGGAGGACCCAGGAAGCCGGTGCGAGTACCCTTGCCCCGGCCACCACATCAGTGCCTAGGAGATCTTGAAGACCCTGATTTATTCGTATCAACCCCCAGCCTCTTCCAGCGATAACCGTGAGCATCCAAGCCTGCCACATGACATAAAGCGTCGTTAATATCCAAACTTGCCTTCTACCCAAACTTGCTCCGATGAAATGGACCGCCAGAATGTACCCAAAAAGGAGACTCATGAATTGCTGAATCACATCAG
>JBALWA010000175.1:0-717 GCA_036960305.1 Halioglobus sp. | reverse complement strand
CAGCGTAAATATTCCTGGGAGAACTGCCCCACAGGGCGTGAATACGCTGTTTTCCCGGTGTTTGGTGCACAGTGACTTGTTCATCGCGGTAGTGGATGACGGTACCCGAGTCACCTGCGGCTATGACGTGTGTATCATCGATGGCCCAAATTGTGCGCAGAGTTTTATTGGTTTCGTCGTTGGAGATTTTCTTCCAGTGGGATCGTTGTTCTACAGTGACCGCTTCTGTTGTTTCGCTGCGCGCTGCCTCAAGTAATACGGTGCCATCGTCTCCGCAGATCAGCGCTTGGCCTTCGGCAAAACTGATGACGTCGTGCAGGTCGTAGCGCAACCGAGTGACCAAGGGCTTCAGGCCGCTTGTCGTCCAGCGCAAGGCAGTGCCGCCATCGCCGGTGATCAACAGGCTATCGCCTTCTTTGCGCACGCGGCGCAGGCGGGGCAGGGGGTTCTCAATTTCGATGGCTGACCATTTGCCCTCGCTGTATAAAAACATGCGACCGATGAACTGATTGGTCTCGATGTTATATTCTCCGCCCACGGCGATCACACTGTCGTCCTCAAGAGCGGCCATGCTGACAATGGGGCAGCCGGTATCGGTCACAATACTTTGCCACTGCCCGTCGCGCAGTTCGAGCACAATACCGCCTAAACCGCCCGCTAGCACTCGACCGTCAGGCAATGGCAGTACACTGCGAAGGTTGGCCTGTGTACCACTCG
>JBALWA010000174.1:0-731 GCA_036960305.1 Halioglobus sp. | reverse complement strand
CGAGCGCCTTCGCCTCCGCAGCCTTAAAAGACGCTTGATCATCATGTAGCTGATGATGCATGTGGCCGATGGCCTCTTTCTGGCTTACATCAGGGTCTGGTATCTGGTCGGCGCTGAGGGGCGCGCTCAATAATAGCGACAGGGAAAGCAGAATTAAGGCATGTCTAATCTGTATTGTGCTCATTGTGTTGTTCTCTCTAGATTGGGGATACGGCAACAGCAGTGTACAGGATTCGGATGCATTCTGGAGCTTACAGCCCCTTCGCGTTCAACCCTGAATAAATCGTACAGCTCTTCAAGGCACAACTCGTCCCTATTGTTACCCTGAAATCACACAAGAAAAACGGCCGGCAATCACTGAATACAAACCATAGCCCCTCATAGAATCCAGGCCCACCACTTTGTATGGGGGCCATCCCTGTGCATGGCGATAGGATGGACTCCTCAATTGTGATCTAAGCTTTGAATGGGCGTCAGTTCTAGCCCACTGGTATTGGCAAATTAACTCTTCTGGATCTGTAAATCCGCGTTTCCAGATTCACGCCACTGCCCTACTCCACTCTCCAAACGCACTCATCCTGAGATCCCGATAATGCTCAGCGCGAACAAGATGTCTACCCAGGTTGAACAGGTTGCTGACAGCTGCATGCGCGCCCAAAAACCGTTGAGCCTGCCGAACCGACTTGAACTTTCGCATCCCTCGTTCTCGAACCCTGGTCGCCTCATGCGAT
>JBALWA010000173.1:0-739 GCA_036960305.1 Halioglobus sp. | reverse complement strand
CGTTTGCCGATTACGAGGCCGACTATATTCGTGTATTTCAAGTGGGCAGACGGGGACAGCCCATCGTTCACCTCAGCGCCGGTGATTACCAGACATTAATCGGTAGCGGTTCGCGACCGGAATTCTTGCTGGAATACAGCGGCTGGTACCGGCACTTTGGCTTGAAGACCAACGAGGAAGATCAGGCCAACGAATTTCCGGATCATATCGTTTGCCAACTCGAATTTCTGGCCTGGCTGTCGCACCTGGAACATACATCAGCAGACAAGCCGCCACTGCAACAGGGCTACCAGTGCGCCCAGCGGGATTTTGCTGAACGTCATTTACAACAGTTTCTCGAATTGATGGTTTCGGCGCTGCAAGCAAAGCAGCAAGAATCCTCCATCAATCCCTTTTTCCTCAATGTATCAACACTGGCATTGGATGTCGTAAACGCCATGCAAAACCAATTCAACAAGGCGCTCGGGGATTCAGTTGGAAAAATTCACGACCCGGACCACATTGCGTCCGTTAACCTGTGGGGTTAAGTAAAATGAACAAGACTCTTTTTATACCTGTTGTGTTTGTTGGCCTGCTTAATGCATGTTCTGAACACGATGTGACGATCGATACTACACCGGTAATCGCACTGGCAGTCGGCGGCACCGTCAGCCTATTACAACAAGCGGGAACAGATTTCGACAAGCCCGACAGTGAGACATGGCAAGCCGCCCAGGAATACAGCGTGAACCTCAACCTG
>JBALWA010000172.1:0-785 GCA_036960305.1 Halioglobus sp. | reverse complement strand
CCTGGAATCTGGATAAGGGCGAAATGAACCCCGCGCTCGCCTCAGCCCTGAAAGTATTCTCCACAGAGGGGATAGTTGAGATATGCCGCCTGCTGATGGAGTGTCTGGGGCCAAGTAGCCTGGTTAGAGCAGGTTCCAGCGCCGCCGTTTTGATGGGCGATCTCGAACACGAATATCGGCGCTGTCAGATCAATACGTTTGGCGGGGGCATCAACGAATTACAGCGTGGTATTGTCGCCAACTTTGGCCTCAACATGCCCCGCCACCGCTAACCAATCAGGCACTCATCAGCTACTTATCAAGGACCCATCATGGATTTTTCATTTAGCGAAGACCAGATAGCCATTCGCGAGCTAGCGCATAAAATCTTCACCGATAGAACAACCGACGAATTTATGCTGGCCTTCGACAAAACAGACCACGTGTATGACGACGAACTATGGGCAACCCTGGCGGAACAGGGGCTATTGGGTATATCGATACCTGAGGCCTTTGGCGGCACTGGGTTGGGATTCACCGAACTGTGCCTGGTCCTGGAAGAACAGGGTCGCCGCATTTCTCCCCTCCCCCTCTATTCCAGCTTAGTGCTCGGGGCACTACCAATAGCTGAGTTTGGCAACGACGCGCAAAAGGAAAAGTATCTTACACCGCTGGCAAAAGGCAGTATCAAACTCACCGCGGCAATTGCCGAACTTGGAATGTCCGATGCAGTAGCCGGCCAGGTGCGTGCATCGCACAGTGGTGGACAATGGACGTTGTCGGGAACATTGGACTGTGTTCCCGAC
>JBALWA010000171.1:0-867 GCA_036960305.1 Halioglobus sp. | reverse complement strand
CCATCACGGCATGCACCTCAGGGTTCGCAACCGTCGTCGAATCCAAATCGCCCCCGTAGTGAACCGCAGATTATACCCGATCTTGGCCTGTTTAGGTTTTTGTTTTGGGTATTAGTTCTGGACTAAAGCTTGCTCACTTATTGAGCATGAACAGCAAATCCCAATGATAGCTCCGCGAAGCCCCAGTAATCGCGACCTGAAAATCGTTTATGGGCTAGTTTTCATTGGTTGGGACCAGAAAAACGGGGTTTTGATGGATTCGAAGAGGATTTATTCCGAGAAACCCCGTTGCACAAACCTCTGGATGGTGAATTGGCGCTGGGAGATTTCTCGGTAGTACCCAAAGTAAGGTTCGGGATAGGGTCGGTTTCGGTGACAGTTCCCCAGGCCCTACACCTAAAGAAAACCCGATACTTTTCTTCAGCTTACTAGCCGATTGTAGGCGGCTCCTGCCGACTCAATGTATGGACTCCTCCTCTTACCGAGGTCCCCCGGTTTTCTTAGCCTTTCCCTCGGCTATCAGGCCTTGTCTCTTTGCAACCCTCGCCGTAGTTCTTACAACCCCAAAAGTAGCCCTTCTTGCCCTTGATCCGTCGCAGCCGGCCCTCACACGCCTCGCCGGGGCAGGGGAAAGTCTGACTGCCCTACTTCCTCTTTGGTGCTGTCTTTGCCGTGATAGGCGATTGTGAGAATGTGATATCTCCCTGGGCTTTTGCGCTGGCCGTAATATCCCTCACTTCATCGGTGACGTTGGTAAGGAATGGGGACAGGTCGGCGCTGTTGTCCGCTATTTGGGCTAGCTGCATCTCCCAATGAGCGGTCATGTCTGGCAAGGTGATCGCTTCAGGCAGGGTGTCGACCATCTCC
>JBALWA010000170.1:0-882 GCA_036960305.1 Halioglobus sp. | reverse complement strand
CTCTCAATCGATAATTCTCGGGGGCGTGTCAGCCACCTCTGCATCCGGCTCTTCACCCTGACGGGAGAGATTGTAGTTTCCGATAAACGAAAAATGCCGCAACAAGACCAATGGAACTCAACGCGGTAACAAATAGAAACAAGTGCTGGTAACCGCCTGCGCCGGGCGTCGCATCCAGAATCATTCCCCCCAGCACGGCATGAAAATATCCGGGGTATACCCAATCGCGGAAATGATTCCGGTTGCGGTGCCGGTGAGCGCAATGGGAATACCGCCCTGCTCCAACAGTGAAAAATAGATGCCGCGCAGCGCGTAGACCGCACAGGCAATCACCGCGACATTGAACACGAGAAGCGGAACCAGATCCGGGCTACCTGGCAGCAACCCAAAAACGCCGAACCCTGTCGTCATCAATACAAAGGCCCCCAGAACCGCCTTGGCCGGCCCCACTTTGTCCGCAATGACACCGGCGATAACGGCGGCCAGTGCGGCAATCCAAAGTTTGCCATTGCTGATGGCGGCCCCCAATACAGGACCCAAATCGAAAGCTTCGGTCGCGTAGGGCGTGAAAAACGTCGCCCCCCAAATAGCCACAGTATGCGCTCATAATAATGGCTGCCATCAACCAGACTATAGGAAGCTTTAGAACCTTGGCAATGTTTGCCGAGGTCATGGTGGCTTCTCTTTCAAGGGAGTGATCATCGGCGGCTCCGCCGTCCTTCATCACGGTCCAGACGAGGGCCGCTAGCAGCAACGTGGATACCCAATAGATCAATATCTGCTCAGACAGCGCCGCATCTCCACCTCCTCTAAAAGCGAACAGTGCTAATAGCATTGCCCCGAAAACCATGTCCGATGCGTTTCTACCCCCTTCGAGTAAAC
>JBALWA010000016.1:0-80802 GCA_036960305.1 Halioglobus sp. | reverse complement strand
GCCTCCGGAATCTGGGTTCTCGGAGGCCTTTTTTTAAAGACTTTTAGCTATCGCTTCCTCAAACCACTGTGTGCTTCCACAGATACACCGCCGGCAACACGGTAATCGAACCGTGTCGCTTGCTCATATCTGTTTGTTTTAGGAAACAAGTGGTCATAACGCTCACTAAATAGTTGTTGGTGTTGTGCTCTCAGGCAGCGGGGCAGTGTGCTCCGCAACGCACGGCGGGTCAATCAAAGACTGTAGAGTGTGAAAATCACACAGATTTTTCAGCCTTCGCGTAGTTGCAGTGAGGTACGTCCCGGCTGTCCTTTATGCACTCAAACAGCGGCAATGGTGCGGTGGGGTGCGAACTCGCTCACAGAAAATCAGTAACAAATGACCAAGATCATTGTTTGTCTTGTCATTAAAAATTTGGCGTAATAGACTCAAATTATAAAGTAGTAATGGGGCAGAATATTTTATGGCGAGTCGCCGCAAAACAATAATTATTAACAAAAAGTTTCAGTACCAATATTCTTTGCTGCTGGTAGCAGTAACAATTTTGGCGGTCAATCTGTTCATCATCTTTCGTATGCTGTCCCCGGGCGATAACCCCCTGGTGTTGGGGGCTGCTCAATCGCTTGGTTTGGCTGCGGCAGAACTGGTGTTGGTTGTTGGCGTTTGGCTGGCCAGTCTCAGGGTCAGCCACAAAATCGCTGGTCCTGTGTATGTCTTTGCGCGTGAGGTAAGAAGTGTGGGTGAGGGTGATCTCACCTCGAAAATCCACTTGCGCAAGCGGGATATGTTTCAGGAACAGGCTGACGAGATGAACGCGGGTTTCGCCGCATTGTGTATAAAAATCGAAGCGTTGAAGGCAATCACAAAGGAAATGGAAGCAATCGATAGCCAGGATGGCAAAACCCGGGAATTACTGGGTAAGTTGCAGAGTGAGCTTGCCGGCTTTAAAACCGAGGAAGATCAATCGTGAGTATTCCCAGCTTTTTATTGATAGGTATTTTCAATCGTGACTAGACAACAGAGCCGTAACAAGGGATTTACACTCATTGAGCTGATGGGGGTAATCGCCATTGTCAGCATCCTGGCCGTACTATCCATATCTGCCTATAGCAATTTCACCGTGCGCGCGAAAGTAGGCGAAGGTCTTTCGTTTGCGGACGAAGCAAAGACCGCTGTGACTGAAGCCTATTACACAACCAATACTTTTCCAGTAAATAACACCGAGGCAGGGCTGGCTTCCTCGACTTCCTATGATCACCTGGACTATATCAGCTCTCTCGCGATTGGAGCTGACCCTACGCCGGGGACTATCACCATTACCATCAAGGTGGCGACGCTGGGCGCCGACAATTTGTTGCAGTTCGTGCCATCAACTGTCGATGAACAGCTGGTATGGACCTGTAAACCCGCAGCGAGCAATGGTGTTGCGTCCATCAGGCTGCCTGCCAACTGCCGGGGCTAATCCGGCTTAAAACTTCATGTCCTCCAGGCAGGTGCTTCCCAAGCGTGCATCTGCTACAGTCGCGAAGCTCTGGGTAAGTCCAGGGCGTCATTTCGCCCGTGGGCATGAACGGGCGCGATATCTGTGCTCGTTGCCTACAGTTCTTAGTCAGCCATATGTTTAATCAGGTATTTTTATGCGATCGATTACCAAGTTTTTAACGACAGCCGGCCTCGTGTTGAGTGTGTCAGTGGCCCCGGCGATTGCCGATGAAGCGGCGCTGGTCTTTCAATCCGATTTCGGTTTGAAGGATGGTGCTGTCTCGGCAATGAAGGGTGTGGCATTCGGCGTGGATGACGACCTGCCCATCTTCGATCTGACCCACGAAGTACCTACCTACAATGTATGGGAGGCCTCATACCGGCTGTACCAATCATCTTCCTACTGGCCAGTCGGCACTGTCTTTGTCAGTGTAGTAGACCCGGGTGTGGGCACCAAGCGCAAATCCGTGGTGCTCAAAACGAAGGCAGGTTATTACTTTGTCACACCTGATAACGGCACACTGACAATGGTTGCTGAGCATCAGGGTGTTGCCGAGGTGCGGGAAATTGACGAGGTGGTTAATCGCCTGGCCGGTTCGACAGATTCCTATACGTTCCACGGCCGCGATGTTTACGCCTACACGGGTGCCAGACTGGCGGCTGGTGTTATCAGTTTTGAACAGGTGGGTCCGAAGCTGCCGGCGGAAGTTGTCAGCATTGAATATCAGCACGCGACCGTCAAGGACAAGACCGTTCACGGTAATATTCCGATTCTGGACCCGCAATTTGGCAATGTTTGGACGAACATTCACCAGGACAGGTTCGCCGAGGCGGGCATCGTACTGGGGGATTCAGTGTGCGTTACGGTGCGGGAAGGGGATGCTGTCAGGTTAAAGGAAACACTTCCCTATCTGGCCTCCTTTGGTGCAGTGCCTGAAGGAGAGCCACTGGTGTATGTGAACAGTCTGCTGAATGTCTCACTGGCGTTGAACCAAGCGAACTATGCCGCTAAGCACGGCATCGCATCGGGTGCGCAGTGGACTATCGAGTTGCGCCAATGTAATTAGCCATGGCGATCCCCACCAGCATCACTCTATTAGGGAAAAGTGTTCGAGTTACTCGACGAACGCCAAACTTTTTTCTGCAAACAACTCCTCAACCGTTAGGCGCCGGCTGGCGAGGCCTTGCTCATGAGAGTATCGGAACAGGGTTTCAAGTGCCTTCCGATTGGGCGCAATACCGTATGGCCAGAAGTTCCTGCCCATGGCTCGCTGTGTGTCATCAATTTCCTGGGCGTACCACGGCAGCGTTTCGAAAAAGTGGCCCTTACGCATCTGGCTATAACCGATAGTCTTGGATTCAGAATAAGCATTGAACACAGCCTCAGGTAGCCAGGGGTGCTCAACTATCAAGTCGTTTCGAATCGCTACTGCATGCATGATGGGAAATATTCCAGTACGAGCGTAATAATCTTGCTCAGTAGCGCGAACATCACTAAAAAGACGCCGAACTTTCGGGTTACCTTCAACAAATGCTCGCGGTTCGAGTGCATGAAAAAGAGCATCAACATCCTGGTCGAGAAGCAGGTCAGACTCGTCCTTCCCAGCCGGTCCAGTGCTGACGTTCAGCCCTTTAGGGAATACGTTCTCGTTTTTTGAAACCGTTCCGGATATGGCCGCAGAGGAGTCTTTGGCGGATACTACCCATTCAATATCCTCGGGTCGCACGCCATAATCATCCTGTAGAACACCGCGAATCCATTGCAGAGACGTTGACGAATACCCCGGCGAGGCAACCCGCTTACCTTTTAGCTGTGACGGATGTTCGATACCAGCGTCAGAATGAACGAAGATACTCCTGTGCCTGAATGTTCTAAAAGGGAAAACTGGAAGCAGCGAATAATCTCGGAAGTTATCATTCGCATAGGCCAGCATAAAAGGTGCCAGACCAACTTCCGTCACAGCGCGTGTTTGCGGGCCGGAAAAAATGTGGTTGTTCAAGTCGCCGATCTTGTCGATTTCGAAGGCTGTCTTGCATCCTTCCACCTCGGCCTCACCTGTCATGAATGCCTTGACGTGGTTATAGGGATAGCCGGCAGCAGAAAGTTCCAGTGGGCGGTTCGAGCTACCAGCGAAGAGCTGATTTGGTTGAGCCAGTAATAGTGATACTGCGGAGGCCAATGAGCCCTTTAGAGCGTCCCTGCGACTTATGCTCATACAAATAATCCTGTGTTTTCTAGTATTGCCCTATATAAGTGGGATTTTCCTGTAGATGTCATAGCGCCGGCCGGCGCCCTCACATTGAGGGCGTCTTCATCATGTAAAGAAACTCCTGCACCGCTGCAGTAGACTCGGGACGCAGGTTGTCGATGCCCTTGTAAGGCATACCTGTGGCGGGCGGCGCATCAGGGTACTTTATCTTGCGCTTGTCGTGGCGCATGACCATCCGTACAAACTTGGCTCCACCCCAGGCACCCACTTCCGTGGAAACCGGCCATTCCTCACGGGTGTCGCGGAACAGGTCATAGAACTTCGCGAGGATGGCATTTTCCTTGCCGGAGCTCAGGTCCAGTTTGTACTGCTCCTTGATGACTGCTTCCAGGTTGTTGATGTTGTACAGGAAGACATAATCGCGCCGGCTGTGGGTCTCGCCATTGAGCAGCAGGGAGGTCTGGTCGATACCGTCGATAATTCGATCTGTTGGGATTTCATCCGTACCGTCACCCAGTCTGGCGATGGTGGTGAACAAGTCACTGACGTGGACAATATCACCGGCTACCGAGTCTGCCTCGATCATGCCCGGCCAGCGCACAAAGGCATCAACACGGACACCGCCTTCTTTGGTGGAACCCTTGCCGCCCTGAAAAATCATGGGTGAATAGCCGGAGGAGGTGGAGTACTTGGTGAAGTGTCCATTGTCGCCCATGATCACTACCAGCGTGTTGTCTGCAATGCCCAGCTCGTCCATCTCGGTCATCAGTTCACCGATCCACTGGTCCACCAGCTTCATTTTTTCAACGTAGATGCCACCGTTTGCCGTGGTGTATTGATCTGTGGTTGTACGTGGGCCGGTCAGTGGATACAGGGGCCAGTACTGCAGGAAGAAGGGCTCGTCCTCTTTGGCCAGCCTGCGCATTTGCTCCAGAGCTTGACGCTGGTAACGCTCGTTCATTTCATGGTATTTGGCTTCTGTCCATCGTTCACCGGCTTTCATGTGAACTTCCCGCACATTCTTGCCGCCCACGCCCTCAACCCCGGTGACCATAGAGGAGGCGTCGGTGCGCAACCACTCGTCCATGGTGTAGCGGTCGTCATAGTTGTTTTTGCCAATACCAATACTGATTTCTTCATCGGCGGCATCGTCGTGGTATATGGTCAGCTGGCCCTGTTGGTGAATGGGAAACGCAGCGTAGTCGAAGCCCTGCATGGTGGGCCAGGCTTCCTTGATATCGCCCATGTGCCATTTTCCCACATGCGCGGTGTTGTAGCCGCTCTCCGACAGCACTTCGGCTATCGTGACTTCCTTCGCGGCAAGTCCGAAGCCGGAGATGTCCACGGCTGTATTGCCCATGCCATTGCGAACAGGATGGCGGCCAGTCATGAAGGCTACACGGGTTGGGGTGCAGGAAGGCTCCGTATACATCCGCGCAAGGCGCATGCCCTCGCGTGCGAATTCGTTGATGGCGGGGGTTTTGTAGCCGCGGATAACATTGAGCGTCTCACTGCCGAGATCACCAAAACCGATATCGTCGATCAGGATATAGAAGATATTGGGTGATTTACCGTCATTTTTCTTACGGAACTCAGCAAGGCGTTCGTCGAGGTCCTTGTCCTCCAGCGCCCAGCGCTCGCCATTTTGCTTTTCCAGAACGTAGTACTCGGCGTCGTGGGCAATGCCCGCAGCGCCGGCCGACAGTGTGACTATCGACAGGCTGAGTACAATAAAAACACTAAGTATAGATCTCATGGTTTCATTCCTTATGGGTTGGGGTAGTGAGCCCCTTGAGAATCAATTGGTGAAGCATAGCTGAAAGTGCGAGGTTTTGGTCCTCAGCGAGTGCTTTTATTTGGCTAAATTCATTGTTGGTCACAAAGGTCACCAGACGATTACTGCGCGAAGCACCGGGTAATTCCCCTCAAAGACCCGCCTCACAACCCGCCGAACTTGATTCCCAGGCTCAGCATGAAAATATCACGTGATGTATATTTACCCGTGGCCCCGCCAATGCCGGGAAGAGAAGGCGTGGCAACGGGTGCAGAGCCCGGTTCCATATAGCTCAGTGAGGCGTAGACCTGGCGGTCATCCGTCCATTGCCACTCGGTTGCAAAAGCGATCGACCAGACGGAATCCAGGGGCAGGGTGGCTGTGCGGTCTTCATCCTTCACCATGTCATCGATGTAAAGACCGGAGACGCCCATCATCCAGCGCGTTGAGATCGGCCAGCTGTAGCCCAGGGTTAAGGCGATAATGTTGTCGTATTTCGCTTCATTGTCGGCGATGCCTTCTCCATCGAAATAAAACTCCGAGAGCTGGAAGTCGCTGAACTCTATCCATGCTGCGTCAAAGGTCAGTGCGTGGTCATTGTGAAACTCGTGGTAGACCCCTGCCAGTACCGACTGGGGGGTTTTGCTGATGACTTCGATTTCCGCGCCGATGAAGCCTGCCTTATCCAGGGCTGCTTCGGTATTGGGCCCCAGCCCCTTGAATTTCGTTTTGCCCTCAAGGGTCGGCTCCGAACCCGACTGATACATTAATCCCCAGCGGGTTCTGTCGTTGATTTCATACAGGCTGGAAAGTGCGAATCCAAAGTCGACGCCGTCTGTCTCCAGGGAGGCCTTGCCGTCAGCGAAACCGGGATCAAAAACATTGGCGATATAGCGCTCCTGATCGAAGGTGGAGTAGGTAATCGCAATACTGCCTGCGATCGACAGTTTGTCATTGAGCTTATAGGCGAGGCTTGGAAAGGCACTGATATTGACAGCGTCATAGCTGCTGATTACGTATCGGCCTGGCCAGTCTCCCAGATCCTCGGAAAACCCCATGCCCAGTATAGTAAAGCCAAAGGTGAAGTCGTCGTTGATGGGATGGATCATGTAGCCCTGGGGCACCACGGTGGTGCTCGATTCGCTGGAGCGGGTTTCGGGGCCCTCATTGCCCAATTGTCCCTCCCAGGTTGACTGGCTGTGGATGGTCATGAGTTCTATCCGCGATGTTCTGCTGTCGAAGCGGGTAATACCTGCGGGGTTGGTGCCGGCGGTTCCGGCATTGTCAGCTGATGCTGCCAGGCCAGAAAATCCGGCATGGGGTCTGGCAGATAGACTGGCAGAGGCAAGGACCTGCAGCGCCAGGATACTGATAATAGAAAGTCTGTTCATTCTGGTCCGGGAAATCCCTGTGTGGTCAATTATAATAGATATTGTACCCGCAAATTGACTGCAATCCCGTCTGATTCCGTAATAATCGGCTCCCGGCTTTCACCGTACAGGACGTTAGCGCTAAAGCGTAATTTGCGGTAGTACAGATTGCCGCCAAGGGTCAAGGATTTAAAATCGTTCCAGCCGTTGATCTCATCGTCACCCCGGGTGTGGCTCAGTCGGGTGAAGATCTCAACCGCGTAATTGCGGCTGGGGGCATGTGGCGCGAGGACGCCCCAGCGAGGCTGATAAGTACGGGACTCTCCAGTGAGATACCAGCCCCCCTGTACATAGCCACCGACGCCATAGCCGCGAACCCTGCCGCGATAGCTGGCTGTATACGCCTCTGCCTGGATGTGCAGGGGTCCTCGATTGTAGGCAGCTTCAAACGCAAGTAGCCCCAGGGTATTGCCGTCCGGCTGGGCGAGTGTCACCCGGTCGGCCTCATTGACTTCCGGCCGCATGGAAACACGGTAATACTGTCCTTCCCGGTAGGAAGTAGAGATACCCACATGCGTACCTGTGCCTTGCTTGACTCGCCCAGCTGTCACTCGACCGGTCACTGCAATATCGGTATCGTGGGTGTCGTCCAGGTCGCTGGTGAAGACGCCGACTGAGGTGGTCATATAGGCGACATCTTCTTTCCAGTAATCAAACTTTCGTTTTTCTGGCGCTAACTCGAAAGCCTTGTGCAGGCGCACCCCCAGGCTGCGGCGGGAGCCAAAGGCGTAGGATGGGGCAGAGCGCTCCTGGGCTATGCCGGACTTATTGCCAATGAGGTTGTCCAGGCCCAGGGGTTCTTTCTGATTGCCCGCGGTAATGGTTAGCGGCGTGTCCTTGCGTTTGGAGACCCAGCGCAGGTAAAGGTCCCGAAAGTTACCCCGGTCGAAGTCATACTGGGCCTTGATCTCTCCCCAGTCGTAGAGCTGCGAGCGAAGAATCCCCTCGAAGCGACGCATTGAGCCGCCTTCTCTGCGGGCCCCCTCGCTGCTGCTGTTATAGATACCATCAAAGTTGTAGTAGTCGTACTGTATCGCACCACCCACCCAGAAGCGGAAGGCGTCGAAAACGAGTAACCCCGAGCCCTTGATCCCGCCACTGCGGACATCACGTAACAGGGTAGTGTCGTCGTGCATCTCGACGGTGGTTTCGTCATCAAGCAAAGTACCCACCGAGCGCTCTTCTGGTTGCTGTGGCTGTTCTGCCGGAGGTTGCTCGGTAGGCCCGGCGTCATCTGTCGCGCCGAAAGGGGCCCAAAAAAGCCCCAGTAGAATTACATAGACCTTCACCAGGTCGCCGACTCACCAATTCAGGAGTCGGCTTTCCTGGCTAACATTTCATCCAGTGTCAGTGAATAGCGCTCGAGCCACGCATTTAGCGTAGGTTTAAAATCTTCAAACGTTAATTCGTCACCGCTACGTTTTGTTGTTTCATCGATGCCCTTGGTAACGATGGCCATTATGCGCTCGCCGGTAACACTGTCAGTCGCTTCACCTTCAAACATGGTGGCGATATAGGTGGCTACCTTCCCCGTGGCGGCCTGTGCACCGCGAAATACCGCACTTACGGGTATCAGGTTGTGTGCTTTCAGGTCCTCTTTGGATTTCTCTACACCGGTAATGGCGAGCCGCAGGCGCGCGACTTTAGGGCCGGGTTCTGTTGCGGCGATACCCTTTTCCTCAAGAATTTTCTGCAGGCCATTCGTGAGATATTCCACAGCATCCTGGGCTCTCTCTGTATCAGCTTTGCCCTTGGTTGAGTGCAACTCAATCGGCTCCAACAATATTTTTTCATAATGGCCAGCAGCGTCCTCGTTGGAAAAAACAAACGCATTGCGCTCTTCATTGAAGACCAACGAATCATAGTTCTTCAGCCAGCCTGAAAAATCTTTGTCACCGACGCCTCTCTGAGCGACAGCAGTGATCGAACTGAGAATTATCAAAACGGCAAAAACTTTAGTCAGAATTTTCATTGTTATTCCTCTTCCTTATCGCACGTAGCAGACATATTATTCATACGTTACAGCTTGTTAGACTAGGGCACCGTCACAAATTCGTCAATTGATTCAATGTGGATAGCGTTATCTGGACTGAAACCTAATGCTGGATCGATGCTGGCTTTTGGTCAGCGACTCGTAATACCCTGATGCGATACTGGAACCCGATGAATGTAAGGTCAAGGGCATGACGTTTCTTAGAGCTACAGCGATGACAGCGCTGGCACTGACGGTTATAGGTTGCTCCACAACGCATGTTCCCGTGAACACGGCAACAACCTCCATTGATATGGAAACCGGTTATCGCCGGCTGCAGGATGCGAAGCTTGCATTCTCCGGAGACGCCGCTGTACTGCTGGCATTCTCCGGCGGCGGAACCCGCGCTGCGGCCCTGTCTTATGGTGTATTGGAGGAGTTGAGAGACACCGTAATAGGGGATGGTGAGGAACCCCTGCGGTTGCTGGATGAGGTAGACAGTATTTCATCCGTCTCCGGCGGCAGCTTCACTGCGGCCTACTACGGTGCCTATCGCGACAAGATATTCGATGACTATGAAGCCGAATTTCTGAACCTGGGGGTTCAACAGACGCTGATACGGCGGTTGCTGAACCCTGCTAACTTGTTTCGCGGTATGTTTTCGGGTTTTGATCGCACGGAAATGGCCGTAGATTACTATGACCGCCAGATATTCAAGGGCGCGACCTTTGGAGATATGGCCCGCCAGGGACCTCCCTATATTGAGATTAATGCGACGGACCTGTCCAATGGGCTGCGCTTTACCTTTAATCAGGAACGCTTTGACCTGATCTGCTCGGACTTGAGCGACTTTCCCCTGGCGCGCGCGGTAACCGCCTCATCTGCAGTGCCGGTGATGTTCCCTACGGTTACCTTGAAAAATCATGCTGACCAGTGTGAGCTGGAGGAATCCGATGCATGGAAGTTCCTTTTGCAAGCCGAGGAGAGCGCTGACAGTGCAAGCCAGAAGCAACTGGCTGCCGGATTGAAGTCTTACAGAGACGTAGAAAAGCGACCCTATGTACACCTTGTAGACGGTGGCATAGCCGACAATCTGGGGTTGCGTACTATCACCGAGCGCTTTGAAGTGCTTAACAGCGTCGGTATCGCCCAAACCATGGAGCGGGTCCCGCGCTCCATATTGATCGTATTGGTTAACGCGGAAGTGAAGCCTGAAAAGTCCATAGACAGCAGCGCAAAAAAGCCCTCCGTCAGCGATACTATGAGTGCCTACACCAGTGCACAGATGGACCGATACAACCAGGAGACCCTGGATGCGCTGCGCGAGGGCGCAGACGAGTTTGAAAAGCAGGCGGCCGCATTGGGCACGCCAACCCGGGTGTATTTCGCCGAGGTCGGATTCAAACTGGCAAAAAATGCCCAGGTGAACAGCTTTTTTAACAGCTTGCCCACCAGCCTTCAACTCGAGGAAATGGAGGTGGACCGGCTAATTGGTGCAGGCAGGATGCTACTGCGGCATGAGCCTTCCTTTAGGGCGTTCAAAAAGAACCACAACGCCCGCCTGGTGGCGGACGCGGTGTCCAACGATGAAATCTGCCAGTTGTTCGGCATTGAGGAGTGTTTACAGGTTTTTGAGTAGGCTCTATTGCTTCACACAATGGGCTTGTCGCCTGGCAGGATTCTATCTAACGGCTATGCTGTGGGCAGCAGCGCCGCGGCAGCACGCACACTGAGTGCGCCGCCAAAGCGAGCGGCCCGGATTGGGTTGGCATCCAGGCCGTTGGTAATGGCACAGAATGATATGCCCGTTTCGGGGTCGCCCCAGGCGATCTGCCCGCCTAATCCCTGGTGACCAAAGCAGCGCGGAGACACATCACCGGCCATACCGCGGCGCCCGCAAAAGCCGTCATCCCCTGCAATAACGATGCCCAGGCCACGATTGGCCAGGATGCCGGTAACCGGATCGGTGAATTTGTCCGTCACCGTAGTGGCCTGCGTCAGCACCTGTGGATCCCACAGTTGATTTTGATTGTGAATCAAGCCCTGGTAGTACAGCGCGACTGAGGCTGCATCCGAAACCCCGCCGGCACCGGGCACTCCCAGTGCACGGGTATCCGCCAGGTTATACAGCAACAGGGCTTCATCATTCACCCCCGTCCAGTCTATGGCCACACCGAATATTTTCTCCAGTTCTTCGGACGTCGGCGGCTCACCGACGAAGGCGAGCTCGGTAATATCTGCTTGCTGTTCAACCGGTACGCCCAACTGAAATCGCGGTAACTCAAGCGGCGTAAGTATTTCTTGTTCTATCCAGTGGCGGTAATCCGTGCCGGTTACACTGGTAATGATTTCGGCTAAGACCCAGTGTGCTGAAGTGGCGTGGTACGCCATCTGGCTGCCCGGTTCCCAGTTAAGGCGCCAACTCTGCATCTTGGCTAGCCGGCTCTGTCGATCAGACCAGACCGCAGGGCCCAGTGGTGCGTGGGGGATACCCGCGGTATGGCGCAGCAATTGCTCGACCGTGATGCGTTCCTTGCCTTCGCCGATAAACTGGGGGATGTAATTGACGACCGGTAGAGAAATATCCAGGCCAGGCTCTGCCATGAGTTTCCAGATCGCCGAAGCGATCAGGGTCTTGGTGCAGGAAAAAATATTGTAGCGTTGGTTGTTGTCCGCAGCGCCCAGCGTAGTGAATAACGCCAACTGTCCCTGCCGTGCCACCGCAAACTGCACTGATGGTAGGGGACCTTCATCTATGCCGCGCTGCGCCCGCTGGACCAATTCATCCAGTTTGGCTGCATCAAGACCGATCTCGGCCGCTGCAACCAGGCTGTGCTCAGGGCTTTGCATTCGCAGAATTACCTTTGCCGGCACGTCTGGCGGCCCTGTGCTTTCGGGATTTGCTTACCTGGTCAATAAAGTTGCAAGCGGTTGCGGTCCAGTCCGACACATCATTGGCGTCAGAAATAACCAACGACTGCACATTGGGTAGCGTATCGGCAAGAATTTTCGCGGTACTTAGTGGGTGGGTGGCGTCACCATTCCAGGAAAAAATCAGGGTGGGCACATCCAGCTTTCTAAGCAAACGTTTTTTTGGCAGATCAGACTTCACCGCGCCCTCCAGAGCAGCCTGTACATACAGGGGGTTGGCTGTGGCCAGGCCGCGGGCAACGGTATTGGACAGGCGTCGTCTGGCATCCACGTGCTGGCGAGCGTCTGGTAAATAGTCCAGCACACGGTAGGGTGTGGCACCAAAGGCACCGGAGAGCCAGGCCTGGCGCTTGTAGCGCACGGCCTGCATGGGCCGGCTGCGCCAGGCGGTGGGCGGTAGGGCCAAAATCAAACCGGCGACCTTGTCGGGAGCTTTCAACGCGGCTTCCAGCGCAGCACAACAACCCATCGAAGCGCCACCCAGTATATAGCTGCCATCTGTACTGGTGACAGAATCAGCGACTCGTAACATGTCGTTGCCCAGGGTGCTCCAACGATAGTCTTTGGCCGCATAGCTGCCGTCGGAGTTACCGTGACCTCGCGCGTCGTACCGAGCCAGCATGCAATGCTCTTCCAGTTCTTCCCAGTCCCAAATACCGGCCTGATCATCCACTCGCATACTGCCCAGCAGATTATGCCCCCAGACCAGGGGCATGCCCTGGCCATGCTTTCTCACAGCCAGTTCAATATTGCCGAAGCGCTGTAGATAGCTGATTGGTTTCATAGTGTCCCCGTAACTCCCTAATACCTGGTATCAGGCTAATGCTTGCCCTTACTCGCCCAGTTGGCGAATGGCCTCGTCCTTGGCCCAGACATAATCTGCCTTGGCTGCAGGTGTACGTTTGATCGCATCGACTCGCACCAATGCCCGAGGTGCTTTATAGCTGGCGAGGCTACCGCGACAAAACTCACGCACGCTGTCCAACTCCAGCTCCTCTGAATCAGTGCTCTGGTACAGCGCCACTACAATTTGACCCCAGCGATCATCGGGCACGCCCACAACCAGTGTATCGTTGATGTCCGGGTGGGCCTTGAGTACCGCTTCGACTTCCTCTGGAAATACTTTTTCGCCGCCGGTGTTGATACTGGTGGAACCTCGACCGTGTAGTAAGATGGTGCCATCATCCTCGACTGAAGCCATGTCGCCCGGGATGGCCCATCGCTCACCATCAATTTTTACAAAGGTCTCAGCCGACTTCTCTGGTGCCTTGTAATAGCCCAATGGCACCCGTCCTTTCTTGGCCAGTCTTCCCACTTCCCCGGAGCCCGCAGCGATGGGCTGGTCATTGTCATCAAGCACGATCATGTTGTCGCCAACCATGAACCGGGGTTCACCGGAGTCGCCACTTTCGGAGCTCAGCTTGTTACCCATGGCACCGGTTTCAGAGGAGCCGAGGCCGTCGATAATCATGCGGCCTGGCAGCAAGCCCAGCACACGGTCTTTGGTCGCGGGTGAAAACAGGGCGCCGCCGGAGGCGATTGCAAACAAGGTAGAGGTATCGTATTTATCTGGATTGGCCTCTAGCTCCTTGCATAAGGGCACTGCCATGGCATCGCCCACGATAACAATCAGGAGTACACTTTCATCACTCACCGCGCGCAATATTTTGGCAGCATCAAAAAGGCCACTGGCTGGTATCACCAACTTGCCTCCGGCAAACAGGGTGTTCATCGCCAGCCACTGTGCCGCCGCATGCATAAACGGTGGGGTTGGCATTGCCGCCATCTCCATGGCAGGCATCCGCTCCACTATCTCCTCCGGCGTACTGATTGGGCCCTTGCTATTGTCAGGGTCGCCGCCACCCATGGCGGAGAAGAAAATATCTTCCTGGCGCCACATAACCCCCTTGGGCATGCCGGTGGTTCCGCCGGTATAGACGATGTACAGATCGTCACCACTGCGCGGGCCAAAGTTTCTCTCGTCCGAGGCACCGGCCAGTGCTTCTTCATAAGTTACGCAGCTATCAGGTACTGAGGCGCCAGAGTCGTCCGTCACGCACAGCACGTTGTTCAGTTTTGACTGCGCCGCTGCGACAGGTACTGCGCACCCCAGAAACTGCTGGTGACAGACCAACCCGACCAGATCGGCATTATCGTATATGTAGGCCAATTCAGATTCGACGTAGTTGTAATTGATATTAATGGCGACAGCGCGGATCTTGTAAGCCGCAAGCATGCCTTCTATATACTCACTACCGTTCATCAGTTGCAGGCCAATGTGATCGCCTTCTCCAATGCCCTGGGCCTGCCAGTAATTCGCCAGGCGGTTGGCGCGGGCGTCCAGCTCGCGGTAACTGAGACGGCGCTGCTCACACACCAGTGCGGGATTATCCGGCACTGTGTCCGCAATGCGCTCAAACAAATCAGCTAGATTAAATTCCATCAAATGTCTCCTTGGTTCTTCAAATACGTTTGGCTACGTCCAGGCAGACTTTCGCCAGCGCCTCACCGTATTCCGGGTTGGTACAGCAGGCGTGACCACCGTCAAAGGTATATAGCTCTGCATCGGGTATCATCTCGGCAATTTCATACTGGTGCTCGGGGTCAATCACCTGGTCTTGCTCCAATGCCAGCACTGCTGTGGGTACATCGATCTCGTGTATCCAGGCGCTGCTGTCGTGAAATGCCATCTCTCTAGCGGTCTCTAGCAACACCCTTAAACTGGTGCGGCGCATCTCATCCAGGGCCCAGCGGCGCTCATCCTCGTGCAGCTGATCGGCCATGGTGGGCAGATAACGTTTTATCAGCCCCCGGGGTAGATGACTCAATACCTCAGTCAGTCGTCCCAGGCCGACAAAGCCGGCAAAGATTGGCAGGGCAAACATCTGCTCTTTCCTACCCATGCGCGCCTTGTAAGCGGTCGCAGTCAGCACCAGGCCGGCCACTTTATAGGGGAACATTCTCCAGAACGTCTGGGCAATGGCGCCGCCCATAGAATAACCGACAACTATAACGGGGCCGGTATTGAGGCTATCCAATAAAGCGGCCATGTCCTGGGCGCAGCGGCCAATGGTAAAGCGTTTCTTACCGCGCTGACTGCGGCCGTGGCCGCGCAGGTCCGGGGCAATAATATTGAAGTGCTTGGCCAAAGCGGGAAAAGTGCGAAACCAGTTTAGCCCTGAACTTGCCAGCATGCCGTGGAGTAGCAAGATGGTGGGTTTGCCGGGATTGAGATACTGGCGATAGAAATAGGTGCCAGCATCAGGCACATCGACGAACACCCCGGTCGGTGCGAAGTGATCCGGGGCCTGGTTACCGGGCAGCTCCGCCAGCGGTTGTGTGTTTACCACGTTCAAGTTAAGTCTCCTCTCTCGGCCTTACTTAGCAGATGAATCCCCGGTTGCATTAACTGCTCTTCTTTTTGGACGCCGTTTTTTTCTTAGCTGCGGGCTTTTTCTTCGCGGCAGGTTTTTTCTTGGCCGCAGGCTTCGCGACCGCCTCGGCTGCCTTCTCCGCAGCGGCTAGTCTGCGTCGTTCGATTGAGCGCTGCAGGGTCTTGAATGATTTAGCCAAAGCATCTCGAAACTCACCCAGATCATCCATAATGGCTGGGTCGCCACTCAGGCCAAAACTGATGGTGCCGTTATAGCTCAGTACGCCGATGACAATGCCGAGACCGCTATTGAGGGGCACCACGGGCCGCGCCACCAACATTTCAGCACCGCATTGGTAAAGCGGAAACTGAGGGCCGGGCATGTTGGTTACCAGGGTATTCACCCCTACCGTTGCCTGACCCATCATGACGCCCATCAAACCAGGTGACAAAGAAATGATGCTGGTGAGGGTTTGCGTCGCCAGCACCGCCGAGGAGTCTTTAAGGGCTAATGTTTCATCGTGTATTGCGGCCAGCTGCTTGGTGGATGAGCGTTGATCTATCGGCAGTGTTATCGTCCATTGGGTGACCTCGTTGCCCATCTCACCCTCAGCCGTTTTTTTGCCCGTGCGCTTGCGCATACTGACCGGGGCAGAGACGCGGAACGGCTCTTTGTCGACATCAAAACCGCGGCCACCACAATATTCACGGACCGCGCCCGTGACCATGGTTAACACCACATCATTCACCGTCGCATCGGCGGACTTGGCGGCCTGCTTTATCTGGTCCAGCGGCAAATCCAGCCATTCGTATATTCGCTGGGCGCTGCTTTCACCGTTAAGCGGGCTTTCCACCCGGGCCTGGCCCATAGAGCTGGAGATCATTTCTCCAACTGCCTTGCCTCGCTCCATCAAGTCCTTGCCGACATTATCAGACTCACGCCCATATTCCTGCAGATCCTGGATAACCTTCCAGGGCTGCATAAAGCGCTTCTTCCGTATTTCTTTTTTCAGCTCTGCCTGGGTTGGCGCCTTACGTGGATGATAAACCGGCCCGTCTTCCGGAACGTGGTTGGGGTCAATATGCATCAGCACCGCACTGAGATCGATGCCGGACTCACCATCAACCATGCAGTGATGCATTTTGGTGACGCAGGCGAAGCCGCCATTCTCCAGACCCTCGATAATGTAACACTCCCACAGTGGCCGCGAACGGTCCAGCTGCTGCGAGATACATTGGCCGACAAAGGTCTTTAGCTGCTCATCATTGCCAGGATGGGGCAAGCTGGTGTGGCGCACGTGATAATCAATGTCAAAGTGCTCGTCATCCACCCACACTGGCGGATATTCTGTGTTCGGCTGAATCCAACTGGCTACTCGGCCCAGAGTTGAACTTTTTTCTTCTTCCAGCCACATCAGCTTCTGGCGATAGCGCGGTATGCGATGCAATACGTCTGCCACGGCTTTCTTCAACTTGGCGAAATTTACCCCGCCATCTTCCGCCAGTGGCCCGGCAGTAAAAACGGCCAGTCCGGTCACGTGCATATGCTCAATAGGATTTTCGTGAACCAGGAAGCCGTAGTCGGTAGGAGCAAGTGTCTCGTAATAATATTTTGCCATGGTAGAAATCTCCGGTAAAAAGTTACTCGTTCAATGAGGTGATGAAATCCCCAACCATTTGTGGCCAGTGGTCAGGATCTTCAGGGTTTTTAATCACCGCCAGTTGCGCTTGCGGCAGCAGCTCGGCCAGGTTTTCGGCAACAACCAGCGGGTGAGTTGAATCGTCAGGCCAGGCCAGTATCAGCACCGGCATGGTGAGTTTTTTAAGTTCTTCTTTGGCCGGAAGATCAGACAGCGCCGCACCGCGCATGGCACCGACCACGCCTTCTGGCCGCACTGTGGCCAGATGCTCAGCCATCACGGAAAACATGCGCCGTTGAAAGGCGCTGTCAGGGGCAGGCGAGGGCACCATTTTTAGCAGACGAAAAGGCAGCGCCCGCGTCCACTTCACGATACCCGCCATGACGCGGTAGTTGCGCTTCATTTTGTCACGCGACTCCCATGCGGTGGGCGGAATGACCAGCACCAGGCCCTTAACCCGGTCCGGGCGCTGGCAGGCAGCATGCAGTGAAGTGGCGCAGCCCATTGATGCTCCGCCCAGTACCACCCTGGCGTTGGTATAGTGGTCTGCAACCTGCCACATTGCCCGAGCCAGATTGTCCCAGCGAAAATCTTCAGGGTCACCCATTGTTTCTGAGAGTCCATGGCCACGGGCATCATAGCGTATAACTTCGACGCTATCGGTCAAGTCGCGCCAGGCTAGCACACCGCCATCCAGGTCCTGGGCCATGCTGCCCATCAAGGCATGACCCCACACAAAGGGCTGGCCCCGACCACGGGATTCTGTGGCGAGCTGTGCTGACTGGTTCCCGCTAGCTTCCAGCCACTGCAAAGTCGGTTCTGGATTGTACGCGCCCACTCGTCTAGCTCCGCTGCTCTGCGGCTTGTTGCAATTCTTGAAGCGCCCTGGGAATAGCCTCTGTCAGCCGATACAAATCTGGCATATCCTTTTTACATGCCAGCGCGCTAATGTTCAGATTGTCGACATAACTCCAGACGGTAACGTTTAATCCCATGGATTCGCCCAACACGCCGGCAGAATAAATAGCAGTGAGTTCACCGTAGGTATCATTGGCCAGTAACGTTCGAGGTCCAGGCACATTGGATACAACGATATTGGCATTGGGCACGTGGCCGGGCTGATTTGCAGGCTTTTTCCTGAACGCCCGCTGCGCCAGCCAGGTCATTACGGGCGGCGGCACATACTCCATCAGGTCACCCCACTGGTGCTTGCCAAATATCTCCAGATCCGCCTTGCCCTGTTCAGTCCGCTTGCGGATGGCATAGAGGCGTTCCAGCGGGTCTTCTATTTCAGTGTGCATCATGGAAAACAGGGCGGTTACCCGGTTACCCTGCTCGCGCTGAGAACCCGGTTTATCCGCACCAACGGGAATGGATAGGGCGAGCGCCTTCTCGGGTAGTTCAGAGCGGTCCTGCAGATACTCTCGCAGCGCACCGGCGATTACCGCAAGTACCACGTCATTGAGCGTGACCTCCAGTTTGATCTTTAAGTCTTTGACGTCCTCCAGTGATATCTGGCAAGTGGAAAAACGACGCTTCACGCCCAGTGCCCGGTTGAAATCCAGTTGGGGGAACGGTTCTGTCAGCGGGTTGATATGATCCTCGGTGGATGCATGACGGCGACGACGCAATTCGGCCAAGTTACCAAAAAACGATTTTAGAATGGGCCACAGGTTCCAGATGTCCTTGGTTGCATGATCCACCAGTGCGTCCCATATCAAGCGATGATTGCTGGGCAGTGGCGACGGTGGTGGCTGGCCGTTTTCGGATGTCGCTTCATTGTCATCTACGCGCCAAACTCTGTTCACCAGTTGCACGTAGGCCATACCGTCGGCCATGGAGTGGTGCATCTTGTGCACAACCACCGACTCACCCGTCTCTAGCCCTTCGAGCAACCACATTTCCCACAAGGGCCGTGACCTGTCCAGCGGCGTACTGCCGATTTGGGCTACCATGTGGTCCAGTTCGCGCATGCTACCGGGTGCAGGTATAGCGGCTCTGTATACATGGGCACTGACATCAAAGTCGGGGTCGTCCACCAATACCGGGTGATGAAGACCGAATGGTATTGGGACAATACGCTGGCGCATCAGGGAGTTGCCCAGCACGCCCTCTTTGAGGCGGAGGTATTGAGTCTCAAGACTGTCTTCGGGCGAGGCTGGCCTGACGATATGCACTTTTAGCGTGTGCATCATCGCTGTGGGTGTCTCCCGATACAGGAAGATCGCGTCCTGTCCATCCAATCGATGCATAACTAGTTTGCCCTATCCGGCCCGGAGGCCTGGTGATATTCGGGTAAAAATCGCTTGTTTTTGCCTGTCCCGCTGAACTCTATCCAGTGTAGTAGAAGTTCATCCATGCGCAGCGTGGCGTACCACTAAATTCCAACCGTATGTCTGTTGGGTCGCAACTTAAGGAGGTCGTATTATAATCATTAATTTACGTGCATGTAAATTACTTGGGGGTCAGGCAGTAGAACAGCTTGAATAGTTAAACCGCTAGTGGGGGTACTGCAGATAAAATGGCCGGAATTGATCGTTCGCTACGGACGTCTAAGTGCGTTCCGCAGCGATACGGGCAGTGAATTGTTGAAATGTGCGACGGAGGGCGGACTAGATAGTTTTCAACCAGTTAGCCACAGCTTGACCGATCTCAAGTGGTGAGTCCTCCTGAACGAAATGGAGACCCTTCACGGTGACTTCCTGTTGGTTGGGCCAACTGCGGCAAAACTCCCGCTGTGGTCCGACCAGAATGGAACCTGGCTCTGCATTGATGAATAGTTTCGGCAGTTCGCTGCCGGACATAAATGTGCCGTATTCTTCCACCAGAGCGACAACATCTTCGGGTTCACCCTCAATGGGGATCTGCCGGGGCCAATTCAGCAGGGGCTGACGATCCTCGGCGCTGAGGTGGGGTGCGCGATAGGCATCCATCTCGGTCTCGCTTAGTTCACGAATGATGGATGTGGGCAATATGCCCTCTATAAACATATTGCGGTTGAGGATCAGGTCCTCGCCTTTTTCAGAGCGGAAGCCTTTGAAGATTCCCACAGCGCCCTCGGGCCAGTCCGTCCAGCTCATGGGTTTTACGATACCTTCCATGTAGGCCACGCCCTTGATGGCTGCGGGGTGACGCATGGCCCAGAGAAAGCCGATACCGCTTCCCCAGTCATGAATGACCAGCGTGACATTTTCGGTGGCGCCAATGGCTTCAAGCAGGCCGTCCACGTAACTGTAGGCAACTTCCAGAGAGTAACGGTCCGGACCCTCACTGGCGGGAAGTTTTTCGGAGTCGCCCTGGCCGATCAGGTCCGGGACAATGACTCGCCCGGAACTCGCCAGTTCAGGCACCACATTTCGCCAAAGGAAGGAGGAGGTAGGGTTACCGTGAAGCAGCACAATCGGGTCGCCGCTGCCTTCCTCAACGTAGGCGATTTGCTTGCCGTTTACACTGGTAAATTTTTTGTCATAGGGCATGGTTTCAGACAGCATGGTAAGACCTCCTTGGGTCCAGGTGACGTGTCAGGCAGCAAGTCCCAGCAGGGACAGGCTATTTTCGATAATAGGTTTGAGTTTCTTCGGCGACAGGTTTTGACGGCTTTGCACGCGCAGGCCGAGGTTGATCGTCATCACAAGACTGGCGAGCTCCTCCGGGCTATGTGGGCTGTGCAATTCTCCGTTCTCATGTGCCAGCTGAAAGGCTCGTGTAAAGGCTTTCTCGATTGCGTCCAGCTTTTTGGTCGCGAGCTGATTGAGTTGCGCATCCACATCCGCCAACTCCAGCACTGTGTTGACCATCAGGCAGCCCTGTTTTGCTTTGCGTTGTGATACGTCCAACACGGTGGCCTGGAAAAAGGCGCGGGGCAGGGCGGCGGGAGTCAGCCTTTTGGCATCGTCCTCAAGGATGGTGAGGGTCCGATCGCCGAATAGTTCCAGGCATTCTATAAAGAGTGAGCGCTTGGTGCCGAAGCTGGCATAAAAACTGGAACGGGCGATACCCATCGCCTCGAGCAGGTCGGGCAGTGAACTCGCAGTGTAGCCTCTAGTCCAGAATAGCTTCATGGCGGCTTCAACAGCTTTCTTGCGATCGAATTCAGGTGACCTGGCCATCTATGCTCTCGGTGGGTTTACTTGCAGTAGATCGAGGATCTTATACTGAACCGATTGGTACAGAATGACAAGGGCTTTTGGGATTCTGGTTCTCTTGGGCATTATCGATATCGAGTATGGGGTAGCTCAAGGGGCAGTTAGTGTTGCACTACGTGCGGTCGCGCATGCAAATCCTTGGTCGTCACTGAACTTTCCTCAGTTGCTTTGGTCGGACTCTCGATAGTGATTATTCGTTTTATAAACAAGGGCCTCAATTATCTATGCATTTACTACCCACGCTCCAACGAACCCGCTTGAACAGTTTATTGTCTTCCGCGCTATTTACTCTCTGTGTACTGGGGTTGTCAGGGGCCACAGCTGCGGATGATGCCCCTGTCAGTGGCTTTTACCTCAGCGCTAATGTCGGTCAGTCCAGTGTGGATTTCGGTAGTAGGTTCAAGTCGGCTGAAAGCCTCGATGAGGATGACACTGCCTATGAGGTCCTCTTCGGTTATCAGTTCGAAAACAAGTGGAGTTTGGAGGCAGGCTGGCTTGATATTGGCGAGCATGGCGGCGAAGGCAGCCTTGAGGCTGTGAACCTGGGGCTCGACGATAACTTTCTTGTTGATGCGTCGGGGGTTGCGGAGGTGGAGGGCGTTGTACTGCGGGTTGGCAAAGAATTCTCTCTGACGGAAAATCTATCGTTCACCGCAGGTGCAGGTGTCTACTTCTGGGAGCAGGAGACGCGGTGGAATATCGGGGGTACACTCTCCAGGCAAACTACTCGGGACGAGGACCTGGTGTTTGGCCTGGGGCTGGATTACAAAATAGCACCAAAAACCTCTGTGACGTTCGGTTGGGAAAGGCAGCAATTGCTGGAGTCTGATCGGGTCTATATTGGCTTGAAGTTCAATTTCTGAGATGACCCGCTCCGCCAATAGGCACAAAGTAGTACCTCATTGGTTTACTATATTGATGCCTCACTGATTAGATTTCAGTGGGGCATCAATGTAATGAATCAATCGGTCATCAGCTATCGATCAAAACGTCCAGCGGACGCCAAGACCCAGGGTGTCAATGTTACTTTCCAGATCGAAACGAATCCACTCCACTCGCCCTAGATTTCCAGGCTGGAACCTATGTTGAATGCCACCCAGAGTTAGCGGCCCAGGACTTATACTGCCTGTAACAATAGATGACGGGCTTATTTACTATTGTACGTCAAAAAATGAATTCTGATGGACCTTGATGTGACTGTGACTGCAGCAATGCAGGAAGGCTATCGTTCTCGTATTGGTAGTGAATGTCGACCATGAGTGTTTCACCAGTTTCTCCTTTGATGTTACTCAAACCACTGAAGCGCACCAACTTTCTGCTATCGCGTGAATATGAGAGCTCGATGGGGTCGGTCAGCATGCCTAATAACCAGGAATCAAGACTCACTAGTAGGCACAAGTTGTCCCTATCGCAGCTTGGGTTTTCCTCTTGATCTACGCGCATCTTGAACGGCTTGTCGAAGCCCAAGACAAGAAAGGGGAAGCGTACGGCTTCGCCGCTGAATAATTCATCCCATATGCTGCGGACATAATTGTCGAATCCCGCATCAACGACCGTGTCATCGGCATCGCCGGAGGACACGCTGACTTCACTATTTTGTCGATAGTCATTCATTACCAGGCTGGGGCTGATGAGACTGTCGCTGTAGTCCAGCCACTTTTGCGCAATGATCACGCCAAAGCTGTCGCGGTATTCCACAGTGCATAAACGGCTGTCAGGGCTGCAAAAGTGTTGTTCTGTGTAGAGAAAGCGACCGTTTTCCTGATCATATGCGGTACCTATGACCGTTGGGGCGGGGTTGCTATCAGTTAATCCCATCGACGAAAAGGCCATGGCCAGAAGTGCGCCTATATATTTAACTGCTTGCATCTGCAGCCTCCATACCGTTGATCCACATGCGCGCCACGAAGAGCAGCGCTGGGAAAAGGATCATCCATATCGCTGCCATAATCCATGGGCCCCAGGCTGTGGAGGCAAACTGGACATCAGTTAGACCTGTTCCGGCTAGATAAGAGCCTGCACCGCCTATCCCGCCGAAAAGGGCCGCAAGCCAGAGGTGACTCGACAGGCCCCGAAATGCGTGCATACAGGTTGTAGCCAGTACCGGCCACAAGCAAGTTATCCACAGGGGGGGTAGTGCTGCTTGTCCATTGACAGTGAACACTCCCAGGTAAAATAGGGTTTGATCTACAAGGATCCCCAGCATCGTAACACCGATGATAAATGCCCCTTCAGGCAGGCCTCGTCCCATCAGTGAAAAGTGCGCTAGAAGGTGCAAGGACACCAAAAGTGGTGCAAGAGTTGTCGATTGGGTATAGATAATCGCAAACCAGCTGATGTTGAACAGTAAGCCGTTCATCAAGGTGTACAGCATATCAGTTTGGGGGCCTCGCCAGCTCATCACGTAGTTCATTTCAGGGTGCCTGCAATGTGTTCATTTAAGCAATGTACGTGCTACCGGAAAATTGGATCACTTTGCAACCATGCGACTCGCGGGTGAACCCTTGCGCCGGGATTCGCGTATACTCATGTGGGTTTACTCGCTGACAGCGCCTATGACGAAAAATCGATGTTCGTCTGGGGTTCCTCGCGCTGGCTAAGGTCTGGCACTAATCGAGCACACCAGTCTTCTTGATAGGGAAAGTGATAATGACGATCGAAATTGCAGGCTCGTGGAAAAAGGCGCAAATTGATTCTTACCTGGGCAGTATCACGCTACCGATCAGGTTGTCCTGTGTCGCACCGGATGGGTTTCCCAGGGTGGTTTCCCTCTGGTTTCTCTATCGTGAAGACAAGTTCTATTGCGTTACGCACCAGTCTGCCAAGCTTGTGAATTTGCTGAAACATGACAATAGGGTTGGCTTTGAGCTGGCGTCTGACAACCCACCCTACCGGGGTGTAAGAGGTCAGGGTATTGCCACGATGTCCGCACTGGGAGAGGATCCTGCGCTTCAACAATTACTGCAACGGTATGTTGGCGACCTGGATTCAGACTTTTCGCGTTGGCTTTTGTCCCGAAGCGAGGATGAGCTCATTATCAGTATCGCGCCTCACCGCCTATTTAGCTGGGACTATCGCCAGCGAATGGCGGACGTGGTCTGATCGGATATCCCCTACAAACCTCAGGGAAATATCAGATCAGATTCCTCAGAGCCAGCTGTTCAGGGTATGGCTCCATATACACCTGCCGGTTGATATAGTCCGAACTGTGCAGCCTGAAATGATGCCGTAATAGAGTGACCGGGACGACCAAGGGTATATGACCCTGTCGGTACTGCGTGATCAGCGTGTTCATTTCACTTTTGTCCGCGGTGCCAAGAGATTTTTTCAAATAGCCCTGGATATGCTGTAGCACGTTGGAATGCGTCTTGCGCGTAGCCAAATGTGACAGGCCTGTCATTAACAGCGTAATGAAACGCGCGGCCTTATTGGCAATTGGTTCAGCTGTCGAATCGCTCAGCAGGCGACCTATAGCCTTGTATGTTGGCACGTGGTGCGACATGACAAGATATTTGTAGCGGGACCAGAACTGGATGAGTCCGCGATGATCGATTTGACCAACAAGGAAGGTTTTCCAGTCGTTATAAGCGAATACCCGGTTCACAAAGTTTTCTCTGAGGCCCGCGTCACAGAGCCTTCCATCTTCCTCCAGGGGTAAAAGAGGGTCCAGTTTGCGCAATTCCGCTGCAAAAATACCCATTGAATCGTTAAGGACCACGTTGCCCTTGGCATTGTAGCGCTTCACCCTGGCAAAGCCGCAGCTCGGTGAGCTCTTAACCAGAATATAGCCAGCCATATCCGGGTGCGTTTCCAGAACGGTCGCCGCATAGTCTTTCATCGGTTGTGTATAGTCGGCGGTCTGTGTCGCGCTGTCCATCAATCTCACCGTACCGAGATCGCCTACCAGTCGCACGGTCTCCCGCGGAACACCCATGCCAATAGAGATCTCAGGACAAAATGCCTGCAATTGGACGTGCTCGCTTAGGTTATCTATATGGCTGCTTCTACGCTTGCTTTCACCGTTGTACCGCACTTTTCCGCCTACCAGGCAGGCGCCTACACCGACGTTGGGTAATTTATGGTCCACTGTGACGCTCCTCGCTGTAACAATAATGATGTATACGTTGCAATTGGCGGGGAGGATCAGCGTTGACCGATTAAATCATGCGGTATCTGGAGCCACGCTCTGAATCGTGCATAATCGCAGTATGCCTGAACCTGTCAGTATCGCCTTTGACATTTTTGGCTCGGAGGACAACGCCCGCAGCTCCGATACACAGATTAAGAATACTTATAAAACTGAGCAACATCACACTTGGCTACACATCCTGATGTGAGACAGGCCTACCCTACCTGAATAGTTTGACCATTAGCTGCAGTGACTCCAGCAGCTGCTGCCGCTGGCTTTCATCCAGCCAGGCGAGTTTCTGGTTCTGGGCTTCCGCCTGTGCTGCCAGCATTCGATCGGCCAGGTCTTCTCCGGCGCGAGTGAGTTCTACGATTACCGAACGACCGTCCTCCGGGTTGGGCGCGCGGCTAATAAACCCCGCTTGTTCCAGGCGCTTGATTGTTTGGGTGAGTCCGCCCGAGGTTTGCATCAGGATATCGTTCAGGACTGTGGGTGAAAGGCCTTTGCCGTCCGAGGTGGTGCGCAACATGCCCAGTACCAGATACTCGGTGTAGCTGCAGGCGAACGGCTTCAGGTTCTGGTCGTTAAATGTGTTCAGCAATCGTCCGACGGTATTGGCCACGCCAAATAGCGGAATGGATGATACGTCTGTGTCCGGTAGTAATCGCCGCAAAACGGTAGTGGTTTGCTCACTAAAATCGTCCCGGAAAGGTGAAACCGCGGTTGCCGGGAGAGGTTTCTTGCTTTTGCTCATGGCGGAAGGCGCACCCAATAGAAACAATGATTGACATATATTACCTTGCCAGTAAGCTATATGAAAAGGTAATAATGAGATTTCTCGGGAGCGTGTAACGTGGCAGACGATCTATTCGACAACAGTAGCTGGAACGCCTTCTGCGACCAGCTGCGAGATGCGGGCCAGCAAGTACTCGAAAACGCACCGGAGAGTGACCTGGACAGGGCGGAGGGATTTCGTTATCTGGCGCGGCTCACATCGCACGCTCTCGGCCGGTTCATGGAGCGGCCTGATCCTACGCGCCCGCACATTGGCTACAACGCCCCGCGCATTGGTGGCGACAATCCCGATTTTTTGTATGGTAGTTGCACTATCACCGGGAGCTGTGAGTACGTGATTCGGGGGAACCGGCAGCAAGCGTTCAATATTGGCATTGGTTCCTATTACGGTGGCCTGGGGTCCGGCAAGGGGCTTCTGTGCAGCGGATACTTGCTACTGAATGATCTGGAAGTCGACGACCAGGGGGATTTTGAAATACAGGTCAGTGTGAAGGAGAAATCGGGTAACTGGCTACCTCTACTCGAGGAGAGCAACTCGATTCTGATTCGCCAGACGGTTCTGGACAGGGCCGGGAATACGCCGGCGAGCCTGTCAATCGAGTGCCTCGATGCTGCAGCGGTTGCACGGCCAGTGGAGGCGCTGCGACCCGAAGCCTTTGAGAAGTCTCTACAACTGGCGGGCTTGTTTGTAGGCGGAGTGGTCGGCCAGTTCTTGCACTGGACCAATACCTTCAAGGAGAGGACGAATGAGATCCACCCTATCGACCCGGCTTTGTTGGCCTTTGCCCAGGGTGATCCAAATACCAGTTATAACAATGGCTATTTTGATCTGGCCGACGGTGAGGTTCTGGAAGTCGAACTGTCACCGCCTGTGTGTGAGTACTGGAACTTGCAGGTGGCGAATCACTGGCTGGAATCACTGGATTACCTGGATTACCGTACACACTACAACCACAGTAATGCGGCGGTAGATACTGATGGCAAGGTGCGGCTGGTGATTGCGAAAACTGATCCTGGCGTGGTGAACTGGATTGACACAGCCGGCCATGACCGGGGCTGCATTGCCCTGAGATGGATCAAGGCTGAGAGTGATGCCACTGTTAATACCCGGGTATTGCGCATCGATGAGCTGCTTGCGGAGCGCTAGACCTGATGCAGCTGCCCGACCATTTTTCTACGGCGATTGAGGCGCTGCACGAGAAGGCATCTCGTGCCACGGGCTTGAACGACTTTGGTGATGGCAGCTATCGAGAGGGGCTACAGATTCTTCTCGAATGCTATGACAACACGGCCCGCTTTGGGGAGATAGGGCGTTACAGCGCCTGGGCTATGTTGGTCAACTGCCTGCGAGGCCGGCTTTATGCCATAGAAGGTTTGAAGAAAAACCCCGGGGCCCTGAGGCGGCCTATTGAGAAGCCGCTGTTTATCGTGGGTTTGCCGCGTACGGGGACGACTATCCTACATCGCCTCCTGGTCTCTCAACCGCAAAACCAGGGGCTGGAATACTGGCTGGGGAGTTACCCCCAGCCAAGGCCAGAGGAAAGCACTTGGCAAGAAAACGAACGCTACCGGGAAGTGGAAAGCTCTCTGGCGATGCTGGACCAGATCAACCCCGAACTCAAACAGATACACGAAATGACGGCTGCGGGCGCGGATGAATGCCGGCTGTTGCTAATGCAGGGTTTTGCCAATGTTACCTTCCAGGCCAATGCCACTGTGCCTGCCTACGAACAGTGGTTATATCGGGCAGATATGAGCGGAGCGTATAAGCTCTATGCCGAGACGCTGAAGCTGATCGGCATGAACGATAATAGCCAGCGCTGGGTTCTCAAAGACCCCAGTCATCTTTGGGCTCTGGACGTGTTACTTGAGACCTTTCCCGATGCCACGATCATTCAGACCCACCGAGATCCGGTTCAGCTCATTCCATCGGTGTGCAGCCTGGTGCTGACAGCGAGGCGTATGCAGGAGCCGGACATCAGCCCGGAAGCCATTGGTGCAGCAGAACTCAGGCAGTGGGATATCGTACTCAACAAGGGCATGGAGGTACGCAGGCGCCATCCCGATCGCTTTGTCGATGTACACTTCGATAACTTTGTACGGGACCCGGTGGAAGCCGTCCGCGGCATTTATCATCAACTGGGCGAGACCCTGGACGATGCTGCTGCTGAGGGAATGCGGCAATGGATGATGCGGCACCCGCAACACAAACACGGCGGGCACGCGTACCGGGCCGAGGATTTTGGCCTCACCCCGGACCAGATTCGAGAATGCTTTAGTGATTACTGTAAATACTATGAGGTAGGCCTGAATGTTACTTGAAAACAAGATCGCTCTAATCACCGGTGCAGCATCTGGAATCGGGGCAGCTACCGCCCGGCTGTTTGTGGAGGAGGGCATTCGGGTGAATGCCGTGCTACCGGGCAGTATCCAGACGCCCATGTTACAAAAGACGTTGGATCTTGGCGCGGAAGTCGAAAAAATGATTCGCGGCAGTGTGCCCTGCGGACGCTTTGGCCGACCAGAGGAGATCGCTCAGAATTGCGTGTGGCTTTGCAGCGATCGCGCGTCCTACGTTAGTGGGGAATCCATGCTGGTTGACCACGCAACTGTCTGTCGCTAGGGGGTGATCGGATGTTAGAAAACAAAGTTGCCATTGTTTCCGGAATTGGCCCGGGTATGGGTCGCGATATTTCCCTCGCTTTGGCGAGGGCGGGGGCAGATATCGTACTGGCCGCTCGCAGTGAAGATAAATTGCTTGAGGTAAAGGCAGAGGTAGAGCGACTCGGTCGCAGAGCGCTGGCCGTAGTCACCGATATTGGCAGCAGTGAAGATTGCCAACGCCTGGTAGACAAAGCTGTGGAACACTTCGGTGGTGTCGACATCCTGGTAAATAACGCCTACTTTATTGGCGACATGCAGCCCTTTGAAAGCACGGACATCGATACCGTGTGGCGCCAGGTACTGGACGTCAACCTACTCGGCTTTATGCGCCTGAGCCAGGCTGTTGTTCCCATTATGAAGTCGCGGGGTGGCGCCATTGTCATGATCAACTCTGTCTCCATGTGCGATTACGTCAAGAATCGAGCACCGGTCATCGCTTATGCGTCTTCCAAGGCGGCCTTGAATACTGCAGCCCTGTACATGGCGGGCGAGCTCGGCCAATACAATATACGGGTCAACTCAGTGCGACCGGGGAACATCGACGGAGAAGCGTTGGACTTTTACTTCGCGGCATTAGGAGAAGGCTTGGGTATGGACGGACCAAGCTACAAGCAAAAGGTGATAGACGAAGAGCTGGCCCTGGATTTTATTCCCCACAGTCGCGATATCGCCGACACGGTGTTGTATCTGTGCTCCGATATGGCCCGTGCCGTGACAGGCCAGACCATCGATGTGAATGCAGGTGAGCGGATGGCTGCGTCCTGATGGTGGATCAGTTTGCAGCTGCAATTGTGATTAAGGACTACAGGTCGCTATACCAAAAATAGAGATCCATGGCATTCTTAAGCAGAGACTGTTTGATGTTTTCCCAGAAGTCGAGTTCATCGTTACCGAGCGGGCGGTAGTTCACCTCCAGCGTATCCAATCTGGCCAAATGCACAGACAAGCGTTCAAGGAAATTCTTATAGTCACGTTGGTCTCGGGGGCTCCATACAACCTCTGATAGTGCCACGGCGCGAGGATAGGCCATATACTCCACTTGATCAGACGTTTTCATAAATTCGGTCCACAGTTGGCCCTGTGCACCGAGGATACGTTGGCGAATGTCAGCGGGTAACTCTGCCGGAGCGGGCTCGAAGGCGTAAACTTCCCGTAACGGGACGTAGGACCCCAGGGCCATGGGTTCACTGGCCGAATCTGCCTGATAGTAGTCGAAGTAGGTCCAGCGGGTGGGTGCCATGATTACATCGTGCCCGGCTTCTGCCGCACGCAGGCCGGGCTTCATGCCGCGCCAACTCATTACGGTGGCGTTGCTGCTCAGTCCGCCCTGCATGATTTCGTCCCAACCAATCAGGCGGCGACCGTTTTCATTGAGAAAGTCGTCTATTTGTTGGATTAGCCAGCTCTGTAGTTCGTGAGCGTTGGCGAGGCCAAGTTCTGCTATGCGCTGCTGGGCGTAGGGGCTCTCTTCCCACTGGTCTTTCGGTGCTTCGTCGCCGCCAATGTGAATAAACGGGGAGGGAAACAAAGCCATCACCTCCGTCAGAACATTGCGATAGAATTCCAGTGTTTCGTCTGAGGGCTTGATGGTGTTTTTACTGATGCCCCAGTCTTCCCGGACCTTGAATTGCTTGCCGGTGTTGCCCAGTTCCGGGTAGGCAGCTATAGCCGCCTGGGCGTGACCGGGAAACTCGATCTCGGGAACAACCATCACGTGGCGGGCGGCGGCGTATGCAACCACCTCCTTTACTTCTTTCTGCGTATAGAACCCGCCGTGCGGCGTATTATCGAAAACTTTTTCGTCCTTATTCGCAAACATGGCGTTCCCCACCACTGTTTGGGCGCGCACTGATCCCACACTGGTTAGTTTGGGGTAGCGTTTGATTTCTATACGCCAGCCCTGGTCTTCCGTCAGATGCCAGTGGAAACGATTCATTTTGTGGACAGCCAGCAGGTCGATATACTTTTTGACGAACGCTACCGGCATAAAGTGGCGGCCCACGTCCAGGTGTAGACCTCGCCAGGAAAGGCGGGGTTCGTCTTCGATATAGATAGCCGGAATTTCCCAATTCAGGTCGGTAACATTGCTTGAGTAGATTTCCGGCGGAAGTAGTTGCCGCAGGGTCTGTAGCGCAAAGAATGCACCTGCATCAGAGGCAGCGGTGATATCGATACCATTGTCATCGACTCTTAGTCGATAACCTTCCGCGTGAAGACCTGCCTCATAGGAGATCCGAACACCTGCGCGATCAGGCGTTGCAGTGGAAAACTTGAAGCCAGTGGAAGGGCCGAGCAGCAGTCGCACGGCTTCTATCCCCTGCAAAAATTCAGGGGCTACACTAACGGCGATGTCATCGCTTAACACGTAACTACCGTCCAGTATCTGCAACGTCGTTGGAGCGGGAATCAACATTGGATCAGTAGATAGTCGCTCCGCCAAGGAAAAAGTGGAGGAGCCCGCGACTAATGCGAGAGATGCGACAGTGTTCAAAAAGATCTTTAACATGAAAATTGGCCCTTTTAGTTGAATTGCGGCCATCGATCCAACTTGCGAGTTAGTTGCCCCCGGCAAAGTCATTAACGATGGAAATGCCTCACGAAACTATAGACCCCAAAAATTGTAACCAAGGGTCACTCCGTATTGCAAACCATTGTTATGATCACCGGTGAGTGCCGGGAGGAGACTTGGATCCCCATTATCAGTCCGAAAGTGGCAGATGTATTTCTTAGTGATTTCACCGTCTATGGTAATTTCTCCTCATTGACTCCAAAATGTCACTCGGATCAGAGATTGCTTGCTAGAGGATAATTATTAATGAAAGCCAAAGAAAGGATTGAGCAAACGTGATTACTTCCCTGGGGAAAAATCTATGAACCCACTCATCGTTCTGCAGTTCGATCTCAGGCGAGCGCCGTTCTGTCCCGATTCCATGGGTGATCGTTATCGCGCCTGTATCGACATGGTGCGCTGGGCTGACCAGCAAACTGTTTCGGTGGTCGGTTTTTCCGAGCATCACAATACAGAACATGGCTTCCTCAGTTCTCCTCTGATGATGGCCATGTCTGCAGTCACCGTCAGCAGTCGCTTGGCTATCAGTGTCAGTGCGCTGCAGTTGCCGTTGCATAATCCCATACGGGTGGCGGAAGACATTGCCGTGCTGGATCTGGTCTCGAATGGCCGCTTCTCAGTGACTCTGGGGCTGGGTTACCGGGAGCTGGAATATCGCACCTTCGGTGTGCCCTGGGCGCAACGGGGAGCGATTTTTGACGAGAAACTGGACGTCTTGTTGCGGGCTCTCAGTGGGGATGAATTCGACTATCAAGGCACTCCGGTGAAACTCAAGCCGATTCCTGAACGTGCCAGCCGGTCCTTCCTATTTGTCGGGGGAAACAGTCGGGCGGCAGCGCGCCGAGCTGCACGTTATAAACTCTACTTTGCCCCTGCGATTGATGATCCCGCTCTGAAGGATATGTATGAGGAGGCGTGCGAAGAGCACGGGTTCGATGGGGGGTTTGTGATCTTTCCCCGGGAGCCCAGCTTGACCCTGATTGCCGAAGACCCGGACAAGGCCTGGGCGGAAGTGGGTAAGTACCTGCTTTACGATGCCGAGTCGTACGCGCAGTGGAAACACAAAAGCCGCAGGGCTTATGCTGAATCCTCGGCCCATACGCTGGAAGACCTCCGAGCTGAAGGCAAGTATGCCATTCTCTCACCGCAGGAGGCTGCCGATAAAATCGCAAGCAAGGGGTCGCTCAATCTGTCGCCCCTGTGCGGTGGTATGCCAATAGATGTGGGGTGGGAGAGTCTGGAACTCTATGCCAATAAGGTTGCACCGCTATTAGTGGAGCCCCCGGGTGATTAGGGCTCCGTTAATGAGACTGCCACGCGTTTAATCCAGGGGGTGGTAGTTCACGTTCATCTGGTCCAGGCGGCGTTTGTGTATTTCCAATCGCTGCAGGAACTGGTCGTAGTCGCGCTGCTCCTCAGGCTGGTTCAGCCATACGACTTCGGCCAGCGCAGACACTAGAGGGAAGGCCATGTATTCCACGTGCATGGGCGTTTGCATGTATTCGCTCCACAGCTGGCCCTGGGCGCCCAGTATATGCTTCGCCTGCTGTTTGTTTAGTTCAGCCGGTACCGGGTTGTAGTGGTAGACTTTCTCCAGGGGCAGGTATCCACCAAGGGCGATCGTTGTAGTGTCCGATCATGGTTTCGTCCCGCCATGCGCCAACCTCAGTTAATTTCGGGTATTTCTTGATTTCGATACGCCACCCCTGGTCCTCTGTGAGGTGCCAGTGGAAGCGATTCATTTTGTGTAGTGCGAGCAGGTCCACATATTTCTTGATGAAGTCGACAGGCATGAAGTGCCTGCCCACATCCAGGTGAAGGCCACGCCAGCTGAATCGGGGTTCGTCGACGATGGTGACATGGGGCAGAGTCCACGGAACAGATTCTACGGTAGTGGAAAAGACTTCTGAGGGAAGTAGCTGGCGCAATGTCTGGACACCATAGAAAAGTCCTGTGGTGCTGTTGGCCTGGATGCGGGTGCAGGAACAATGGCTGGTTCACCCGCAGCTTGTACCCCACAGGCAAATAAGAAGAGTAAAAGGCTGCATGCTAGCGTCATGTGCCGCTTGATTTGATTTGCTATAGAGCATGATTCCTTGAATCATAAGACTGGTTTCCAGTTCAGTATAGTTGCTGTATCGAGGCAATGAGTGTTTCGCCTACAAGAATAGCTTTACCTAGTAAAAGCTACGTTAGACACTTAAGGTTGACACTGGTCACGGCGTATTTTCGGACATAATAATGAAAGACAATGTTCAAGCACGGTAACCGAATCTACAATGACTTAAAAAAGAGAAGCTAATGAAAGGAGTCACGCAGACATTGAGAGTGATGCTAATCACGGTTTTCCTTATGTTGATGGGCGCCTGTCAATTCGCTCCTCACGCGACAGCGGAGTACCGGGAAGGCATGTCCATCGAGCCTGTCTCGCGGCAGGATGATTGGTGGATCAGTCGTCACCAGCAAAAGCTCAAAGAGAAGCAGGCACTGGGGAACGTGCAACTGGTATTCCTGGGCGACTCAATCACCCATTCCTGGGAGAAGAGGGGAAAGGCGGCATGGGACAGGTTCTATAGAGATCGCAATGCACTCAATCTGGGCTATTCGGGCGATAAGACAGAGAATGTTCTCTGGCGATTACAGAACGGAGAGGTAGAGGGTATTGACCCCAGTTTGTTGGTTCTGATGATTGGCACCAATAACGCGGGGCATCGTATGGAGCCTTCCCAGGAAACGGCCGACGGCATCAAGGCAATTCTTGATGAGTTGGCGCTTCGCTTGCCGAGCACCAAAGTGCTTCTCCTGGCTATTTTTCCTAGAGGAAAGGATGACAGTAATCCTTACAGGCAGTTAACTATGGGGACCAACGAAATCATCAAGGGCTTTGCCGATGGCCAACGCGTGCATTGGTTGAACATCAATGGCGAGTTTCTGGATGAGAACAGAATCTTGCAACGGTCAGTCATGAGTGACTTGCTACACCCCAATGCCGATCAGTACACCGTGTGGGCGACGGCGATAGAGCCCATGGTGCAGCAGTTGATGGCTGAGTAAAAAAGGATGCGCAGGCGATACTCGAGCGCTCTTTCTGGGCCAGAACGCGGCGCGGGTGTTTAGTCTGGGGGAGCACGATTGCGAGTAATACCGGTATCAAAGAGTGGTAGCAACGCTCTTCACCTTGTGCCGGTATCTGCACGACTTGGAACATCCTGCCTGAGAATCATCCGCACAATAAAACCTGGCAGCAACAGCGCCAACCGCACCAGCCAGCGCATCGGCCAGGGGAACATATAGTCTTTCTTCTCTTTCTCGAGCGCGTAGATTAAATGGGTTGCGGCTTGATCTTCAGAAATCTCCAATGGCGCTGGCATGCCATCTCCCTGGGTTGCCTCAGTGGCCACAAACCCCGGGTAGACATTGCAAAACTTTATGCCGTATTCCTCAAACTCCAGGCGGCAGGTATCAAGCAATAAGCGGGTAGCGCCTTTGGCAGCACTATAGGGTCCTTGTAGTGGAATGCCGAGAAAGCCCGCCAATGAATTGGTATGCAGGACGAAGCCGTCGCGCTGTCGCTTCATGACCTCAAGAACCGGGAAGAGATAGTTTACGGTGACGTCGTAGTTAGTCCGCATGTAGTGATTCACGTCCTCAGCACCTATCTCGCGCATGTCGACGGCGGGAGCGCCGCCGGCATTGAGAATGGCGATATCGACCCGCTTGAAGATATCCACGAACTTGCCCACAACCGCGGCTGATTCCTGGCTGTTGGTGGCATCTGCGGTCCTTATTTCGCATTGGCCGCCCAGGGCCTCGATTTCTGCCTTCAGCGCTAACAGGCGATCCTCTCGCCTGGCGGTCAACGCGAGGATGGCTCCCCGGCGGGCGAGTTGAAGGGCCAGCGCCCGGCCAATGCCTGAAGAAGCGCCGACAATGAGACAGACTTTTCCCTTAATGACAGTCATCGAAATATCCTATAAGCTAGTTATAGCTATATTATTGCCCGGTAATCAGGGAAAGTCCAAGTTTTGCGGAAATGACTCCTGGCCCGAGGATGGATGTTAAGTGTTTTCTATAGGCATGGTTCCTTCGAGAGTTGCTTCTAGGCTTAAGTTCAGCTTGTTCTGCAAACTTGAAGCTAGAATAATGTAGTCTAGACCATCTAATTTGTCGAAACCGGTGGGTATTATGAATGCTGATAGACGATCCTTTCTACAAAAGTTAAGTCTGTCGGGTATTGCGGTAGCGTTGGCTCCGCCCTTATTGACATCGGGCTGTGCTGGCACAGAAACGACAACTAACACCGGGGAACCTATGAGCAGGGCACAAAGTAATTTCAAGATTTCACTGGCGCAGTGGTCGCTGCACAAAAGCTTTTTTGGTAGCACGATGGAACAGGGCTGGGCCTATATCGGCCAAACATTGATGGAGAATCCTGATGCCTTACTACAGGGCGTACTTCATCCTGACGACTTTCCCACGATCGCCATGGAGCAGTTTGGCATTGACACGATTGAGCTGGTCAATACGTTCTATTTTTCCAAGTCAGGCGACGACGGCTACTGGGATGCATTCAAGGCTCAGTGCCAGCAACAGGGTGTGCAGGTAGGCCTCATTATGTGTGACGCACTGGGTGATCTCGGTGATGCTGACGAAAGCACAAGAAAAATAGCAGTGACAAAGCATCATCCCTGGGTCGATATCGCGCAAAAACTCGGAGCACACTCCGTTCGGGTCAATGCTGCGGGGCAGGGCAGCGCTGAAGAGGTTGCGGCCAACGCGGTTGACGGATTAACCCAACTAACCGCCTACGGTGAGGCGGCGGGGGTTAACATTATTGTTGAAAATCACGGCGGTTATTCGTCTAACGGACAATGGCTTGCGGAAGTGATCCGGGCCGTTGATAGCCCCTATTGCGGTACCCTGCCAGATTTTGGCAATTTTTGCATTGAGGGCACCCCTGGGGATTGCACTGATGAATACGACCGCTATAAAGGCGTGGCAGAGCTGGCCCCGTTGGCGAAAGGCTTAAGTGCCAAATCTTATGACTTTGACACTATGGGTAACGAAACCACTATAGATTTCTTGCGCATGATGCAGATTGCTAGCGACGCTGGCTATAGAGGCCATGTGGGTATTGAATTTGAGGGGCACGGCCTGACCGAAGTGCAGGGCATAAAAGCCACTCAACTATTACTGAACCAATGCTTTGCCAAGGTTTGACCCGGCTTATGATTAGACTATGGTTAACACTCAATCTGGGTTTCACAGTACGTGGGTCTTTATGCTAAAAAAAATATTACTGGGACTACTCGCCACTCTCCTTATTGCTTTGGTGGTGTTTTGGGTAGTCGGCGCCGCAGTGTTCTTCGAAGAGCCGGCAATTGGTCAGCCCGTACAAGTGGCGCGCCCGTTGACCCCCGCGCAAGACGGCAGCAAGCAAATTTACTTCGGTGACCTGCATGTTCACACCAGTTACTCGATGGATGCGGCGATGTTCGGCACGCCGATGTCGAAAGGCTTCGGCTATTTTAGCCCAGCTGATGCCTGCGATTTCGCCCGATTTTGCTCGGCTGTCGATTTCTGGAGCATTAATGATCACGCCGAAGGTTTAACCCCCAAACAGTGGAGTGACACCAAAGAGAGTATTCGCCAATGCAATGCTGTCGGTGCTGCAGGTCCTGACCAACAGCCAGACACAGTAGCGTTTATGGGTTGGGAGTGGTCTCATCTGGGTGACACACCTGCCAATCACTATGGCCACAAAAACGTCATATTTCGTGACCTGCAGGAAGAACTGCTGCCTCGGCGCCCCATTTCGTCCGGAGACAAAGTCTATCGGCAGATGGCCAATCTCCCGGCTCCCCTGAGAGGACTGGGCCTGTTGGCATTAGGCGCGAGTGACCTGCCGGCCTATGGTAGCTATGCCAGCCACATGCAAAATCTGTATGACACACCGGATTGTGATCCTGCGGTCAATACCACTGCTTTGCCAGACAACTGTTACGAAAAAGCTGAAACCCCCGCGGAACTGTTTACCAAACTGGATCAATGGGGTTTTGATGCGCTGGTTATCCCCCATGGTTTGGCCTGGGGCACTACCAATGTGACAGGTTCCGATTTTGACCAACAGCTACAACAACATAACCCCAAGTATCAGCGTTTACTGGAAGTCTATTCCGGTCATGGAAATTCTGAAATCTATCGTGACTTAAAAGAAGGCAGTACGGTCTATTCAGGCACATCCGAGTGCCCGCCAGCGGAGAACGGCTTCACTCCCTGCTGTCAGCAGGCGGCAAATATTATTCGTGAGCGCTGCGCCGACCCTGAAAGCGCAGCTTGTAGCACCAGGGCGGATCAGGCCATTGTCAGTTACCTCGGGGCTGACAATGGCAGTCCGCTCAATCCAGCGAAACTCACTATTCCGGATGCCAGCCTGGAAGACTGGGGTCAGTGCGACCAGTTAACGCAGAGCTTCTTGCCCGCCTACAATTATCAGGAAAAGCATTCGGCGCAGTATATTTTGACCCTGGGTGAGCGCGCAGGCAGCCCCACCAAACCCCGTGCCCGCTTGGGTATTATCGGGTCCAGCGATACCCACACCGGTAGAGGTGGTAACGGTTATAAGGAATATGACCGATATTATATAACCGATACCAAGGACCCCGAATTACGTCAGACGCTGGCATCCATAAAACAGAAAGCAGCACTGCCAGCCGAAGAAGTATCTTTTATCAGCGCACTGTCGGCCAACGATCGCGCTGATGCATTTTACTATACCGGCGGTTTGGTGGCAGCCCATAGCAGCAGTCGTAACCGTGGCGACCTGTTCGACGCACTGCAACGCCGCGAAGTATACGGTACCAGCGGCCCGCGTATAATGTTGTGGTTCGATATGGTCGATCAGCAAGGCGCCAGCTTTCCCATGGGAAGTGAAGTAAAGACCACGGATTTCCCTACCTTTCGCGTTCGTGCCATGGGTAGCCGTCAACAGCTACCTGGCTGCCCGGACTATGCAGAGCAGGCACTGGGCGCGGAGCGCCTTGACCGACTTTGTCGAGGCGAGTGCTATAACCCCTCAGACAATCGATACCCAATCGAAGCCATTGAAGTGATTAAGATTCTGCCGCGCTTAACGGCTCAGGAAAACACCTCAGATCTGGTACAAGATCCCTGGAAGGTTTTTCAGTGCGATCCATCGGCGGAGCACTGCGCTGTTGAATTTAGTGATGAGGATTTTTCCAAGGACGGTCGAGAAGCCGTGTACTATGTGCGTGCTATTCAACAGGCCACGGACACAATTAATGGCGATCCGTTTGGTTGCGAAAGGGACGAGCAGGGCAATTGCACCGCAGTGAGTTATTGCGTAGGGCAGTCACGCTCTGATGACTGTCTGGCCCCTGCCCGACACAGGGCTTGGTCATCCCCCATCTTTATTGATTATCTGTAATTGAGGGTATAAAGACTATGAGCGAAAGAGGGATTGACGATTATCTGGAACAGATTGCTGAGGATGGATACTGCATTATTGAAAATGTTCTAAGTCCTGATCAAGCCGATGCGATAGCTGAAGAGGTCCGGGCGTTAGAGCAGGCTTTAGCAACGCTGCCCTATGCCAATGTGTTTGAAGGGGCCAAAACCAAGCGTATCTATAACCTCTTAACTCAAGGTCCAACGTTTTGGGGTATTGCAACCCACCCTTTGGTTTTACCCGTGGTCGAAGGGGTTCTGGATGAGGGGCTGTTGGTCTCATCCCTATCGACCATTCATATCGGCCCCGGCGAAAATCCGCAGCCGATACATGTTGACGATGGCATTATCAATTTGCCGCTTCCTCATCCGCCATTGGTCTGCAACACCATGTATGCCTTAACAGATTTCACGGAGGAAAATGGCGCGACACGGATTATTCCCGGCTCTCACAAGTTGGATACTGCGCCAGAGTTCGGGAAACATTACGACAGCATTCCAGCCGAAATGTCGAAGGGCTCTGTTCTTGTATGGCCAGGCAATGTTTGGCACGGGGGCGGTGAAAATTCCCTCCCCGATGATAGTCCAGACAGTTGGCGTATGGGGTTGGCAATGAATTATTGCGCGGGCTTTATTCGTCAGCAGGAAAACCAGCAAATCGGTATTCCCATGGATATGATTAAAACATTCCCAAAACGCCTGCAAGAATTGATTGGTTTTGCCCCATACCATGGGGTTATTGGTCATATCGATCGAGGAAGCCCTATGGCTCTGTTCGATTCGAGCAATAAACATTCGCTGGCAGACGTATTTCCGCCCAGCGCCAACGAGTAGCTTTACTGTTCCGGGGTGAACTCAACATTCAGGCTGTAATCGATTGTTGTAAGGTTCACCCGGGCGATTAATCGTACCTTTTTATCACCCGCTGTAGGGGCGAATGACGTTCTCGGCATACCAGTTGATCATGCCGATCTTTTCCTCGAGAGTTTGGGTATCTGGCTTTCCATCATAAGGATTGCTAAACGCAATGATGACCTCGGTCACCCCAGCAGCTACCAGGTCCTCTAGGCCTTTCGCCGAGTATGCGGCCTCAGTCATTGCATGGTACTGGAAAGCGCCCTGATCACGGCCGTATTCTTTACGCAGTTCCTCTATCTGGCCGATCATCGATTGCAGTTCCTCTAGCGAGGAGCCGGCAGATACCCAGCCGTCGCCCAGGCGTGCAGCGCGGCGCAGGGCGGGTTTGGCGTGGCCGCCCACCAGCAGCGGGACATGATGTTCGGGAACAGGGCACAGCTTGATCTCGGGGATGTTGAAAATCTCACCCTCGTAGCCGAAGTACTCGCCGCTCATCAGTCCATTGATAATTTCCATCATCTCGTCCATGCGTTTGCCGCGTTTCTCCCACGGGATCTGGCAGACTTCAAAATCTTCTGGCCAGGGGCTGATACCCACGCCGAAGGCAAAGCGATCGCCGAGGATTACAGCCAGGCTAGCGAGCTGTTTGGCGACAATCACCGGCTGGCGGATGGCCAGTTTCACGATGGAGGTGGTGAAATGCAGTTTCTTGGCATGCGCGGCAAGGTATGGAATGGCCACGAAAGGTTCGAGGAAAGGTACATCTTCCAGAAAGTCGCGCGTGCCATCATCATTATAGGGGTAGACGTCGGAGCCTTCCTTTGGATAGCAGATACTGTCGGGGAAGGTGAAGCCGTCGAAGCCAGCGTCCTCTGCTGCGAGGGCAAGTGGCAGGTACTGATCGGGGGGGCACATGGTGGCGTGGTAAGTGAACTTCATTGGTTATTCCTCGTACCTGATGATTGAGAAAGGTAATACGTACCTTAGCTGCTTTCAGATTAACTATACATTGCTTACTTGGGGAAAGGTGATGTTAGAAGCGGCTTTTGAAGGCAAAGCCAATCACCATCGCTGTATCCACATCTGTTTTAGCGATCTCTCGGCCGTTACCATCTTCCAGGGCCATGGAGCCACCGATCTCAACGCCGGCCAATGCGGTAATGCTGGTCATTGGCCACGGGCTGTAGCTAGCCACCATTAGTAGTGGTGTACTGGAATCCTCTCCTACCTGGGCGGTGCGTCCCGCTCGCTCCTCAAGTGCAAACCGTGTTTTTTCGTATCTTGCAGTTAATCCAAGCGTCCACTTTTTATCCATTTTATAGTTCAGAGACAAGCCGGGCCCCTGTGATGCGGCCAATCCACGCCCTGTACTCAAACTGAGCGCCTCCGTGATCTTCCAATCAACCAGAACGATAGGGAAGAAATTGGTTTCATCGCCCAAATCAGAGAACAAACCAAACCCCGGGCCAATGGACAGGGTATCCGAGAACTTCCAACTAAAGCCTGCAAGCACGCCCTCTGTGCGCCCATCGCTGGCGCTGGCCCCTGATTCGGCATAGGTGCGAATGCTGGGAATGACAATGGCGCGCATTTTCTCGGTGGGGGAAAACCGAACAGGCACTGACAGTCGGTATTCTTCAATGCGACCCCAGGGCTTGCGCCCCTCGATTAGGGCGTCAGATGAAAAGTCGTAGTCAGTACTACCGAATCCGATGGAGGCTGACGCGGTCGTATCACGGTCCCACGCATAACCCAGCCCGCCCTCGACGAAGGCTCGCGTGATGCTCACATCGCCGGGCCCATCGCTGAAATCCGCGGCAAACTGGTTCACAGTGCCACCAGCGACACTCCATACCCATGGCCCATACTCTTGGCGCGTTTCCTGAGCATAAGCTGCTGCAGAAGCTGAAGCGAAGAGGGCGATACAGACTGTATGCCAGATCGGGAGAAGTTTTAGCATGGCGTGGTGGGTTCTCAAAAGTGAATTTCCGTTGTTATACGTCGATGGTGCGGAATAAGATTACAGAAAATCCGTAAATATTTCGCATGGAAGGCATCTGGTCTCCATTTGTAATCTGAGATGGCTAAGCCGGCAGTCAATAAAGCCCACGGCTTGCTGGCAAATCCATTCACTTTACATATTTTTGAATTAACGCTAAGTTGGGCGAACAATAGGCATTGACCGGTAAGGGAAGCACAGGTCGTCAACTGCCATGATCATGAAGCTAGGGAGAGCGCTATATGGTGGATAACTCGGGCAAGCCCGAGGATGCGACTATCCTTGACGCCCTTGTTGTAGGTGCCGGCTTCAATGGCTTGTACCAGCTCTATCATCTACGCAAGCAGGGGTTTTCGGTGCGACTCGTTGACGCCGGTGCCGATTTGGGCGGCGTATGGCACTGGAATTGCTATCCTGGTGCCCGTGTTGATTCCCATGTCCCAAACTACCAATTCTCATTTGACGGCCTTTGGAAGGGTTGGCGTTGGACGGAAAAATTTCCTTCCAGAGACGAACTGTGTAGATACTTTGACTACCTTGAATCCAAGTTGAATCTCAAAAAAGACATCCGGTTTTCCCAATATGTACATGCTTTATGGACCGCTCTCGCCTTCGGGCCTGTGTACTGGACCCTACTGTGCGGAAGTGCAGGGCGAGTGGATCGTGAATTGCCTGAAATTCCAGCGTGAGCAAAAACTACAGCGCTTTGAAGCGACTCTTGAAGCTGAAGATACATGGCTTGAAGAGATGAAGACACTGGCTGACGCGACGTTGTTTCCCCTCGCAGATTCCTGGTATATGGGGGCCAACATACCCGGGAAGCCTCGTCAGTTATTGAATCATCCTCACACGCCCACCTATATGGAATATTGTGATCGCTGTGCATCTAATGGCTACGAGGAATTTGAACTCAGCTAGCAAGAGCCATCATAGAATTCAATTTGAATTTTGCGGCCGTCTGCACTCAGGCAGGCCGATGGCATTAGTACAACCCACTCCTAGCATTGCACTTTATCCCCGTATGCGGCTAAGGTGCCTGTTCTTGAATACGGGCTGAATTAACGAGGTAGTTGGGAACAGTATGAACGAAGAAAATATGCCAGTCTTGATCGGCTGCGGTCAGTTGACCGACAAGCGTCCACCGGAAGAGGCGGGCTCCCCCATCGAGTTGATGGCAGAGGTGGCCAGAAAGGCGGCGGCAGACGCCGGCCCTGGTGCTGCGCTGTTGGAAAGCATCGATACGATTGTGGCCCTGGGACTGACCGTGGATAGCCCTGAAAGCGGCAGTGCAGCTTCTGGTATGGTGCGCAATGTCCCGCAGGCGGTGTGTACGACACTGAATATTGATCCGGAAGAAAAGCGCTATACCCATACCGGTGGCAATACGCCGCAGATGCTGGTTAATCGATACGCCGAAAAGATTTCGCAGGGCGAGACGAGCGCCGTGTTATTGGTGGGGGCAGAAGCGCTTCATACCATGCTTTCACGTCTTAAGATGGGCCTGGATCTCGATGCCTGGATGGACGGCGCCGGTGGCGATCCAGAAATGTTGGGAGATTCGCGCCCGGCCGCCAGCGATCACGAGATGGCCTATAGCATGCAGACGCCTTCAGTGACCTATCCGATGTTTGAGAACGCCTTGCGTGTCAAGTATGGCCTGAGCCTTGATGAGCACCGCCAGAAACTGGGTGAACTCTATCAAGGCTTTAACGCCGTGGCGGCGATGAATCCACTGGCCTGGTTTCCAACCGAGCGCAGTGCCAAGGAGATTGCAACTGCCAGCGAGAGTAATCGCTACGTTGGCTTCCCCTATACCAAGTTTCTCAACTCGATTATTCAAGTGAATATGGGTGCCGCAGTAATCATGACTTCACTGGCCAAAGCGCGTGAACTTGGCGTTGCGGATGACCGCATGGTGTACCTGCATGGCTGCGCAGATGCCAACGATATCTGGAATGTTAGCGAGCGGGTGAATTACCATTCATCACCAGCAGTTCGCAAGATGGCCGAAAAAGCTTTTTTCATGGCGGGTAAGACCATTGATGAGATGGATTTTTTCGATATTTACAGTTGTTTCCCATCCGCGGTGCAAATCGCCTGTGATGAAATGGGTCTCGCTCATGATGATGCGCGCGGCCTGACTGTGACCGGAGGGCTGCCCTATTTTGGCGGGCCCGGCAATAACTATGTTACGCACTCTATCGCGACCATGATGGATGTATTGCGCAGCAATCCGGGTAAGTTTGGCCTGCTCAATGCCAATGGCTGGTTCGTCACCAAACACTCCCTTGGGATCTACTCCACTACGCCCATCGAGGGCGATTGGCAGCGTGAAGCCCCGGCGGACTACCAACAGGCGATCCTGGACGAAGAGCATCCATCATTTACGGAATCACCGAATGGCAGTGGTCGCATAGAAACCTATACCGTCCTGCATGGCCGCAAAGGTGTTGAGCGCGCACTGGTGATTGGGCGGCTGGACGATGGTACGCGCTTTATTGCCGAGACCCCGGATGACTCGCAAACCTTACAGCAGATGATGGATCGGGAAATGATTGGTGTCTCCGGAACCGCGACTGCGGGCGATGAGAAAAACCTGTTCGTTCCCGATTTCGAGTAAGGCGAGCGATTCTTTAGTGGCCTCTTGCTATCAGCCATCGACCCAGTCAGTCAGCTGATTGGCTTCCAGATCGCTGAAGTAGGCGCGGCAGGCGTCCTCATCGCTGAACGCGAGTTCGGCGAAGCCCTGCCAGCCATTGCCGGCGCAGTCGCTGGTGCCTTCACTTAGCAGCACGGTGCTTTGAGCGGCAGCTTCCACTGCTTCCAATTCATAGGGCAGGTCCAGTAACGCTTTACGAGAGAACATTTCAGTCATTTCTGCATAGCGCTCAGATTGGCTGTTGCTCGAGATGGAATAGCTCAGGATGCCCTTCGCCTTTACGCCGCTCTCAGCGAATTCCACTGCCATGATCCAGCTGGCACTGGAACCAGTGACCTCGTTGTAGCCCTCACTACCGGCGAGATCCAGCGACATCTTGTTGAACACACCCTCGAACTCTTCACCGCCATGCAGGGGAATGACCTGGTCGTTCTTGCGTGTGGATTGGATGTCTCCCAGTTGTGCATCCAGCGCGATTCCCGCAGCGGACAATGTTTGCACAGCCTCGGCAAGTGCTATGAGAGCTTCGGGGTTGTCGCTGGTATCGAGTCCGCGCGGCGTGTTGACAGGGTCTTCCAGATCGAAGGGCACCCTGTAATTGAAGGTATCGGGTAGTTCACGACCGCCGCCGCCAACGCGCATGAATTCACGGAACAAGTGTGCGCCACGACTGTCCAGGTTGGACAGTACGTCCCATTTGGCCAGCACATCACAGGCCTCACTGATGTCCACGCTCACGCCGTCAAGATCAACACTGGGGTTGTTCTCACACAAGGTAACCAGGTCACCCCGTAACAACTGACCAGCGTAATTTTGGTTGCTCAGCATGCGCTCTACGAGCGAGTCGATATTAAAAGTGTTGCCACCCAGGCCGTCGGTGCCGTCCATACGTTCCTGTATCATCACCAGGCCGGAACGGGTGCGCAGCGTGCGCTCTTCTTCTGTTTCACCCTGTACTAGCGGAATGCCGGTGATGGGCTCGTTGGGGTTGGCAAGCCAGAAGCTGTCATTGGAATTGGTCACATAATCCTTGCGGATCAGGGTGGCCTGCTTGCTGGCGCCCAGCAGTCCGTCCGCTGCGGAATCCGGGTCTGTACGCCAGGTACATTCGCTGGTATCACCTCGGAAGGCCGGTGCGAAGAAGGAGATCAGCACCGGTGTGTCGGTGGCGCAATCTTCTAACTGGGCGTCTGTCATATTGACCACGGCACCCACGTCGCCGTAAAAGGCACTGCCGGAGCTGTCGGCGGCAATCGTGTTGGTGTTGGCGGAGCCCTGGTAGGTGTTCATGGCGGCCTTCACATCCTCGACGGTTTTGGCGCGGGCCAGAGCAATATTCTGGCCGTTCTGGCCGCGGTTGCCCTCATCGGCAACACGCAGGGAAAAGGCCGTCGCGTTGTCCCAGCCGAACAGAAGACCCAGGATGAGACCATGACGCGTTTCATACAGGGTGTGGCTTTGCTCAGTCAGGTTGCCATCGTCGCCCAGCACATTGATTGTGACAGTGATCTGTTCCATGGCTTCTTCCTCGCCATCAAACATGTACGCCAGCGGGTTGCCCGGTGCCAGTTCCAGTTCGTACAGGGCCTGGGTGCGGGACGCAGTCACCGTATTGGTCCAGGCGACGTCACCGTTGGTGCCGAAGCCCATCAACGAGCGTTCATAGGTATTGGCCCCCAAAAGGTTGGTGACACCGGGGATGATCTGGTGCCGGGGGAAGAAGAAGAAGCTGAAGTCCCAGTCCAGGTGTGGGTTGGTATAGAGGATGCCACCCGAGTGGTCCGTAAGTTCGCTGCCAATGGCTACGCCATTACTGCCCTTGTCCCGGGCGGTCGCCATTTCATTGATAGTCATTGCAAGTTGCAGGGTCTCTTCTTCAGACAGCGCTGGCTGTGGTGCGCGGGCGATATCTTCTGAAGATTGGGCTGGAAGGAATTCCGTAGCGCCTTCCTTCTTCGTGTCCTTGTTCAGTTTGCTAACCGTTACTGGCGGTGTTGCTGCCAGAAATAGTGATGACAGGCGGGGCAGGAAGGCGGGAGTCAATTCGGAGCGGCGCACGTCATCCGCAGTCATTGTCGGCACCCAGTCAGCTCCCTGGCAAGCGGGGTCGTTGATGTTACTGATTCCCGTCTGGCGCAGATAGTGGTTATAACCTGCGGCGAAGCCTGTGTACATGTACTCCATTTCCGGGGAGACGTCAGCATCGTACATTCCTGTTTGCACCATGTAGGCACGGAACAGGTCGCTGTTCACGTTGCTCTCAGCCGATCCCAGGAACTCCGCAAGCTGGCCGCGAACGCGCAATATATTTTCTGCCATGATGCAGAAGTTGTCCTCGGCGGCTGCGTAACCGGTGCCAAAGCCCACGCTGCCGAAGTCGTTGGCAATGATATGCGGGAATCCAGCTTCGGTGCGGTGTACGGTCGCGCTGTAGCCAATAGCTTCAATCGGTTCAGGCGGCTCGACGGGTGGGGGAGTGGTGTCCGGACGACGGTCGCTGGAGTCAGAGCACCCGGCTATCAGGGCGGCGCCCGTCAGTGCCAGTACGAGTGTAAGTTTGTTTGAAGTCATCATCCGGTCCTCGGTGCTGCTTTTTAGCGGTGGCAGGGGTATAGGTTCCCATCGGGAGTATTCGAATATACTCCGAATAGGAGTGTAGTCAAGAAGTGCTGAACAATTTCAACGGTCCGAGGTGCACACCAGACAAACTTAGGTGGGTTAGTTTAATTGGCGAAACGAGCACATACATGCGCTACGGTTTCCTGTCCGATAGTCACGCTTCAGCCACTTGTGCGCGAACATGTTATTCCGGGCACATTGACTAATTCGCCGGACACTTGTTTACTCGGGGTTGTTGTCTGGGTAGTACTATGAATATAAGAAGGTTGTTGCCAGCCTATCCCAGAATAGTCACTTGTCAGAACTCAAATGAGGGGTCGCCATGATTACGGACTATAAGAAAAGCCTTTTTCCGAGGAAAGTGCATCAACGTGGACTCGCCCTGGCCGTTGTCGGTGTGCTCCAGAGCGGCAGCTTGCAGGCACAAAACGTGCTCGAGGAGATCATCGTCACCGCTCAGAAAAGAGAGCAGAGTGTCCAGGATGTCCCGCTTGCCGTAACCGCCGTGAGTGGCCAGATACTGGAGTCGCTGGGCATTACACAGATGACCGATCTCGAGCAGCTCTCGCCGTCTTTGACCATTAGCAGTGGCTCCAAGAACACGAATGGGGGGATGCAGATCAGGGGAGTTGGTACAAACGGGGTGTTCGGTATACAGGTCGAACCTTCGGTTCTGGTGGTGTTCGACGATGTTTCCCAGGCACAAGGTGGGCAGGCCTTTACCAACCTCATCGATATCGAGCGGGTAGAGGTGTTACGTGGGCCGCAGAATACGCTGTTCGGGAAAAATGCCTCGGCTGGTGTGCTTAACATCACAACCCGGGCGCCGGCCGATGAATTTGAAGGCGTGGTTGAACTTACCGCTACCGATGATGAGGAAATCGCCGTAGCCGGTTCTGTCTCAGGCCCCCTGTCAGACACTCTGGGCTATCGCCTGACCGGTTACTACAGCGACAGGGATGGTTTTATTGAGAACACTCACACGGGTGATGATGTCCAGAGCCAGGAGCAGGCATCTGTCCGCGGGAAGTTACGTTGGCAACCAAGCGAGCAGTGGGATATTACCCTGAGTGCACATTATTCTGATTCAGAAGCGGAGTGCTGTGCCCTGGTGATACAGAGCTACGCCGAGGACTCGGCTTATATTTTTCCTGATGCCATAAGCGTTCTATACAGTGAGATGGTTCCCAACATAGCCCAGGATGAGGAAAATGACCAGGTAGCCCTCGATGATGTACTACTTCAGGAAACCACTACTGAAGGCGCGAGCCTCAGGCTCAATTACGCATTCAATGACTTTACCCTCTCTTCGATCACGGCCTATAACAAGTGGAACAATGTAGCGGCTTCGGATGTCGACTTCAGTGCGCGAGATGTCGACACCGACCTCCTTGGCGTATTCAGTGTAAGAGCCTGGGACAATTCCGACAGAACATCTGACTTTTTCTCCCAGGAACTACGCCTGCTGTCACCGACGTACGACAACTTCGACTATCTTGTGGGGCTGTATTATTCCGAAGTTGAAAATAAGCAGCGTTTCCACCGCGTGGCCGATTTTGCCCCGGTGAATTCCGATAGCTTGCAATCTACCGAGACTGATTCCCTCGGCCTATTTGGGCAGGCCACCTGGCGGTTTGGTGACGATACCAGTCTTACCTTCGGGGCGAGGTACAACGAGGAGGATATTTCGGCGGACGTCAGCAACTATATCGACGAAACGCGAATCACTGCCAGTGACGATGACTCCGTGGTATTGGGGAAAATTTCCTTGCAACACTATCTGGACGAAGAACGCATGTTATACGGGAGTATTTCCACGGGTTACAAAGGCGGCGCTTTTGACACTGCCGGGTTCGATGAAAACAAGGCGTCGAACCCTGTTCAGCCGGAAGAATCCATTAATTATGAAATTGGTCTGAAATCAACCTGGCTGGATAATCGCCTGCAGTTTAATGCAGCGGTGTTCTTCACCGAATATGACGATTTCCAGGCGCAGAATTTTACAATTCTGGACGATGGCTCCATCGCAACACAATTGCTGAATGTGGGTGAACTGGAAACCAAAGGTGTCGAGTTGGAGGGCCTGGCGCTGCTCGGCGACAACTTCCGGTTGATGTACGGGATCGCCTATGTGGACGCGAAGGTGGTCGAATGGGACAACGGCCCATGTTACCCCCTGCAAACGCCGGAGGAGGGTTGTGTTTCGGTTGAGCTTGCCCCGGGGGTTGTTCAGGACGTACAGCCGAGTCTGGCGGGCAACGTGCTGCAAAACGCACCGGAATGGAAATTGAATCTGGGCGGCGATTACAGTATGCAGTTTGATACCTTGCCATTTGATGGCTTCCTCAATTTCAACTACGTGTGGCGTGATGAGGCCAACTACGACATCAAGGGCAGCCCGCTAGCCGTCCAGGATTCCTTCGGTGTTGCCAACCTGAATATCGGTATCGCAGAGAGCAGTGCGGAAAAATATCGAGTGACCCTGTTTGTGAACAACGTGTTCGATGAGTTCCATTCATCGGCGATTACAGATGCGCTCGGTGGCGGCTTATTTACCAATACCATAGTTGCCCGGATTCCGGTTCGCAGCGAACGCCGCTATGGGGGAGTCAGGCTGCGGTATTCTTTCTAGGCTGGGTGGATGCAGGGATAGCCAGATTTAGTTAATTTGAAAGAATCATTAGTACTGTGATCTGAGTCACGTTTAAGGGGCATGGCTTTTGACAGGTCAGGTTTTGTACGTTAAAAACCTAGTAAGAACTAATAAAATATCAAGGATGATCCCATGCCAACCCTACGTGCACTGCGCGGTCTCAGTATCGCGGTTGTAGCCCTTTATCTCAGCGTTCTCTCCGTGGCGCTATTCGCGGCACCTTTCCCCACAGTCACATGGGATGCCAAGTTCCAGGAAGACGAGCAACGGGTCAAGGTAAAACTGAAGATCGAAGGCCTAAAACAGAGTGCCGGCTTTGACCTTGTAGATTCGAGCATAGGGGTTTCACTGGCGCAAGCGGACGCGGCGCCCGGGGATAAAAATCTTACGCTCCTTGTCCGCGATAATATCCCGTGTGAGGTACGATTGGATGGGACTATCAGTGCAGAGATCACACCTGCACAGCAATCCGTCAAGAACGCCCCCGCATACTGTAATCAGGAAGGCCTGTCAGCCACCCTTACTGGCACGGTGCTATACGCAGCGGGCAAGCCCCTGGCTAAAGCCATTGTTTCCACAGAGATAGAGGGGTTCAGGTTCACTACCCAAGCGGACCAGGATGGGCGCTATACCCTTACCGTTCGGGGCACTTCGGCCACTTCTTACGTCCAGTTAAGCGCGCAGGGCTCCGGCGAACAGGCTTATGTGCAGTTGCGAAGCCTGGTAGGTGAACTGGGTGAACTGGTCACATCAGACAGCGTCGCATCTCTGGACTTCTCCTTGTTCGACTGGGCGGTGGAAGTTGGGACATCTGTCACGCAGTGGTTTGTTCCCATGGCCTACGCGCAAAGCAGCGAACTCCTGGAGACCACGATAAGTAATATCACCACAGCCCTGGTGGCGATCCTTACCCAGGCCAACGGTGATTTGGAGTTTATAGACACGGCACAGATAGATATCTTGATTGCCAACACCGACCCATTGCAGATTCTGCAGGTGGCAGCAATTATTTCCCTTGTGGCTGACCCTGAATCTGGGCTGGAACTGCCCGAGGGCAGCAGTTTTGAGGATATCGTGAATCCCGAGACGGGGGTTCTCGATGAGCTTGTTGTCGAGGTGGATGAGTCGCCCGCTCTGCAAACGCAGGTCTACGAGGAAGTACAGGAGATCATTCAGGATCCCGAGCTGTTTCCGTCCTTTGAGTTTGCAGCCGAGACGATTATCGGTCAGCGTTTTGAGGCTCGCGTGGGTAATGTCGGTGCAGATGACCCTGCCGCTATTGTGACTTTTATCGAGGACGTTCCGGGGTCAGGTGCCGGTACAGGTACCCGCCTTGACGACTTTTCGGAGCAGGGTTTTACCTGGAGTGTCAGCGGTATCCCCGCAGTGCTCACGGTCGAGTATGGCGCCCCTGACTTTAATGCTTTCCTGCGCCCGATCCCTTTAGACCCGGCAGCTGCTCTTGACGCTCCAATTACCGACAAGAGACCATTACTCTATCGCAGTGAATACGTGCCGCTGGCCTTGGCCGGCGGTTCGATCTCCTTCTCTGTCACCCATTATTGGAAATACCCAGGCGCTGCGGCCGGTGAAGATTTCCAAACCCTGGCGGATATGTCATCGCTGGTAGAGGCAGAAGCACTACTGGATCCGGTCAGCGAACTCGGGATAGATACACTGGAGGCTACCTTCGGCATGGTTGTTGGCGCGGATGTCTTTAATTTAGAGGCTTTGGGTCGTCGCACTCCGGGAGGTAGATTACTGCGTGCTACGGGTATCGACTTCAACACGGATGGCAGCGGGTCAATACACGCGGGTGATGTCACTGAGGCAGGTCTAATGGCATGGTCGGTGACAGACGACGGCAAAGGACTGGAGGTGCGCCGTGTTGCAACTGACCCCGGTGCGCCGGCTGATGATGAGCTTGTTACCTTCTGGCTTTTGCAGCGTTTTGGTGAAGCGCACCAGGCTATCGCGCGACTTGATCGTGCCGATGGCGTATCCCTGGTGGTTCCCCTGGCCATTATTCCTGCTACTTCACAGGGCTTTAGTGTCGGTGAGGAGGTGGGGCGCTTCGAGTATTACCGCGGTCCCGTATCCAATACATCCGTGGTCTATGCCCTGCAGTTCGACGACAATGGCACCGGCCGGCAGGAGTATTATCCCAGGGGGTATACCGAGGACGCCTGTAATGATATCCAGGTTGACCCGTTTACCTGGGAGTTGGATGGGGACGGCGAATTGAGGGCGAGTTTCTATCGGGAGATCGCCGACGGGGCACCCCGTCTGGCCAATTGCCCGCCTCTGGTCGAGGGAGTTACCTGCTTTGAGCTGCGCAAGAGCCTGTTCACCCGCCTTAATCACGACGACAACTACGAATATACACGTTTGTATTCTGAGTTTAATCTGGTCGGAGGCGTTCCGTGGGCAGGCCCCCTTTCCTCATTATTAATCATGGAAAGAACAGATCCCATTGACACGCCCTGCGGGCTCAGCTTCGACGATGCGCCAGTGTCTCCCTATGCAGGTTCTTACACGGTATCACCGGACACTAGCGCCTTGGACACTTCCCTGCTCTCGGTCGATGACGGTGGTAACGTGATATGGAATTTCACCGTTGACACTGTTGTTGATGCGGAGGGGGTTCCTATTCCACTGTCGGTAACTGGCACGATCACACCAGATGCTACGTTCCAGAGCAACCTGGGAGGACCGGATGGACTGGAAATATCCTTCCGCTTTACCAGCTCTGATTCGCTGTTAATCGAATGGGTGAACGACCAGGGGCAACCGGTGACCGTCTTTGGCACGCGCGAGGGAGAGACGGCCAGTACCCACATGGGCTCCTATACCCTGGCGGTGGACCCGGCGAATATTACGACCCGCCAGTTTGTCGTGGACAGCGCGGGTATCGTGCGCTGGAGGTTCGATGCCCTCGGTGCTACAAATGTCATCCTGGAGAGGAAGCTCGACCCATCCGGTATCGCTTTCTGGGCTGATTTCTTTGGGTACGACGTTACCCTTACCGTCACCGCACCCGGTTACTTCACAGTTGAAGTCGTGGAGATCGATACTGGCGCTGCGACTTATGGCTTCGGTAGTCAGTTCGGTTACCCGGTGAGCTCCTATGTCGGCTTATTTGATGTGCAGCAGCATCCGCTGCTTGCCACGACCTCTCTGATGATCGATGCTTCCGGTTACGTTAAATGGTGGTTTACCACCTCAGCGGCGCCCGGTGGCCCTTATCTCAAGGAGGGGCAGTTAACTGCCAATGGGTCTATCGCCTGGAATGACCTGGGCGTATGGACAGCGCAACTGCGCTTTGTCGATGCAGACTATCTGGCTCTAGAGTTATCAGATACAGCCACCAGCGATACGATGCTAACGCTATCGGGCAATCGAGAGGGGGTTCCCCCGGCATCTGTTTACACAGGTTCGTTTGATGTTTCATCTGCAGATGGTTTCCAGACACTTTCTTTCAATGTGACGCCCTATGGCGAAGTGCAGTGGAGCTTCAATGCTTTGGGCGCCGCCGATCCGTTTAATCTTAATGCACAACTGGTGGACGGAGTACTCAATTATACCGGTTGGCAGGGCCAGGGTTTCCTATTCGATATAGTGTTCCAGGATTCGAATTATTTTGTTGTTGATGTACGGGATATTAATAATCAGGTATCCAACCGTTACCATGGCACGCGCGCCGGAATGTCGACGAACCCGTATTTCGGTGAGTTCGATGTTGCAGCCAATATTCCAGGCGGTGCCGACCTGATTACGGTGAACTTCTCCGTAGATCCCTACGGGTGGCTCAATTGGTCGTTCTTCGCACCAGCGTTTTCATCGACAGCCCCGTTTAATGTTGGTGGCCGACTGTCTGAAGAAGGTACGACAACGGGAGCGTTGCCGGGGTTCAATTTTGACTTTGCTTTCAACCCCCAGGGCAGGGTAGACATCATCGTCACTGATATCACAGCAGGCACTACCACTTCTTATACAGCGACCCCAAGGCAGCAACCCGCGATCAAGGATCGCATTGGCCTGCTAGGCGGCGACGCCTGTAGCGCTGAGGCACTTGGGGCATCGCCACTTGGGTCCGTGCCTAGCGGATTAACGGCAGTGCCTTCAAGCACGATCGTCTACCAGGATTTGGCCTACGGGGCTCACGAGCGACAGAAGCTGGACGTGTTCCTGCCTCCTGTTGGCACAGAGCCGACCGGACTGATTATCCATATCCATGGTGGTGGTTTTACCGGTGGCGAAAAGGCAATGAATTATGCTGACGGCAGCGGTATTAATGATTATCTGCAGGAGGGCGTTGCCTATGCGTCTATTAACTATCCACTGATCAGCGGCTCTGGCACCAGCGTCATTGACTCCCTGGAGGGGGCTTCACGTTCGGTGCAGTTCCTGCGCTGCCACGCTAGCAAGCTGAATATTGATCCAGCGCGTGTGGGAGTAACGGGAGGCTCCGCCGGGGCGGGTACGTCGCTGTGGCTGGGCACACATGATGATCTTGCGCAGCTCGATAGTGCTGAACCGGTAGAGCAACAGAGCACTCGAGTCAGCGCGGTGTATGCCGTGGCGGCTCAGGCTACCTATGACCTGGTGCGCTGGGAGGAGGTACTGAAGCCTGCACTGGACGTCTTTATCCTCGATGGGGAGATAGACAGCACCGCTCAGGCGGAATGGCAAAATGTGCCACAGGTATTGGGTTTCTATGATATTTCAGACCTTGCGACGCAGTTTACACCGGACATGCTGGCTTACCGCGGCAATGTGGACATGCTGGGTATGATGGACGCCAACGATGCACCATTCTGTGCGAACAGCGGCGCGGCGGAGACTCAGCCAGCATTTGCGGACTGGGATAATTTGCATGAGCCGCTGCACGCCATTGCCCTGAAGCAGCGTTCTCTTGAGGTCGGCCTGCCAAGCGTGGTTCACGCGTCTGGCCCCTTCCAGACATACCACGACAGTGAAACCTGCGGTATCGACTTTATGCTGAACTATTTGCAGTAATGCCCAGAAGGATCTAGAAGAAAACCCGGGTCAGGCCAAAAATTAGTTGGGGGACCGTGATCTATCCCCGGGTTAAGGGTGTTAATTTGCGCTGAAATTTGACCCAGAATTTTCCTTCAAGTACCTGACTTATCTCTCAAGCCGTTATACTGCTAGCACCATTATGGCCCCAGCGGGGCGAAACACTGAACAGGCTTGACCAGTAATGAGTAATCAAGGATTTTTAGACGTCGCTTCCGCCGAAGCGCCAGGCTCGCGACAGCGCGTATTTATGCGCTACTTCACTGCGATATTGATTGACCTGGTGGTCATAAATATTTATGCCGAGCATTGGCACATGGTTGCACTGTCTTCATTCAGCGTGTCGTTGGCAGTAGCGCTTCTGTTGCAGGTCTTACTCACTATTACGCTTAAAATCGAGTATCGTGTGGCAGCTTTCTTCAATGCAAAGGAAGGAAGTGCGGCACGGTTCCTGCGTTTTTTCAGCGCCTGGCTTATCCTGTTTGTCTCCAAGCTAATAATACTTGGCGTTATCGATTTTACCTTCGGCGACCAGATACGTTTCCTTGGTCAATGGCATGGCGTTGTCCCCTTTATCGTGGTGATTGTGACCATGCTGGTTGCCGAAGAGCTCGTTGCGCGAGTGTATCGTCGTCTCGGTGACTGACTTTCATGGGCTATTGACCGCTCTGTCGTGAATGCAGGCGCCGGCTTTGTAGCACAAACGCACTACTGGTATACAATGGCTATAGGATTTGCGTTCGACTGTGATCTCACTACTCAAAGTGTGCGCCTACCATGTAAAGGAGAAATCGATGATGTTGGTCACACTAAGACTAAAGGCTTTGAGCAGGTTTGTATTTTTGATTCTGGCGTTGCTGGTAGCGGGTTGTCAAGCTAGCGACACGACTCTACGAGAGTCGGGCAAAGGCGAAGCTTACATTACTGGCTTCCACGATGGTCGACATAGCGGAATGAAAGAAGCGGGGAATTACCTCGAACATATGGTCAAAGACACACAACGATTTGAGGAAACTGCAGATTATCGAGCGGGTTGGTTGGCCGGTGAAAAGGAAGGTATAAAAATACAGAAGCAAGCGGATGCTGCTGTAGCTGGCGCGGCTGGTTACAAAATTTCGAAAGACGCTGACAAGGCGCTTGATCATGACATCGATAAAGCAGTAAAGGGTGCAACAAAAGGCATCGATACCGACTCGCTGAAAGTGTTGAAGTAGTCTTACACACTACGATCGTGTCTCGGAAATCGTGGCCTGGCTCCGCAAGTGCCGGGGGACAGAAAGCCCATCAGAATGTATAGGAGTGAGTGAAAAATGGATTCACGATTGTATTTTGTCTTTGGCGACCTCGCCGGCAATGTATTGGTAGGCCTTCTTGTCGGGTGGTTATGCTGGGCCATCGTCGGCACTGGCTGGAACATGTTTTTTACGATGCTTTTCACCATGGCCGTCGGCATGATTGTGGGCCTGGTGCTGTTTTTCCCCCTGGGTATCCTGTTCGGCGCCATGGAAGTAATGCTGCCGCTGATGTTTACCGGCATGGTCAGTGGCATGGTTGTAGGCATGTGGTGCGCCATGGCCCCCATAGGTGCTGCGACTGCTTCATTTTATGGCGCCATCTGCGGTCTCGTTTGCATTGTGGCGATATGGGTTATCAATACCGCATTGCGAGGGCCGCGAACTTACGGCACAGAGGAGCGCAGCTGATGGATGCAATAACACAAGCGAAGTGGGATAAGGTGGCACCTAACTTCGATGTAATGGCAGGCAGGGGTGCGGAAGACCGCTGGCAGCCTTCTAAAGAGACGTTGTTCAGTCACATGGAAGGTAAAATATTGTTTCTTGCCCTCGGCACAGGTTTGGATATACCGACCTTTCCAAACGGCAAGACTATCACCGCCATCGACATCAGTTCAAAGATGCTGGAGGTGGCACAACCGCGGCTAGCTGCGTACGACGGTGAAATACAGGCCCAGTTAATGGATGTGCATGACATGTCCTTTGAGGACAATAGTTTTGACCAGGTGTTCACCTCGTGTACATTCTGCTCGGTACCGCGCCCAGTAGACGGCTTGCGCCAGTTGCGACGTGTACTCAAACCCGGCGGCGAACTATTCATGTTCGAACATACAGGGTCGAGCTACTATCCTTTTAAAAGCATGATGAACCTAATGACTATCCTCACCAGTAAAATTGGGCCTGATATGAACCGCACCACGGTGGCAAATGTTGAGGAGGCGGGGTTTCAACTACGCGAGGTCAACAACCTGTTCCTGGATGTGGTGAAAATCATAAAAGCCGTCAATCCTTGCTGATAATGGGACAGGGCCCTGCACACTTCCAGATTATTCATCAATCATAAATAGTAGGGATCGGAGTCCGCTTGTGTTGCGTCTTTTCAAAAATATCGACCAGCCTCTGTGACACTTCTGGGTCTACGGGTTTCCCCTCAAGAAAGTCATCGATTTGATCATAGCTCATTCCCAGAGCCTGTTCGTCGGATTTTTGCGGCGATAATGACTCTAAATCTGCGGTGGGCGCTTTGTGCACGATATGAGAAGGGGCACCCAGGTAATCGGCAACTTGCCTGACCTGGCGTTTGTTGAGGCCAAACAGTGGCGCCAAATCGCAGGCCCCGTCACCATACTTGGTATAAAAACCGGTAATGTTCTCCGCTGAGTGATCCGTCCCCAACACTAAACCATCCATCATTCCAGCAACCTCATACTGGATCACCATGCGTGTGCGCGCCTTTACATTACCTTTCACAAAATCCTGTTTGCTGTCACTAGCGCTCAGCAGTCCATTTTTTTGCATGGCCTGACAGGTCTCATTATGAATAGCATCAGCACCGGGCTGTACATTGACTGAAAGTGCCTGACTGGGTTGAATAAAATCAATAGACGACTGCGCGTCTGCTTCGTCTTCTTGCACATTGTAAGGCAGCCGGACGGCGACAAACTGATAGTCATCTTCGCCTTCACTATTCAATTGATCTACCGCTAGCTGCGCAAGTCGGCCCAAAGTACATGAATCAATACCGCCACTAATACCTAACACCAGGGTCCGTAGTCGGGCTCCTTTGAGCTGAGACTTTATAAAATCGACTCGCCGAGTAACCTCTGCTTCGACATCGATTTCTGGCAAGACCTGCATTTGAGCAATAATTGATTGCATGACTTCAACTCTGTAAGGATTAGTAGCATTGAATGATAATTAAAATCGTAGACAAATACTCGGAATTTAAAGGTTCTCCACTTTGAAGGAAAATTTCGATACTAATGTAATGACCCCCCCTACCTACGGTGCTAGGCCGGCTGGGTCTTCCAGGCTAGATTTCGTCTGATGGACCTTAACCTCGGATGGGAGGTCGTAACATCTAAGGTTATGAATCTATTGAGAAATTCCCAGCTCGCCAGGGACAGCTACCCCCTCGACACTTACCTCAAGCCAGATAAAGGCTACTAACCGTTGCCTTTTGAATGACTGTCCCTTAAAATAAAAACAAGTTGTACTGTTTTATAAAAACAGTTTGTCCGGCTTATTGTATAAATAGATAAAAAAGCAATCCTGCCGGTACAAGCTGCTAAATCGAGAACACATGCCCCCGGGGTGCCCGGCTGGGTGAAATCTTTTCCGGTAGCTAAGGTCACTCCCAGGCGGCGATCACTTTTGTTAACTATGAGCGAGGAATAAATGAATAAAAATTACCTGGTGAAAACTGTATTGGCCGCAAGCGTGGCAACGGTCTGTTCTGGCACAACGACGCTAGTCGTTGCACAGACGGAAAGCCTCAGACTTGAAGAAGTGATTGTTACCGCCCGGAAAAGAGAGGAGTCCATGCAGGATATCCCCGTTTCAGTCACTTCCCTTTCTGAACAGCTCAAAAGATCCACCCTGAAAGATATGCGAGACGTGCAGAACTATGTGCCGAACGTAAATATCGACAAAATTGGTTCCAATAATGGTGTGTCAATTTCGATTCGTGGCATTAGCTTTCAGGATACTGACAAGAGTATTGATCCACCGGCAGGTGTCATTCTCGATGGCGTCTATATGGGCGTTATAGCCGGTGGCGTGCTGAACAACTTCGATATGGAGCGCATCGAAGTATTGAGGGGGCCACAAGGCACCCTATTTGGTAAAAACACGACTGCGGGCGCACTCAATGTTATTCGCTCCGCCCCCACCAAAGAGTGGGGAGTTAAGGCAAAAATAGGTGCAGGCAGTTGGGACATGAAGGAAGTTCAAGCGATTGTTAATATGCCCCTGACGGACAAGGGCGGCCTGAAGTTTTATGCCAATAAGAACGAGCACGATGGCTTTGTAGAAAACAATTATATTGGTGATGACATTGGCATCGTAGACTACCAACAGTTTGGTGCTACCGTGGCCTTTAATTTCACTGATAACTTCGACATTTCCTTTACTGCTGAACGTGTTGAAGATGACTCCGATGTGGGTGCCTACGCCAATTTCAATGACAGTAGCAACTACGCTTGCTTATTATCACTGGGAGCAATTCCAGGAGATGCCAGCGGCGCGCCCATCGGTAGCGGCTGTCAGGAATTTGATACAGAAAGTGGCGAAGACAACAGTTCGGTAAACGAGCCAAACACATCGGAAACTACCAACGATTACTACAACCTGACCATGAACTGGGCCATAGGAGACTGGGCTCTTACCTCTGTTACTGGCTATGTGGATAGAGAAGAAGACTTCCGCGGTGAATACGATGCAAGCCAGTTGGAGCTTCTTTACATTGAGGCGAGCCAGGAGTACGAACAATTCAGCCAGGAGCTTCGCATTAACGGCAACATCAACGACAACATTAACCTGACGGCTGGATTGTACTACTGGAACTCGGAATACGATCAGTTCCAGGAATCCTACGATATGTGGTATTACATCGTGCCTGCCTTAGGAGCAGAAGGTGGGCTATGGCCTGGTGCAGCTTCCCAGCAACTGGACGGCACAGGAGAAAATACTTCTTATGCTGCTTTTGCATCCGTGGATTGGCAACTGACTGACCGCTTACTTTTGAACCTCGGGGGGCGTGTAACTCAGGAAGAACGAAAGTTAACAACGGCCGTTCCCGGGTTTATGCTTAATCCTATGAGAATAGAGATCGCTGCACCTGGGCCGGATCTAGACTTTAAAGAAGATTGGACCGAGTTTTCGCCACGTGTTGCGTTAAGCTATGACATAAGAGATGACTTCATGGTGTTCGGTTCTTTCTCCAGTGGATTCAAAAGCGGTGGGTTTTACGCTCGTACTCAGGATGTCGACGATATAAATTCATACGACCCGGAATATGTGGACACATATGAAATAGGCATGAAGAGTGAGTGGTTTGATAACCGCCTTCGCTTTAACGCGACTGCCTTTTACAGCGAATACACAGACAAACAGGAAGAAGTGATTGTCAATCAGGGCAACGGCAATATCACCACCATCGTGCTGAATGCGGCTGATGCTGAGATAGCCGGCGTGGAGCTGGAGTTTACGGCACAAATAACGGGTGGCTTATCCGCGTTCTTCAACCTCGGTATCATCGATGCTGAATTCACCGAGTTTATCGTATCGGACCTCGAGGGTAATATAGTGGATAACTCAGACCTGGAACTACGTAATGCACCGGAGACAAACATAGGCCTGGGTCTGGATTACTTTCTGCCCTTGAGCTTTGGAGAACTCGGCGCGCACTATACGTACCGGTGGCGTGATGAATACCACACAATCCTGAACAACAACCCTAAAGGCCTTGTAGAGTCTGCCGGTTTCCATAACGCCAGTCTTGATCTGATGTTTGGAGAGCACTACAGAGTGAGTGTTTACGGCCGCAATATCGGCAATGAGCGCTATGCGCGTGTTGTCGATATTGGTCTTTCGTCCTGGGGTAATTACAACTCTCCAGAGCAGTATGGTGTGGAGCTCAGCCTGGCGTTTTAGAACCTGTTATGGAAAACGGTTTAAACCCGCTTTAAAAAGCGGGTTTTTTTTGTCTTGCACCTGGTGCGTGCTCAAGAGGTTTTGCCAATTTAAAGCACTGATGTTGGTAGCATCGGTTCATGAATACTTATAAACGCCACCGTTTCCCATCCGACATCATCAGTTACGCAGTCTGGCTCTACTATCGATTCAATCTCAGTCACCGCGATATTGAAGATCTGCTAGCCGAACGAGGTATCACCTTATCCAGAGAGGCCATCCGCCTCTGGTGTATCAAATTTGGCGCTCTTTACGCTCGGAGATTGAAGCGAAAGCACAGAGGGTACGGCGACACTTTCTACATCGATGAAGTCTTCGTGAAGATCAACGGCAAGCAGCATTGCCTCTGGCGGGCGGTGGACCAGGATGGTGAAGTCGTCGACGTGTATCTTCAGGCCAAACGGGATGGAGCTGCTGCTACCTTGGAAGGCACTTGGTCAGAATTGAACACTATCGAAAACTCAGGATCAGTGCGTTCAATGAGTGGAGCAGGGCGGTTGCCTGAAATAGTTTGATAGGAATTCTTTCGTTCTTGATTTTTAACTTGTTAGTACCCTGGATATAGGTAATATCTGTAGTATGTGCCAATAATAGGTTTTGATGCACATAGCGAACAACATATGAAAGTCATTTCTATCAATTGATCGTCCATAGGGCCATACTGATATTGTTTCGCATCGAATTGGCTGTTTGGATACAGCTCACTGCGTAGCCACGGTCCTTAGGTTGGCTCAAACTGACTTTGGGTTTAGAGGTTACCTCAAGAGGAAGGTATCATGAGTAAAGGACAAGACAGTAAAAAAAATACCAAGAAGAAACCACTTCTAACAGCAAAAGAGAAGAAAGCGGCAAAGGCAGCAAAGAAATCCGCAGCCAATGTTTTAGGGAATTAGGTGCGAGACGGCCATTGAGTTTTTCGATGGTCGCTATGGGGACTGTGGGCTCAACCGGCAGCCCAACACATGCGCTAAATCTAGCATAATCTGGCCGGCTACGGCATTGGGGGCCAGAAGCGGCCTCTCGTTAACGTTGGCGGTAGGTGGACAAAGCAAGGAGCGCACGCGTTGCGCATAGTCTCGATAGCCCGGCAACTCTTCCTGTAAAGTCTGGTCTTCAAGTACGGTTCTAATCACCGCGATGATTGATGCCACCGCCGCAGGAATCAGTGTCCATACCGAACCTGTCCCTGGCGAATTCCCAATTCAAGCGGCAATCGGTAATTCAAATAATCCGCGGCAGTGCTTCTCCCAGCTGTACTTATTAATATCAACGTCCTTATTACGGGGGATTTCTATTGGAGTATCGCCATCCCGCCCGGAATGAGTTCGGCTCTCATTGTAGTGGTTCTGATATTCTCGGAGCTTGTTCTCCACCTACGAGACGCACATCGTGAACATCTCCGATGGTGACCAGCCTGGTATGGCAGCCGGGATTGAAGTGCCGTTCAATCTCGGGAACTTATTGAAAGACATCACTGACTGTCAATAGGCTCTGAGGTGACCCACCCATACTATACGTTCCTCGACGGTGGCATGAATGAAGAGGAAAGAAGATGAATAAAGTCCTTAAAACTCTGGTGCTCCTCCCCGCTATCACTGCGCAACCAGCGCCTGGAGGTTTGGCAGGCCTGATGCAGTTGGGTCAAGCGCTTTAACGACACCAGGTGAGAACGCCCGTGTTAGCGGAGCGCTCCGTCTCTGGATGTATCAGAAGTCATAGCGCAGGGTAGCACCGTAAGTACGCGGTGGCGCCAGAAAGTAGGCGTCCATTCCCGTGACGGGCAGGGTATTGGCAGTCTGTTGCGCATACTCGTCTTCTGTCAGGTTCTTGCCCCAGACGGATATGTTCCAGTTGTCGTTGCGCCACCCGACCTTCATGTTAAGCAGGTTTCTGTTGTCGTAGTCTTTCGGCTGCAAGTCTTCTTCGCCGGCTACATTGGTTGTATGGTCGCCCATGTACGCGTAATCGGCACGTATATACGTAGCGCCGTCTGCCAATGGCAGGACGAATGTGGCGGACAAGTTGCCGCTAAACTCGGCGGTATAGGGCAGCGCCAATCCTTTATCCACACCTTTAGTCACCTCATAGTCGTGCATGTAGATAAGCCCGGCAGTCAGCGTCAGGTTGGGTAGGGGAAGTGCCTCCAGATAAAAATCTACGCCTGAAGACTTTACCTCGCCCAGATTGCTGACAAATGTGCCACCCAATTCAAGTTGCTGTAGCGATTGGTAGTCCTCAACCACGGTATAGAAAGCAGTGGTGTTCACTCGTAGTCTAGAGTCCAGCAGGGTCGACTTGACCCCAAGTTCATAGCTCGTTGTGAATTCCGGGTCGAATTCGCGATCATCGACAGTACCGCTGACGCTATTGAAACCACCTGACTTGGTGCCGGTGGCGGCGCTGATGAAGACCATGGTGTCGTCGCCGATATCGGCGCTGGCGTTCAGTAACCAGTCCACTTCGTCATTGGAACGTTCAAATTCTGCGTCGATAGGCGTAGCGAAAGAGTCGAGAAAAGAACGTCCCAAAAGGGCTTCAGATGGCGCAGTTGATACCGTGGTACTGAACAGGTCGGCGGTTTTTTCCTCGTCGCTCCAGCGCAATCCGCCAGTAATATGCCAGCGATCGCCGATATGCCAGGTTGCCTGGCCGAAGGCTGCAAAGGTTTCGGTTTCCAGCTCGGCTTGACTAGCTATATAGTCGCCAGGTGCTGCCAGAAAACCAATAGGTGCAGGTAGCCCCAGGTCCTGTTGTCCGGCGACGGCCAGAAAGTCCTCGCCAATAGTTACGAACTGTTCACCGGTGCCGCGTTTGGTGGTTTGCTGGTAATAAAACAAGCCGAGTTGGTACTCCACGCTGTCGCCGATCTCCGAGCTCAGTCGGAGTTCCTGTGATATCGAATCGCCAGCGGACTGGTCACCTTTGATAGACAGGATGTCGAGTTGTGAGCGATCTACGTCAGTGGAAGTTACGTAATCATAATCGTTCCAGGCGGTGATCGATTCGATAGAACCCCAGTCCTGCTCGTAGTCGATGGTCATCGCCAGGTTGTCGGCTTCCAACTCAAACTGGCTGTCGACATCCGTGGCGATCTTATAATCGTAAGCATCGTTCTTGTCGGATGCAAAACCCTGTTTTACCAGCTCTTCATTCACGCTCTCGCTTTGGGTTGAATCTGCACCGCAACAGGTGGTATCGCGTTCAACGTGACTGCCGCTAAGCAGAAAGCTGAGCGAGCCTGTTGCCTCCCACAGGACTTTTCCAATCAGGTTCCAGTCATCGGCATCGTTCAGGTCGGCCCCGCCGGCATTGTCGTAGTAGCCATCGCGCTGGTGGACATTGCCCGACACGCGGTAAGCCACTGTGTCGCCCAGCGGTCCTGAAGCGGAAACGGTGATTTTCCCCATCCCATAATTTCCGGCTGAGCCTTCGACGTAGCCTTCAAATTCTTCTATGTTCGGTGCTTTGGTTATAATGCTGATAGCACCTGCATTGGTGTTTTTACCGTAAAGAGTCCCCTGCGGGCCCTGTAGTACCTCGATGCGTTCTATATCTGTCAGATCTGACATGCCCAGGCCTGACCGGCCCTGAAATACGCCGTCCACAAACAAGCCAACAGAGGGCTCCAGTGCTGGGTCTGTTTGCGCTGTACCAATACCTCGAATGGATATCCGGGCGTTAAATGGGCTGAGGTTTGACGTAACGTTCAGGCTGGGTGTCATTACCGCGAGATCCGAAGCGTTGTTTATGCCTGCTTCCTGGATGGTCTCAGCACTGAAGGCGTTAACGGTAACTGGAACGTCCTGCAGGCTGGCAGAACGCTTGGTGGCGGTGACAATCACCTCTTCTAACGCGCCGGTCTGGGCGAAAGCCCCCGTGCCATAGATGGTAAGGGCCAGGGCGGATGCGAGCGGTTTCATACTCTTCATTGTAATGCTCCTCTTATTATATTATCTTGTAATGGCATCGAGTATGTCATAAGGTAATGACATACGATATGCCCATAATTGATAAAAAGCAAGAGCGTGATGCAAGGTTACCGAGAGTGATCGCTAACAAAAAGAGCACAGCGTAAACACAGAACAAGGAAAATATCCGAGCGATGGAATTCAAACGTACACCCGATGAGAGATTCGACAACCTGGTCGACTACCCCTTCAAACCCCACTACCTGCAGCTAAATGACGGAAAGGAAGGAGAGCTTCGCATCCACTACCTGGACGAGGGGCCGGCCGATGGTGAGGTAGTGCTGTTACTGCACGGCCAGCCCGCCTGGAGCTACCTGTACCGCCACATGATTCCACCGCTGCTTGAGTCTGGCTTCAGGGTGATTGCGCCTGACCTGGTAGGTTTCGGGCGCTCGGACAAGCCCACCAGGATCGAGGACTACACCTATGCCCGCCACGTGGCCTGGATGAGCGACTGGCTGACCCAGTTGGACCTCAGCGGCATCACCGTATTTTTGCAGGACTGGGGCAGCCTGATCGGTCTGCGCCTGGTTACGGCGTTCCCGGACCGGTTTGTCGGGGTGGTGTTGGCTAATGGCGGGCTTCCCACCGGGCCCATACCGGAAGAATTCTCAGCGCACTTGAAAGAAGCCTACAAGGCCCTGCCGGTGGTTGAGGCTAAAGATCTTGAAGCACGCTTCCGCGACAGATCTGGCGTGCCAGGCATGCTGTACTGGAGAAAATTCTGTGCCGAAAGCCCAGAAATTCTACGTCCGGGCGACGCTGTGATCGACAGTGTGGGTAATGCCAAGGTGTTCTCTGATGAAGAGAAAGCGGCGTTTAATGCTCCCTACCCCGATGAGTCCTATCTGGCCGGCGCGAGGAGTTTCCCGTCGTTGGTGCCCCTGTTCCCCGATGACGCGGAAGTAGTGGAGAATAGGGCCGCCTGGGAAGTGCTCAAGCAGTTTGATAAGCCTTTTATGTGTGCGTTTTCTGATGACGATCCGGTGACCGCCGGTGGAGACAAGGCGTTCATTGAGAGCGTGCCCGGTTGTCAGGGCGTAGAGCATCGAACCATCACCGGCGCAGGACATTTCCTGCAGCATGAACAGCCTGGGCAGTGTGTGCAGGCTATATTGGATATCAAAAAGGGGTAATTTATGACTATTAGGCAAACCTTGTTTGAGTCCATGGCTGACGACTTGGTGGCGGGTTAAAGTGGGACACAGTTCTATGATAAAAAAGATACTCGCCGCCCTTGTCGTGGTGCCGCTATGTCTATTCCTGTTTCTGTTCTGGCTGGGATACTTTTCTTCACGGCCGCCACTGACCACGGATCCCGCTACCCTGGCGGGTGACGGCAGTACCCTCAATTATTGTGATCTGCCAACGCTTGATGGCAACGGCAAACTGGCCGCAGATATACCCAAAGGCAACACGCCGGGGTGCGGTTACTCGCATTTCCCCCTGCCGATCCTGGCCCAGTGCACCGAGCCTCTGCCAGAGGGCGCCGATGATATCCGGGGCCTTTGGTTTGGCGTCGAGGGAGGTCACAAGGGTCACGTGGAACGGGTGGAGCAGTGCGGCAGCCGTGTCGTAGTGACTTCCAGTGGAATCATTCACGACTATGGCCCCAACAGTACGGCGGGCCTCAATAGTGACGACACCGAGGGTTCAGTGCTGTTCACTGCTGGCGACAACGAGTATTGCATGCGCACCTCAGCCAGCATGATTTGGAATGACGAGGTGCTGGATTTTCATGCTTTTGGTTGGGGCCCGGTAGTGGTTAAACGCTATATGGATGGCGAACAGCTGGTGTGGGAGTATGCCGATGGTAGTAACACTCATATGGACAGGATCTGCACCCTGCCCGAGGAGCACAGGGCGCCCCAACCCAGGGGCAAGCGATATTCATTTTTTGGCAGCGAGGGTTCGTGATGGCATCAGTGGCCAAGCGTGCAACCCAGGGTAATGCTTCCAACGCGTCTGCCCGCGAGGTTGGTGACATGGTAGGTCCGCTGGCCAGCATTGCGCTTGATATTGCTGCCTAGGCCTATGGACAAATAATAGTTGAATGGTGGAGAGTTGTATGGTTATAGCGACAGTGACGATTGCAATCTGGGGGGGGGCGCTGGTGGCCTATCTTGTCTTTCGCCTGTGGTATGACGGAGTGAAGAAACCGCTGACTGATAAGGAGATTGCACATTTTGTCGAGATACTGGAACAGCGAGCCGCCGACGGCGCGGATAAGCAAGACATCGCTGTCGTCCGTCAGTTTATGGAGCAGGATGACGGTAAGGAATTTATTATGGTCAATCTGATCCAGTTCAATCCCTCGCCGGTGACGCACCCGGATACGGGGGAGGGTGTGAAGGCGCAGGAACTGGTGCAAGCGTATTTCAAACCTTTGATGAAAACGTTTTTGCGGCGTGCCGGGCATCCAGTGTTGATGACGCGTGCAGTGGGTGGCTACATTGACGCCTGGAACACGCCGGCGGACCCAGGTTGGCATGCGGTGGGACTGATTCGTTACCGATCGCGGCGGGACGCTATGCAGGCTTCCATCACCCACCCGGCTTTTGACGGGATTCACAAATACAAAATTGCTGCTTTGAAACAGACCTATGCTTTCCCAACGCAAACCCAGACAGCCCTGTATGCACCGCCAAGAGTAACGGTTGCGCTGATGCTGGCACTTGGCGCCGCGCTGTTACAACTGGTTTTGAGCTAATGCATGCGAATTTGAGTAGAGGAATATCGATTGAAGTCATCAACAACGTGTACCCCAACAAAGAGCAGATACAGGGCTTTCTGGAGCTCGGCGCCGAGGGCGCGATCTGTATGGTCAATCTGCTCAAATTCAAAATAAATGCAGAGTTTGAAGATGGCCGCGAAACAGATCTCACCGGGATTGCTGGCCATTGGCTGGAGGGTAAGCTGCAATGAAAAAGTTTCTGGTCTCTTTATTGGTTGTCGCCGTGGTCGGTGGTGGCATCGCCTGGGTCAAGCGTACAGACATTCTGTTGGCGGTGGTCAAGTACAAATCTGCAACCGAATACGAAATAGCCGAAAATCGGAAAATTCCATGGCAGCACGGGCCCGCCGAGCCGGCAGTGATTGAAGGCGAGCAGCCGCCTAACATCATTCTGATTGTCGCCGATGACCTGGGCTACAACGATATCTCTACGTTTGGCGGAGGGGTTGCAGGTGGTCGGCTCAAGACCCCCGGCATTGATCGCCTCGCCGCCGAAGGCGCGGTGTTCAGCCAGTCTTATTCCGGTGCCAGTACTTGCGCGCCATCTCGCGGCATGATGATGACCGGACGTTACCCTACGCGAACCGGGTTTGAGTTTACGCCCACGCCTTCAGGTATGGGGAAGATGGTCACCAGGATAACGGCGGACATGGATAATAATCTGCCGCCCGGTTTTTACGACGAGGCCCTGGAAGCCACTCAGCCACCCTATAAGCTGAAGGGCCTCCCTGCATCCGAGTTTACGATTGCTGAGATATTGAAGGGCAAAGGTTACTACACCGCACATATCGGCAAGTGGCATCTTGGTCGCGCGAATGGAATGGCGCCTCACCAGCAGGGATTTGACGACAGTTTGCTGATGGCGAGCGGACTATATCTTCCAGAAGACGATCCTGATGTAGTTAATGCCAGGTTGTCTTTTGACCCTATTGATCAATTTCTTTGGGCGCGGTTGAACTACGCTAACTCATTCAACTCGGGCGATCAGGACCGGTTCAAGCCCGGCGGCTACCTGACTGACTACTGGACGGATGAATCTATCAAGGTGATTAAGGCCAATAAGAACCGACCGTTCTTCCTTTACCTGGCCCATTGGGGAACGCATACACCACTGCAGGCCACCCGCGAGGACTATGAGGCGGTGGGCGATATCAAGCCCCACCGTCAACGGGTTTACGCGGCCATGGTTCGCGCTTTGGATCGCAGCGTTGAGCGCATTATGGAAACGCTGGAGGCAGAGGGTCTGGCCGACAACACCATGGTGGTATTTACCAGCGATAACGGTGGCCCGGGTTACATTGGTATTGATGATGTGAACAGCCCCTATCGCGGCTGGAAAATCACCATGTTTGAAGGTGGCATCCGGGTGCCAATGTTTGTCAAATGGCCGGCGAAAATTGCATCTGGCACGACCGTGGAAAACCCGGTGGCTCATATCGACATGATGCCTACTCTGGCAGCGGCGGCTGGTGCAGCAATGCCTGTGGGCGTAGCGATTGACGGCGTCGACCTGTTGCCGCTCGCCATGGGAGAGGGGGCCGACGACTGGAACCGTGAAACGCTATTTTGGCAGAATGGCCACTACCAGGTGGTGCGCCATGGTGACTGGAAACTACAGCTTAACGATCGCCCCACTGATGGCATGCAGAAATGGCTGTATAACCTGGCGGAGGATCCCACCGAGCAGAATAATCTGGCCGCCAGCCACCCAGACAAACTCAAACAATTAAGCGCACTGCTGGCGGCGCACCAGGCCAGCTCTCGCGGGCCGCTGTATGAGTCTACTATGCAAATGCCGGTGATGGTCGACAAGACCCTGGCCGAGAAGTTTGTTGAGGGCGACGAGTATGTCTACACGCCGAACTAAGAGCAGCGAAGAAACTAGCGACAGGCGTCAATTTTTAACGGTGGCCTGTCCCTGTTTTTTGGACATCCTGACGCTGTCGATCAGTGCGGTCACTGCCAATAGAAAAAGGCAGCGTAGAGCAGGGCCGGTACAAGCCAGAGTTTGGTTCGGGGGGGACATGGGTAATACTCCTGTTTGTATCGGGTGCCGCGCGCATATGCCCGATTTATTGCAGAGGTAGCTTTACATAATGACAGTAATCGTGTCAATATATTTTGGGTAGCGTGAGCGCGCTATGGCCCGCTAATTTCAGTTGAGATAGAGAAAGAGTGTATATGACGGCACAGCAACCGATCCGCTTGGTGGGGCACACATCCTCGCCCTATACCCAGAAAATGGTGGCACTGCAGCGCTACCGGCGTGGAAGCGATGCTTTCCGTGTCTTAATGACAATCGTGCAGGATACCGTTAATGGATTTTACGAAGCGGTGCAGGGCTTGACCTCCCGCTATACAGACTGAGGAGAACGAACATGGGATTTGAAGTAAGCGAAAAAGTGATGGTGCTGAACGCTAAACTGGAAGCGTTCATGGAGGAGCATGTCTATCCCCGCGAGCACGACTGGAACGAATGGACTCTCAACCAGGACAATCTCTGGGAGACGCCTCCCTGGTTTGACGAGTTGCGTGAGTTGGCCAAGGCAGAGGGCCTGTGGAACCTTTTCCTCCCTCACGAGTATGAGCCCTGGAGCCCGGGCCTGACCAACGTGGAAATTGCGCCGCTGTTCGAAACCATGAGCAAGGTGATCTGGGCCCAGGCGGTATTCAATTGCAACGCGCCCGACCGCGGCAATATGGAGGTGCTGGCGAAGTACGGTACACAAGAGCAACAAGAGCAGTGGTTGAAGCCGCTGCTGGCGGGTGAAATTCGCAGCGCCTACGCTATGACCGAACCCCAGGTCGCGTCTTCCGATGCCACTAATATGGAGCTGGAGATTGTCCGCGACGGCGACGAATATGTGCTCAACGGTCGCAAGTGGTGGACTACCAATGCGGTTAATCCGCGCTGTAAAATCATGCTGGTGATGGGTAAATCCAACCCGGAGAACGACCGTCACCGCCAGCACTCCACTATTCTCGTACCCCGCGACACCCCGGGGGTGAAGCTGGTGCGAGAACTGCGTGTGTTCGACAACCTCCACTCACCCGGAGGTGAAGCGGAATTCCTGTTCGACAATGTGCGTGTACCAGTGAGCAATATGATTAAGGGTGAGGGCTGCGGCTTCGAAATTGCCCAGGGCCGACTCGGCCCCGGCCGATTCCAGTACGCCATGGGTCTGGTAGGCCTGTCCCAGCGTTGCCTGGAGTTGATGTGCGCGCGATCAGAAGAGCGCGTGGCTTTCGGCGAGAAGCTGATCAAGAAAACCAGCGTACAACATGAGATTGCCCGCTGTCGCTGTGATATCGAGCAGGCCCGATTGCTGACCCAGCAGGCCGCTCACGTGATGGACACCCAGGGTATGAAAGCGGCGATACCCTATATCTCTATGGTCAAGATCGTCGCACCCAACATGGCACAGCAGGTGGCCGATCGCGCCATGCAGGTGTTCGGAGGCATGGGTGTGTGCCAGGACACCCTGATTCCCGAGGTATTTACCCTGGCGCGGTTCTCACGTATTGCCGATGGCCCCGATGAGGTGCACATGTCCCAGCTGGGCAAACTGACTGCGCGCGAACTTAACGGCTAGTCAACAGAGGAACAAAGATGAATCCTATCGCATTTTTTGTGTGTGCCATGCTCACCGCAATGCTGCAGGAACATCAGTGATTACCTAGATAGAGCGCATGCTGGCCCCGGAACAACTTGGAGACTTGGGGTCTCTGGCGTCACTGGAACCGACCCTGGCACCGATATTCGCGCGCGAGGTCGGGCCACGGTTCCTCGCCTGGGATGCTGGGAGAACCTGTCGTTCATGTGCGGTACTCGATGCAAATTTATTGGTGCCTCGGCATTATGCTTGCGGTCACCAGCCTATGGTTCATGTGGAGCGTCAGACACCCCAAGACAGAATGACCGTTGTGTCGTGAAAGCGGACTATTGGGCTACAGCGTTTTGTGGGTTTACTTTCGACTCAAATCAAACTCTAATTGGAACTCTGATTCTGCTCTATCGTCGGAGCGTTTTTGTACGACACCTGTTCACTACCAACACAAGGAATACCTATGAGTACCTATCCAAGAACGTTCTCGCATATCGGAATATCCGTTCCTGATGTAGAGAAAGCAGCGAAGTTTTACAGTGATGTTATGGGCTGGTATCACATAATGGAACCTACCGTTATTACAGAAGAGGCTGATACCCCAATAGGCCAAATGTGTATCGATGTATTTGGCAAAGGCTGGGGGTCTTTCAAGATTGCACATATGTCTACTGGCGATAAAATCGGCGTTGAAATGTTCGAATTTAAAAATAACGAGACCCCAAAAGACTTCGAATATTGGAAGACGAGCACTTTTCACTTTTGTGTTCAAGACCCTGATATTGAAGGATTGGTAGCAAAAATCGTGGAATATGGCGGCAAACAGCGAATGCCTATCCGTGAATATTATCCTGGAGAGAAGCCCTACAGAATGTGCTATGTCGAAGACCCCTTTGGCCTTATATTCGAGGTTTATTCACATAGCTATGAACTCACCTATTCTCAGGGTGCATACTAATCTAATGTCCGCTTTGAGGTGTTTTCAGCTATAGTCTAATGGCTGCTATGTCGTGAGGGTGTGTGAAAACGCGACACAAGATACAATAACACTGTCGCGGTTTATTGAGATTGGTATGAAGCGTTTTGTTGAAGGTGAAGACCGACCCAAAGTACTTTATTCCCCGAGCGACTCGACGAATACATCGCTGAAGACAACCCCGTCAGGGTCATTGATGTCTTCGTCGATGAACTGGATCTGGCCAGCCTGGGTTTCGAACGTGTTCAACCGCAAGTCACCGGCCGCCCCAGTTACCATCCGGCAACACTGCTAAAAATCTATGTCTACGATTATCTCAATCGGGTTCAGTCTTCTTGCCGACTGGAGCGGGAGACCCAGCGCAATGTTGAGATGATGTGGCTCACCGGTCGGTTGATGCCAGATTTTAAGACGATTGCGGATTTCAGGAAGGACAACGGCAAGGGCATACGTCGGGTATGCAGAGAGTTCATTGAGTTGTGCCGCGGCCTTGAGTTGTTTACGCAAGCGACTGTTGCGATCGACGGCAGTAAATTCAAAGCGGTAAACAGCAAAGCCAGGAACGATACGCGAGGCAGTATGAAGCACCGTATCGCCAAGATGGATAAACACATTGAACGGTACTTGTCCTTGCTCGATGAGGCCGATAACGATGAGCCTTCGGCTCGTTATATGAAGGTGCCGGAATTCAAGGAGAAAATCGCTTCGCTTAAAGTGGAGATGGAACTCTTAAAACAGCGAGAGCGTGAGGTACACACGCATCCAGATAAAGAAATCTCAGAGACTGATCCCGATTCACGCTCGATGAAGAAAAGTGGTATGGGTACCCAGGTTTGCTACAACGTACAGACGGCGGTGGACACTGAACACAAGCTGATCGTGGTGCACGAGGTTACTAACGAGCCGAGCGACAGGGGCCAACTTTCTTCGATGGCAGAACTTGCGCAGCAGGCGGTGCAGAGTGATGAACTCACGGTGCTCGCCGACCGGGGTTATTACAATGGTGAAGAAATACGGGCGTGTTATCTGGATGGCGTCAAAGTGCTTGTGCCTAAGCCGCTGACCTCGAACAATAAAGCAGCCGGGTTATTTGATAAACAAGATTTCTGATACGAGAGTGTGGCGGATCAGTACACATGCCCGGGGGGTGAAATATTAGCAAGGCGGCACAGTTCGATTGAGAAGGGTATGACGATCCGTGCCTATTACGCTTCGACACTGGTGTGCCGGGATTGCAAATTAAAAATCCAATGCACCAAAGGCAAAGAGCGCCGGGTACGGCGCTGGGAACACGAGGGGCTACTGGATGAAATGGCCCAGGAGTTGCGCAGTAGACCGGACGCAATGAAAGTACGGGCTCAGACAGTGGAGCATCCCTTTGGAACGTTAAAGGCCTGGATGGGCTCATCGCACTTTCTGATGAAGCGGTTCAAGAATGCTCGAACGGAGATGAGTCTTCACGTTCTCGCTTACAATCTGCGGCGAATTATGAGCATTATGGGGGTTGCGCCGCTCATTGGGGCGATACGAGGCTGAGTGCCAGTTTAACCCTAATTTTCGCCTGTTACACGGCCAGATCAGTCGCTACACCAATGGTGGGAAAAAAAGGTAGCAGATTTCATCGGCAGTTTGGGGTCGCTGAGATCGTCACCGATTGACCCTGAAGGGACGCAGCAGGTCTATTTGCACGATTGGTGAGAGGAACGCGGATTTTCACACACCCTCTCGTGATAGCGGCCATTAGCCCAATGTCTGCTTTATCCTGCGATCTCAATCGTCCAACTTCAGCACATTGCTATCCGACCAAAGTGAACTAACATATATGAATGATTTTTCTATCTATCTCGTGTCATCAGATCGTCGTGGATAGAAGAATTTTATGAGGATCTAGTCATGCTCACGTTCAGATCGGCTTCCTCGGTAATGTGGCTCTGTTTGCTAGAGTGGCATTGCTCTCTATTCATTTCATCCTCAAAAAAGAGCCAACAATCATGAATAAATATATCGGAATTGGAGTAGCCAATCTATGCCTGAGCCTGTGTTTGGGCTTTTCAATGACGGCGCAGGCTGCAAAGTTCAAAGTGGACAATCTAGGTGATAGCGAAGACGCCAATCCCGGAAACGGCATCTGTGACGCCTCGGGAGGTGGTTGTACTCTACGGGCCGCCATCGATGAAGCCAATGCCAGCAGCGACGCAGACGATATTCGTGTTCCGGCTGGTTTGATCACCGCCAATGCTTCTCTGAAAATTACCCAGGAAGTGAAGATTTCCGGAAACGGTGCGGGTAAGACTATCATTCAAGGAGATGGGAGCCATCGAGTGTTTGCGGTTGAGTTCGCCGGTAAAGTCTTGATCAAGAAGGTAACCATACAGGGCGGAGTCGCTAGCGGCGACGACGGTGGCGGAGTCTTGAACGTGGGCAGTAGACTTACTATCGACAACTCCGAGATTGTTAACAATTATGCAGGGGACCAGGGCGGCGGGATTCACAATCGAGAAGGCGGCGATCTGACCGTTCTCAAATCAGATATCTCGGACAATGAGGCTGAGACTCGGGGTGGAGGCATCTACGTTCGAGGCGACGGCAGTGTATTGACTGTAAAGCACAGTCGGATCAGTGGCAACGAGTCGGGCGATGACGGAGGTGGTATTTCGAACAGCGGACCTCTGGCGATCATCAGCCACTCCGATATCGTGGACAACAAATCGGCGCAAGAAGGTGGCGGCTTGATCAACCGGGACGGCGGAAAAGCCCTAATCAGCCACTGTACGATCATCGGAAATTTTGCGATGAGCGGTGGTGGCCTCTTTAACAACGTCGACAGCGTGATGACGGTCGATTTCAGTGACATCGAAGACAATGACGCCACCGGTGACGGTGGCGGTTTACTCAACCAGGCAGGGGAAGCAACCATCGACCACTGCAAAATTTCGGGAAATGAGGCGGGGGACCAGGGCGGGGGCCTCCACAACCGCAGTACGAGCTCGGATACTGGCGAGATGACTGTCGTGCAAAGTGATATCGGCTGGAACACGGCCGCTACCGGCGGTGGCGGCATCTACAACCGGGAAGACAGCGTCCTGATGGTGGAAAAGAGTAAAGTCCGCGGCAATACGGCGTTCCGCGGCGCAGGTATCTTCACCTCCACTGGAAGTGAACTAACCGTTGAGGGGAAAAGTAAGATCGAATCGAATGTCGCAGGTAACGATGGCGGTGGTATCTTCGATGAGGGAGCGATTATTGACGTGACCGATACCAAATTCAAGAATAATGTCCCCAATGATATCAATCTGTAACCCTATTCCACGGGAGCGTTAATCATTGAAAAGAGGGGACACTACTGTGTCCCCTTATCTAGCCCCGAATGTTGAAAAACGCGCAGAGCTGGGTCAGGCCACTGGGTAGTTCGTTTTGCACGCTTCTTGGTTGCCTGGCTATTAGAGCGGACGTTACCACTGGATTATTGTCCTCGGTATCTTGGTTTCCATGCATTCCCTTTGGTGTCCAGGTAAAATGGGGAAGCTTTCCCCTCTTGAGGACGCGCAATGGGTCCGTGGCTCTGGGCAGCTTCGCCCAAATAGCAATTGACTATGTCTCAGTCTGTTCGGCCATCTCCAGCGCATCATCGACCTCTACGCCCAAATAGCGGACAGGCTGGTATGACCCAACAGTAGCGGAACCGCTCGTATGTTCTTCGTGCGCTTATAGATTAGCGTGACTTTTGTGCGTCTCAGAGAGTGCGTTCCGTATATGGCAGGCTCCAGTCCAATCATCGAAACCCACAGCTTCACCAAGCGAGAGTATTGGCGCGTGGATAGATGATACGAGGGGCGTAGCTTGCTATCAATGGCGAGATTGAATAAGGCGAGGTCACGGGCTTTTCCTGCCAGTTCTAACCGTATCCGAATCGACCAGATTTCCTGCAGCTTGAGTGGCGGTCTTTGGCCGATCAGCTTGCCCTTATTCCAGGGCGTACGGGTTTCAGTTTTTAGATTGTGAGTAAGATAGAGCATTGGAATTCCTCCCTTGGAAGGTGGGACTCCTGATTATCTTCCTTTTGGCCTGATGGCCGTTCTGTCCTAACAGCAGACATCGGGGTATCCTTGTGGGAGGTCAAACAACAAGGGAGAGTAATGCGGTCGAATATGAAAGAATTCAGGCTCAAGAGGCTCTTATCCAGTCTAGTGTCGCAATCGGGGAGTTTCAGGCTACACATATAGCCATTTACCTCACATTACTCTTTGCATACGTTGCTGCTGCCTTCGTTGTGGGTAGCAGTCTCACTCGATTTCAGACATGGCTAAGCACCTGTGTATTTGTTGCTGTTGCGGCTTATGAGGTGATGATAATTGCCGCCGCTGGTATTGCATCTGGCGGTGCAACTAAGAAGATTATCGAATTTACTGGAGAGGTGATTACGCAGGCACCAGCGGCAGACACAATCTGGCCTCACGCAATACTATGGTCTAGCGGATTAATCGCTGCATTAGCCTTTATGTGGAGTGTCAGAGCATCCAAGTCAGAATGACCGCTTTGCCTAACAACGGACATCGCTGCGATGTCTGCTATCGCCTAGAAGCGTACATCTTTGTTATGCTATGTTTCTCGAGATTTATTCTTGATCTGATCACTCCACTTTAGGCGAAAATCTTAAATGCCCTGGCAATCCATTGAACTATTCTGACATTACCATTAACGACCCAAATCGTATTAAGAGATACCTGCAACAGAGCAGATACCGCACTGCTGTAGATGTTTATCCAAAACATCCTCACAGGAAGCAAGTTTTGGACTTTGGGGGGGGCGACGGAGAGCTATGCCTTCAACTCTCCGCGAAAGATCAGGAATCTAGCTTTCTATGTTATGAACCTGCACTGCACATGCAAGCACAGGCGGAGGCTAAAATTGGAAGTTTAGAGCGAATTCGATTAATCGACAACCTCGAGGCTTTGGAACCCGATTCTTGTGACGTAGTTTATTCGCTAGAAGTATTTGAACACCTGCCTCCCGCAGAATTTGGAGATGCCATTGAACAAATATTTCGAATTTTAAGGCCTGGGGGGAAACTGATTATAGGTGTTCCAAATGAGCTTTTTCTTGCTGCTATCTACAAGGGTATATTTCGGATGCTACGGCGTTTTGGAGATCATGATGCTCGTCCATGGAATATTTTGAGATGCGCTCTTGGTAGGCCACCTAAAAATCGGCCCACTGGCGAGATTTCCCCTGGGAAAAAATACCACTTCCACCATCTAGGCTTCGATCACAGAGACCTGCGACGCGTACTGAACTTAAAAGGCGGTCCCGTGCAGAGAGTGTTAAGTCCAACTTGGTTACTCGGAGGCTTTATGAGTCCTGAAATTTACTATATTGCCGAAAAAGGTACTGACAAGTAAACTCACTGAAACTGGTAGAATCGGCCGATGAATACATATAAACGTCACCGATTCCCACCTGTCTCTGGCGAATTCCCAATTCAAGCTGCAATTGGTAATTCAAATAGCCCGCGGCAATGCGTTTCCCATCGGTACTTGTTGAGATCAGTGACTTTGTTGCCGGTGGTTTCTATCGGAGTACCGCCATTGCGACCAGAATGAGTCCGGCATTCATTGTAATAGCGCTGATAATCACTTCTCTATAATGAATGGGGCAAAACAAATACCCCATTACTAGGATAGATCAACTATGAGGAGTCCATCCTATCGCCAGGGACAGGTTCCACGCCGGATTGTCCTAATCGAGTTTCCATCAGTAGCCGATTTCGATACATTCTACTATGGGCCGGTTTATCAGGGTCTCAAGCCGATAAGAGACGAATGCAGTTCCTCGCGTCTAGTAAGTGTTGATGGATTGTAGTGTGTTGCGTTGACCGGTTGAGGTCGCACGTGAAAGCGGACACCAGATGCGCTCAACTGAACCGTATGGAGACCTGTTCCAAATAGAACGCTGACGGAGTATATAAAGTAAATCTGGCTATATGCGCTACCGATTTTAAGAAAAACTTACTATATAGCTCATTCTCTTGGCGTTGACGCAGATGTGTCTTCGCCGATATTCAAGCAATTGTTACCTATCTGCTCAAAACCTTTCGGGCAGGAAGCATACTCAAGAACCTGGTGAGTTGCTTCGGTGCTCTCTGCGAAACAGTAACCTTCCTGGGCATAGTAACCCTCTGGGCACGGCCCTTCATTTTGTTGGGTGGACACACATGCAACAGAAGGGGTTTCACCATTCATAAGACACGCCCCCAATTGTGCGGTCAATTGAGATTGCACATTGAAAGACAATAATAAAGACCCAATTGCGAAAACGTATTCTTTCCTCATTACCTGCCACCTCAGTTACTTATCTTGATTCCAGTAAAGCGTGGGTTACCCTCACACTCAACCCCATGGTCATGGTAGATAAACCTCAAACGGGTGTTACCAGTGAAGCTGCTATTTGAATCCATTGTGGCTGCCGTTGTGTTGTAGGCCGTATAGTATCCAGAATCTTCGGCGTAGTTATAGGATTCGTCGCGGTACCTGTAGCTTCTATCAGAATATATTCGGTGCTCGTACTCAGTAAGCTCGAGTTGTTTGAAACCCAGGTCTGTTGGAGGTATGGCTGTAAGTTTCTCGGTAACCCTACCCATACCACCTACGACCCACCTGATCTCAAAAGTTACCGAAGGCAAAGTCACCGCTTGGCCATTGTCACAGTTATAAGTAGTTGAGTGGAGTGTATTGCGCCATACCCCATTGTACTTTGCATAAGGATTTGCAGGACCTGGAGTAATTTGTTTGTCGAATCGTGCCTTTGATTGGGTAAGACTCTTGATCATATTTTTTATGCGATACGAATATCCTTTCGCGACCTCCTCTGACACTTGAGTTATCGACACAGACCCATAGTGCTGTAAAGTGAGGCGCTGCTTCTTCAGAATGTCTTCAGGTATGTCAACAGCTTCCGCAGCGTATCCCGCAGAACTGACCCCCATGACTACGAGAATAGATAATAGCTTTTTCACCAGAGCCTCCTTGGATAACATTGGCACAAAAACTTTGGATACTCGCCTGAGCATAAGACCATACTAAACGTAAGGAAATGATATGAGTCAACTTTATCAATGAAAACCTAGGCGCCATGTAAACGGGAATGTAGAGAAATGACAGGCAAAATTGAGATGAAAGTCGAATCTCTGGCAGCTTAGCGATTGCGCAATATCGAACCCAGCTATAGCAGTCACAGCACGGATTCTCTTCTTCAAGAATCGGTTCAGATTCTCCTTAAATGGCGCCGTGCGCTCAGTATTTCTTCTCGCTGTTCAAATAGGGCGTTGAGGCTGCTGCGGAGGTACATCCGCCCTCCTTCTTAATAAACAGCACCTATCGACCTGCCTTAGCTTAAACTACTACTTTGATTAATTATTGACCTCCCTCATGGATGCATCGATTGCGATGATGGAAACTGTTAGGTATGGGAAGTGCATTAACAGTCTTGGGCAGGTTCTTATTGGTGCTGGCGATTATTTGCAGTTCCACCGCTTGCACTACATGGAACAATCTTCATCGAGAGAGTTCACCAATACCTTACGATGTTGAAGTAGGTGACAAGGTAAAACTGGCAACATATGACGGTCAGCAACACGAGTTTAAAGTCATCGATGTCACTGAAGACTCTATTCAAGGCAAAGGTTTAGAAATTCCTTGGGAAGAAGTCAAATGGCTCGAGAGAAGGGGCTTAGACAAAAAGGGTATCGGAGTGACTACCGCCACTATAGTCGCCGCTTTGGTGGCAATGGCAGTTGGTTTATCTCAGTGACCTTGATGACTGTCTATGATGTCCCACTGTTGAACCCATCATGAGTTAATAGCCCTGCGATGCGAAAAATAGTCTTAATAGCGTTGCTTAGTCTTCTCGCCGGTTGCGTGACATCGATTGCGCTGCAGGAGCAGGTGCCTGATGTCGGGTATGTTCCCGAAGGGATTATCGCTATAGCAGTGGTAGATGATCGAAAGCGAGTCAAGGATGGGAAACCTCCCACGTACGTTGGGAAACTTTGGTCTTCCTGGATGTTTATATCTACGGATATTGATATGCATGTTGACAGAATATTCACTACAGAGGCGGGGGATAAGGACCGCACACTAGCGGAAGTGCTGCAGAATCGTATAGTGATTGGTCTGCAGCGTGATGGCTGGGGCGCCATCCCTATGGACAGGTCGGCGCGGCCGGATATGTCAGATATCCAGAACCTGCTTTCTGATGCAGGAGCCAAGGTCCTGGTAACACTGGTTCTGAACGAGTGGGACTTCAGTCAGAAAAAAGATTACTGGGGTTGGGGGGGGTTAACCTATTACTTCGATACTGATGTCGAGGTTTATGTGCAGGCAGGTGGTCTTGGTAAGCTCACCCATAGGAGAATCGCCGAGAGGGAAGTGATTGAGCCGGAAGCCGATCAGTCGTTGCAGAACGAACTTCTTAAGGTTTATCGCAATCAGCTGGTTCAAATATTTGACGATCCTGAGATTAGAGCCGCGATCGAGTTGGGGGGTGGTCATTAAAGCTTGAAGCGCCTCAACACCCCTTCCAGTCCGTTCTGAGCTTGACCTCGTAAAGCAGATGTCTGCTCCCGCCGTGAGAACTAGAATGATAATGAAGTGGATAACCGCAAGTGGCGGGGTGGTAAGTATTCTGGCGGCCCTCTACTTCATGTCGCAGATTCGACACTCAAAGACAGGATGACTGCACTGTCGTGAAAGCGGTGAATTTGCCAACATCCCAGCAGGGTGTGTGGCGTCAGCCACCATGGTACCAAATGACCTAATTCACTAAGAGATACATCTGCTACTTTTAAACTGAAGTACAGGAGTATCATCATGAGCATGTCAAACACCGAAAAGACGGTCAAGGATATCCGTCGCAATACCCGACGCAAGTTCTCCACCGAGGAGAAGATCCGCATTGTCCTGGATGGCCTACGCGGCGAGAGTTCGATAGCTGAACTCTGTCGCCGGGAGGGCATCAACCCCAACCTGTATTACCGCTGGAGCAAGGACTTCCTGGAAGCCGGAAAGAAGCGTCTGTCGGGCGATACCGTTCGTGAGGCCAACACTGATGAAGTCACCGGCCTCAAGC
>JBALWA010000169.1:0-904 GCA_036960305.1 Halioglobus sp. | reverse complement strand
CGGGTGCACATGAGTATCGATGATCCCGGGCAGTACCATTTTTCCACCGAGGTCCACAGTCTTGGTAGAGTCTGCAGCTACAGCGTTCGCATCAGAATTGGAACCAACCACAATAAACTTGCCGTCCTTGATAGCAATAGCTTCGGCCCAAGGCTGAGCTTCGTTGACGGTATAGATCTTGCCGTTGGTATAAACAGTATCAGCAATAATCGCCGCGCTAACTGATGCGGGGCTCCTGGTTTGAGGGGGAGAATCAGTACCCGACTTGGAACAGCCGGTGAGAAAAACGGCAGTTGCTGCAAAAATCCATAAATATCTCATCTATAACACCTATTATTTTTAGCGATTGGTCTGCAATTCTAGCAAGTAAGCGAGCGTCCGCTTTTGGGGTCGGGTGCAGACATTGACGATATCATAGCCCAATGTCTCAAGTTAGGACAAAGCTGCCACAACCAGATTGTCCACTTTCACCTCAGACGGGGCAGGTGAAGCCAGGGCCTAGAGTGCCTCTAAGGTAAGGAGAGTGTTTTCCAGATTAAACTCATCTGCTGCGACGGCAATCCCCTCGGAGTTATCCGTCCGTAAGCCAACAATTTCTTGATACTCGGGAGAATCATACCAGGCGGTAACAGCTTCTTTTGACTGAAATTTGATGACGATCGTCACTGATCCAGGGTTACCTTCAAGGGTTTTCGATTCGTAATCGGCAACCAGGATTTCCGCACCATGGGCTTCCAGTATCGGAAGAACGGCTGGGGGGTACGCCTTGTAGTCCTCAATATTAGTCAAATCGTAATTCACTACAACATATGCTGCCATTAAAAATTTCCCCTAAATGTGGTCATGCGAAATCTACGGATCAGTGTAGACCAAAAGACCGCTCCTAGGACACAACGGCCATCAG
>JBALWA010000168.1:0-904 GCA_036960305.1 Halioglobus sp. | reverse complement strand
GCCCACATTGTCGGGTAAGTCGATGTTGAGAGGCTTTCCTGCGGGCCAATTCAAAGCGCGTTTTCTCACCGGCGTACAGACCGAATATCGCTACCAAATCGTCGACACGGCGTTTCGGGTCATAGCCTTTGTCGGCGCAGCGGAGCTGGATGGCGGATCGTTCGGGCAGGGCGATAACGCGCGCGACGATGACGGCTGGTACTATGCGGGTGGTGTAGGTATGCGTTACGCCATTCAACGAAGAACGGGCGTAGATCTTCGTCTCGACCTCGTCACAACCAGTGAAAATGAAGAATCAGTTTACATAACCCTGAATCAAGCTTTTTGAGTTTGGGATGTTGATGTTGTTCAGTGGTTGGCTTGGTTGGGGTGAATATTGCCTTGGTGGCCTGACGCGCGACCGCGCATCTTGATGGCTCACCAAAGCAATATTCACCCCAACCAAGCCCCAGTACTCCGAGTGCTAAATGGGAATGAGGGAGAGCCTTCTCGCAGGCACAAAGGTAGGGCTGCGGGTTGGCAGAAGAAGCTGGTGAGCCATCAAGATGCGCGGTCGCGCGTCAGGCCACCAGTTTCTTCTGCCAACGTGCAGGCCGGAATAAATGCGTTCTGCCCTCAATTTTCATACATAAACCTGCCCAGCGACGAAGTGTAAAACTGTTATGAAGACCGTAAAACCAATTCTGATCATATTGTCCCTTTTTGTTCTGCTGATACTGGGTCTATTCGCCACGGGGTTGGTGCTGTCCTTGCAGTACGAGATTAATCCGAGTCACGACACGGCCTATTTTCGAGATGACATAGTGCAGGTCGAAAAGCCTGCTGCTGAGCCAGATTGGCGCGTATTACTATTGGGTGATGCAGGTGAGTCTACTCTGAAACCGTGGAGCCCTAGCCTGGAGTT
>JBALWA010000167.1:0-1000 GCA_036960305.1 Halioglobus sp. | reverse complement strand
GCTTTTATTGTCTTTATCCGTTTCTCGCTCATGCTTGATCATTGATATTGCATTCGACTGCGCTGAAAAAAGCGGGTAATGCGCCTCGACCAACTGGTAAAGGAGGGTGGTTTTCGGGCGGTGGTGTGCCTGGCGAATTGGTAACTCAAGCCGCGATTGGTAGCTGAAACAGCCCGCGGCAATGTTGCTTCCATTGATAGTCGTTGATGTCGACGACCTTCCGATCAGAGACACGTACTGGAGTCGCTCCGCCCCGACCGGAATGAGTCCGACACGCGTTGTAGTAATGTTGATATTCGTCGAGCTTGTTTTTCAGGTCAGTCGCCCTCCAGAAAAGCGTTTGGTGCAGTAACTCTCGCCGAACGCTACCAATCAGACGTTCAACAAATGGATGCGACATTGGCACATGTGGGAGTGACTTAATCTCTTCAATTTCAAGCACCCGTAGATTGGTCTTCCATCTATGATATTGAAATAGTGGATCGTTATCTGATCTGATATGTGTCGGCCAACCTTGCCCGGAGGTGGCTTCACTAAACATCCTGCATAGTGCCTTCCCATCAACGCTACCAGCATGTACGCCAAAACCGATAATCCTGCGGGGCACTGGTCCATCACGACCATTACCCAGTGACTTTTCAGCACGATGGATTCACAGCGAAATAGATCGACCGGTCCGGCGTCCCGGCTCCACAAACTGTCTTTTGCATGACCTTTATTCAATCTAAGGCGCGCGGTAGCAGTCAAGGCCGGTGTGCCGCATATGGCCTCCAGGAAGTTCAAGTCAACCGGTCAAGCTCAACGAATTCTGGGTAGCTACGCCTAGTTGTGCCTGGCGATTATAGATAAAACGCGTTCCTTATTAATCGCGATGGAACCCGATAGCCTCTCTAGTCCGAATGGCTCAACTTCAACGGCACCAGTAGCAGCGTAGCCGCAGCAATAATCCCGGCGAATATATACAGACACATCTGGTAACCGCCGGTGGCATCGTACAACC
>JBALWA010000166.1:0-1001 GCA_036960305.1 Halioglobus sp. | reverse complement strand
GCTCATCCCGATCTTTTTCAACAGATGTGGGTTCGGTCCTCCAGTTAGTGTTACCTAACCTTCAACCTGGCCATGCCTAGATCACTCGGTTTCGGGTCTGATCCCTCAAACTCATTCGCCCTATTAAGACTCGCTTTCGCTGCGCCTACACCTAACGGCTTAAGCTTGCTTGAGAGACCAAGTCGATGACCCATTATACAAAAGGTACGCTGTCAGGCCGCAAGGGCCCTCCAACTGATTGTAGGCGTTCGGTTTCAGGTACTGTTTCACTCCCCTCGTCGGGGTGCTTTTCACCTTTCCCTCACGGTACTGGTTCACTATCGGTCAGTAAGGAGTACTTAGCCTTCGAAGGTGGTCCTCCGATCTTCAGACAGAATTTCACGTGTTCCGCCCTACTTAATACGTCCAATCATGCTTCTTATACGGGACTATCACCCACTCTGGTTGCGCATTCCAACGCATTCTAACCACAATCATGGCTCGGCTGGTCCCCGTTCGCTCGCCGCTACTAGGGGAGTATCATATTGATTTCCTTTCCTCCGGGTACTTAGATGTTTCAGTTCCCCGGGTTTGCCTTTCTAAGCCTATATATTCAGCCTAGAAATACCTGGTTTACCACATTATTAGCTGCTCATTGCTGAGCAATAATAACATAGTATCAGGTGGGTTGCCCCATTCAGAAATCCATGGATCAAAGCTTATTCTCAGCTCCCCATGGCTTATCGCAGAGTATCACGTCTTTCATCGCCTCTTACTGCCAAGGCATTCACCAAACGCCCTTTTCGCGCTTGATTTGATCCAGAAAGAGAAGGACTTAACGTCCCTCGTGGACAACAGAAGCTGGTAAGAAACTGTTTATCCCTATTCCCAGATCAAAAACATACATAACTGCTACAAACCCGTGCGGGAATGTAGCTTTTTCGAGTGGCCTTGCGACCACTCCGGTTAGTGTACTTGACTTGGACAACACTGTTATTTCAGATGGCAGACACTTGAGAGGC
>JBALWA010000165.1:754-1028 GCA_036960305.1 Halioglobus sp. | reverse complement strand
AGAACGAACGCTGGCGGCAGGCCTAACACATGCAAGTCGAGCGCACCCCTTCGGGGGCGAGCGGCGGACGGGTTAGTAACGCGTGGGAACATACCCTTTGGTACGGAATAGCCTCGGGAAACTGAGAGTAATACCGTATGTGCCCTTCGGGGGAAAGATTTATCGCCAAAGGATTGGCCCGCGTTAGATTAGATAGTTGGTGGGGTAATGGCCTACCAAGTCTACGATCTATAGCTGGTTTTAGAGGATGATCAGCAACACTGCGACTGAGACA
>JBALWA010000165.1:331-744 GCA_036960305.1 Halioglobus sp. | reverse complement strand
CTAAGATTCCCCGGGGAATCTTAGACAATGGGCGCAAGCCTGATCTAGCCATGCCGCGTGTGTGATGAAGGCCTTAGGGTCGTAAAGCACTTTCGCCAGAGATGATAATGACAGTATCTGGTAAAGAAACCCCGGCTAACTCCGTGCCAGCAGCCGCGGTAATACGGAGGGGGTTAGCGTTGTTCGGAATTACTGGGCGTAAAGCGTACGTAGGCGGATCAGAAAGTATGGGGTGAAATCCCAGGGCTCAACCCTGGAACTGCCTCATAAACTCCTGGTCTTGAGTTCGAGAGAGGTGAGTGGAATTCCAAGTGTAGAGGTGAAATTCGTAGATATTTGGAGGAACACCAGTGGCGAAGGCGGCTCACTGGCTCGATACTGACGCTGAGGTACGAAAGTGTGGGGAGCAAACA
>JBALWA010000164.1:0-1112 GCA_036960305.1 Halioglobus sp. | reverse complement strand
ATGCGGGCCATTCTGACCGAGGAACAAAAGGTGGGTTACGATAAGGGAGTGTTGAGTCGCTCCGCGGTGAAATGAAGAAATTTTCAGAAGGAAGTTGACCAAGAGGGATGGGTCAAACTGATCGGGCTCAGCCCCGCTCTGTGACCCCCATTTTATTTGATCAGGGGGTAGTGATTGGCGCATCCGGCCATCCTGTTGGCGGTGTCGGCGATGCCTCTAGTCGACGTGGAGAGCTATAGTTACTTCCAGACGCTACATCCATCCAGGTCTCCGGAAGCGTAACTAATCCCTACCTCGGCCCTCCTTTGCGGGGGCCATTTTTTATCTAGCGTACTAATGCCTACTCAGCGTCCGATTTATGTCACGTCACCACGAGAGGTGGGGGAGCAAGCTTTATAGCGAGATTGTTCATGCCGCTATATCAAGCAGAACATCCGCAACAACCGATCCAACAACACCCAATACCAATGTTTACATGGCCCGGACAGAAATCTCACCACTGGCTCAACAACTGAATTCCCTGAATACCGATCAAAATGGGCAGAGTATTTTTGAAATATCTCCATGAAAGCTATGAATTTTTGGTGATTTTGGCATATGTCTTTTAGCGGCTAGATCTCCACACAATATCCGCCAGATTTGTACCACCCCGTTGGACACTTCGCGCCGTATTCCCTGGGAATGGCTTCTCTATCAGAGCTGTTGATTCGTTTGCAGTAATCCCCGGATGAGTAAAACCCGGTGGGGCAGTCATTACCGCTTTTCTGGATGATCTTCTCGTCCTTGGTTGATTTGAAGGACTGACAATAGTCGCCGGATTTGTAGGTTCCGGTGGGGCAGGATTTGCCGACGCTGGGGATGGGTGTTTGTGCTGTTGCAGTCGCTGCTATCAAAAAGATGAAAATTGAAAGGTATTTGTACATGGTGATTCCTCCAGGGCGATGCCCGGATAGTTTTTGAAAGTGATGTTGATTGATTGCTGAATGGGTGCCAGAAAAATTGGGAATTACCAACAGTAGCAAAGTGCCAAAACCGCCAAAACCCATTTTCTTCGGTTTCGGCAGTGCCTATCTGGGTGGTTTTTTGGAGTTCTTGGAAAGGGCGGGCGTGGC
>JBALWA010000163.1:0-1238 GCA_036960305.1 Halioglobus sp. | reverse complement strand
GCTCAAAGCGCTCAGCTGGAGTTTCAAAGTCCAACGTTTTCCGGGGTCTTTCGTTCAGCTGTCGCGCTATTCCGTCCAACTCCTTCTGAGAGTGGGTCGACAGATTCGTACCCTTTGGCAAATATTGCCTCAATAGACGATTGGTATTCTCGTTTGTTCCTCGTTGCCAAGGACTATACGGATCACAAAAATAGACCTGAATATCCGTTTCCAAAGTAAAGCGTTGATGGGACTTCATCTCTACTCCACGATCCCACGTCAGTGACTTATAGAGTTCCTCTGGTAGCTTCTTCGCCTGTTTAATTAAGGCCGTGATCAAGGCTCCAGAATTCTTGCTCTCTAGTTTAGCAAGCATGACATATCGCGAGTGGCGCTCAACTAACGTTGCGATACAACTGTGCCCAGAACCCTCAATAAGGTCTCCTTCCCAATGACCAGGGATTGCTCGGTCTTCTACAGACGCTGGGCGTTCGCTGATTGGGATAGCGTTTGGCATCCCTCCTAAACCAGCTCTTTTCAGGCTTGATTGCTTGGCGCGTCGAATCGTCCGCTTCGAGCGTAGAAGCAGTTGGAGCTCCTTCTTCAGAACCCCGCGTGCCTGTACAAACAAACTTCTGTATATGGTTTCGTGGGACACCTGTAAATGCTCGCAGTTTGGATGCTCACGCTTAAGCCATCCTGAGATTTGCTCTGGTGACCAATTGATCCTGAGCTTAGTCTCAACTGCCTTAGCAAGCCAAGGGAACTGGGCTAACTTACAGATTTTAGGGCGCTGAGCCTTATCCCATGTGCATTGATCAGCATGTACGGCTCGGTACGCTTCACGTCCTCCATTGCGACTAATTTCCCTGCTAACGGTAGAGGGGGATCGGCCTATCCGGTACGCGATTGCTCTTATGGACTGATTGGTGACCACCCCTCTAGAGATTTCTTCACGCTCTGGAAGGCTTAATGATCGTGGAGATCGTATTCTTTCAGGAGGCCGAATTCCTCCACTCCGAGATAGGAGCAGGTGAATGTATGAAGAGTGGCTATCAATCGTTCTTGCGATTGAATTTAAAGACTCCCCTTTTTGATAGCGGTCCCATATCTCAGACTTAACTGCTGCGGTATAAGCTCTAATTCTTCTGGCCATAATCTAACACTCCATCTTTCAATAAAGGATAGTGTGTTGCGTTGACCAGTTGAGACCACACGACAGAGCCGTCATCGTTACTGACTCTTCCACTGCTCCAGTT
>JBALWA010000162.1:0-1381 GCA_036960305.1 Halioglobus sp. | reverse complement strand
GACGACGATGAGCCTAGGCACAACATGGTCTGCGTTTGCAGCCGAAACAAAAAGCATGCAGTGAAGAAAAAATGCTACTACTGTGGCGTGCCGCATAGAATATCCTTTTGGCTTGAAGATATAGTATTCAATTTACAGTTTGGTTCGATTTAATTATATGGCCCAACGTGCCAACAGCATGCCCAAACGCGCCAGTTTACCAAGATTACAACTGATTGCGGTGGCGCTTCTACCACAATGGATTTAATGCTTTGACTCTGGTCAATAAAACCGGGGGAAAACCATCTGGCATATTCGGACCGCCTGAATAGCATTTCGGCGGAAATTATTTTTGGCCGGATAGTCGTGAAAGCGGCCCTCTGGTCATTATTTGACCAGCCCACCCTAATGGCTCCTTTGTCCTAATTTGAGACATTAGCTGATTTCGGTCTATCCTTGTTGGAGGTCTAATAACAAGGAGAAGTATGATGACTGAATATGAGTTAGCTGACCTGGAATTTTCGAAAACCGAACTGCTCCTCCATACCATCGAAATGACAGATGGGAATATTGAGATTTTCGGGGTGTATCTATTCGGCTATCTGCTAGTTGCCTACTTTATTGGTGCAACCCTGAGCAGGCCACAAGTGATTGTCTTAAACGTTATCTATGTACTGTTCACGGGTTACCAGCTGTTGAGAGTCTTTGGCGGAATACTCCTTTCGGACCTCCACGAGGGCGACCTGCTCGAACTCCTTGAACAAAGGCACGGAGTTGCTTACCCAAGCCTTGATATCGTGAATTTTGAGTGGGCGGCGACTATCACGATATTGCACGTCTTTGCGGTTATCGCCTCACTCTATTTCATGTGGAGCGTCAGACACCCCAAGGCGGAATGACAGCTCGGACATGCGGTATGGCCGTTCTGTCGTGTTTTCAGCCATAGGCTAATGGCCGTTGTGTCCTAATTTCTGCCATTAGCGGACATATGGGCTATGATGTGCCGAGGGGCCGCTCCTTACTCACAGCGGACCGTGGTCAATCGGAGCCAACCACCCAATTCCTCTCGCGATGACAGTCCGCCTTCACCTGTGGATTCAACCGCTCGACGCAACAGTCTAGTCTCTAATCATAGGGAAGGAATGCAAGCGCCTCGGACTGTGTAAAAACTTGGTTTGCAATTATACGTATCCAATGGTCGCTCAGTGATCTGTGACATGACTGCCAGAAATCCGATTGCAGTCATCTTGTATTTGCGGGATTACCCGTTATGGGCACGATAAAGGGCGGCTATAAAGCCACCCTAGCTAGAAACCCCCAGTTTTAGCAGGAACTCTGGTCTTCTTTAGAGACATTCCACTGGGACGTCGATTGTGCCGGATAAGATTTGTGAAGTGAGACT
>JBALWA010000161.1:0-1439 GCA_036960305.1 Halioglobus sp. | reverse complement strand
CACCAAAAAAGTAATACGTAACCTTGGCACGGATTCACTTAGCTTCAGCTTTTCAAGACGTGGCTCATCAGAGTCTGTGCCCAGTTTCGCTATTGAGGGAGAGAAGCTGATACTTGAATATACCTTCCGCTGCGCTGCTAACCGCCCAACCCCGCTAGGTGGGGGGAGCGAGTGAAGAAAATAGCTTTCCATCGGCATATTACTGGGGCGCCGTTGGCAGCAAGCGTGGCACTGCTTCACGGCTGTAATGGATCGCCTTCTGTCGAGGGAGGGCGGTCTCAATGACCAAGTGCAACACCTAAAGTAAGGTGTTGCCATGTCAAATCACTACACACATTTGCGCATTGAGGACCGCGTCACCTTGATGCTTATGCGCCAATCCGGCCATAGCCTTCGAGCAATCGCCAGTGCGCTCGGCAGGTCGCCCAGCACCCTTAGCCGAGAGCTCAGACGCAATCGTCAGCACGACTGTTATCGCTGTTCCACTGCCGAACAGTTGTCAGAGCAACGTCGCCGCTTGCCACGCCGCACACGGCGCCTCCACCCTGACAGCGAGCTATGGCAGGTGGTCGTGAGGATGCTTGCCAGGGGCTGGTCACCACAGCAGGTAGCCGCCAGACTGAAGGTCTTTTGGCCAGACAGACCGGAACGCCACGTGAGCCACGAAAGCATATACCTCGCTATCTACGCCTACCCGCGCGGAGAGCTGAAGCGTCAACTGATTGCCTACCTGCGTCAGGGCAAAGGTAAACGCCGACCACGCAGCGTCAGCGACACTCGCCGAGAGCGCTACCCTGCTGAGCAGAATATCCGTAACCGCCCGGAGGAGGTCGAAGGGCGGCAGGTACCGGGCCACTGGGAAAGCGACTTGATCATGGGCGCTGGCAACCGTTCAGCGGTAGCGACAATAGTTGAGCGCACTAGCCGCTTTGTGATCTTGGCGAAGCTTGATGCACCTACCGCTGATGCCGCGCTGGAGGCGATGACTCGGGAGCTTGGAAGGATGGCACCATCGCTGTTGAAAACCATGACGCATGACCAAGGCAGCGAGATGGCACGCTATGCAGAGCTTTCTGCCCGAACCGGGATGAACATTTACTTCGCCGACCCGCACAGCCCTTGGCAGCGTGGCAGCAATGAAAATACCAACGGCCTGCTGCGGCAGTACCTTCCCAAGGGCTCAGACTTATCGCTGGTGAGTCAGGAGCGTCTGGACGAGATAGCCGAGCTGCTGAATACTCGACCCAGGCAAACGCTGGGCTGGAAATTCCCTGTCGAGGTGCTGGTTGAATACCTCCAGCTGCAGGCCACTAACCAGTTAAATTCAATTCACTGATGTTGCACTTGGAACTTGAGGCGGCCCACTTTTAATTGAAGCTCATTGAAAAGCATGGAGTCTTTCCAAAAAATAACGTTAGGTTAAGGAGCGGACTTTAGCC
>JBALWA010000160.1:0-359 GCA_036960305.1 Halioglobus sp. | reverse complement strand
CGGCTGGATCACCTCCTTTCTAAGGAAGATCTTGATTAATTTATTAATGAAGATTTTTTAAAGAAATACGCCAATCTGGATTTATTCAGATTAGGCACACATAAAACGATCGCCGTCCTGGCATCTCTTCTCTTAAGGATTAGGTTCTGACCTGGTATTTATTTACTGGGTTGGACAATGTTACCCGAAGCGGCGTATACGGGCCTGTAGCTCAGCTGGTTAGAGCGCACGCCTGATAAGCGTGAGGTCGGTAGTTCAAGTCTACCCAGGCCCACCAGCTTTTGTACGTTCAAGCGCCACGGGGGCTGCGCTCCCATTTGGTTGCTAGTCCTCACATTGTTCGTCCGCGAGCAATACGG
>JBALWA010000015.1:0-81810 GCA_036960305.1 Halioglobus sp. | reverse complement strand
GATCAAACTCTTCAGTTTAATCTTTAACCTCTGTTCAAGAACAAGAGGAGATGGTTACGCGAGTACCTCGCTTCACCATCCAAAATCATCAGCTCAGACGCTATTCGAAATCATTAATTCATTAATGAATATAATGGTCACTTGTTGCGTCTGAATAGTTGTAACAACTACTCCAACAAGTGCCCACACATCTGTCTTCATTTGATTGTTAAATAGCTACCAGGTCGCCAGGACGCTGGTGGTTCGTTCGGGTCACCCCAACCGAGGAGCGCATTATACGCATCGTTCTTTCGCCTGCAAGGGGTTTGACGAAAATATTTAGGATATTTCTCAGTGCAGGGCAATCCGCTCAAAAAATCGCCACTCCTGTCCACTTTTTGTTCAAAAAATGCACGAATGGCGACTGGATTGGCCCTCTAGCAGGTCCCTAGCGCATTACTGTTCGGTTGCCTGCGCCCACGACGACGATAAAAACGCCTTGCTCGCCACCCAAGAAGCAGGCCAAAGAGCACAATATACACAATGGCCTCTCCTGCATCTGATCGCACTTGCCACAGAATGTGGCCGCAAACCAACAGGGAGGCCCCATACACCAGACGGTGTAATCGCTGCCAGTTTTTACCCAAGCGTCTTTGCATTGCCCGTGTTGACGTTACGGCAAGGGGTAGCATCAACACCAGCGCGCCAAAACCGAGAGTGATATAGGGGCGCTCTATCAGCTCTTCAAGCATTACCCGTGCGCTCCAGCCCAGATAAAAATGCGCGAAAGTAACCAGGTGTACCACTGCATAGAAAAAGGCATATAGCCCCAGCATTCGGCGCAACTTGAATATCCAGCGCAAGGACTGCAACTGACGCAGCGGTGAGATCAACAGGGTCAACAACAAGATGCGGGCAGACCACTCTCCCGTGATATGCATGAGGGTTTCCGCCGGGTCAGGCCCCAATGTGCCGGCAAAGGCCCCATAGAAGCCGTAGCCGAAAGGTAGCAGGCAGAGAATGAATACCGTAAGCCTGGCGATTATTTCCATCCCTAGAAGTCCCTGGTCAGATCCATGCCCTTGTACAGCCCGGCCACCTGTTCCTCATAACCATTGAAGCGCTGGGTGGCAATTCTGTTGGGCTGGAATAAGGTTGAGGGCAACCTGCGTTCGGACTTCTGGCTCCAACGAGGGTGGTCAACATCGGGGTTCACATTCGAGTAAAAACCATATTCCCGTGGCGCGATAGCCTGCCATGACGTTCGCGGCTGTTGTTCGCTAAGACGAATGCTAACGATAGATTTAATGCTTTTGAAGCCATACTTCCAGGGTACGACAAGCCGCAGTGGCGCACCATTTTGCTCAGGCAGGGTCTTGCCAAACATGCCAATACTCACCAGTGTCAGCGGGTGCATCGCTTCATCTATACGCAGCCCTTCTTTATATGGCCAATCAATAATGCTGGTACGGGAGCGGGTTCCGCGCATGGTTTTAGGATCGTGTAGTGTTTCAAATGACACATATTTGGCCTTGCTGGTCGGCTCGAACTGCGCCAGCAATTTTGCCAGGGGGAAGCCCACCCAGGGCACGACCATAGACCACGCCTCAACACAGCGCAGCCGATAGATTCTCTCTTCCAAATCCATACGGGACAACAGGTCTTCCAGATGCAGCGTCCCGGGTTTGCCCACTTCACCTGTAATTTCTACCGACCAGGGGTCCACTGACATTTCGTGTGCGTAACGCGCAGGGTCTCCCTTGTCTGTACCGAACTCGTAGAAATTTCCGTAGGCCGTAACATCGCTAAAAGGGGTAACGGTTTCCGTGGTATGGAAGCCTGAGCTGCCCGGGACCGCCGATGTATAGCGAAGCGACTTACCGCCCGATTCGGCCAGTGCGCCGGGTGCAGCAGCAAACAGGGGCAGTGCAGCCACCCCCGCCTTCATCAACTGACGGCGATTCAGGTAGGCTGTTTCGGAGGTGATTTCTGAGGAAGGGATTTGCGGTACTACGCTAGTTTTTGCCATGAACTCCAGATTCCCATGCTATAAGTGACCTACTGTTCTGATCACAACAAGGGAATTTGGTTCCAATTCAAAACCAAACCATCAGCCACAGCGCTCAGCCGTTATCGGGGGCCGTCTTTTTGCGCAGTTTGACCACCTGCATCACGGGGCCGGAAACGGCGTAAACCAGAAAAGTAGCCAATAGGATACTGGGGGGATCAACGGTCACCAGACCAAAAACCAGTACCACCAGAAAGATCACGACGAAGGGCACGCGACCCCGAAAATCGATACCCTTAAAACTGTAGTAGGGAAAATTGGCCATCATTAAAACACCCGTGACTGCAGTCAACAGCGAGACCAGCACGGACAATTCATAGGGCAGCGACGTCCCCTCCCAACCCTGGGCGTGACACACCCACACGGTGCTGGCCAGAATTGCCGCGGCCGCAGGACTGGCCAAGCCAGTGAAATAATTCTTGTCAGCCGTGTCGATCTGGGTATTAAACCGGGCCAGACGAAGGGCCGCACAAGCGACATAAATGAATGCGGCGCTCCAGCCAAACTTACCCATTTCACCCAGCCCCCAGCTGTACATCACCAGTGCCGGGGCAACGCCAAAAGACACCATATCGGCGAGACTGTCGTATTCCGCGCCAAACTTACTGGAGGTATTGGTTAAACGCGCGATCCGCCCATCCAGTCCATCGAAGACCATGGCCACAAAAATGGCAATAGCGGCGCTCTCAAAGTCACCGCGCAGCCCGGCAATAATGGCGTAAAAGCCGGCGAACAGGCCACCCGTGGTAAACAGATTTGGCAGTAGGTATATACCCTGCCGACGCACCGTCTCGCCGTTTTCAGATACCTCTTCCTCATGTTCATCAACCAACAGATCAAGCGCGGGCCCAACCGTTGCCACATCCAGGTCAGCCGGCTCGTCAGTGCCTTTGGCTGCATCATTTTGATCGTTCATAAGAGTATCTAGCCTTTAAATGGTTCGATTATAGTACCAGCTGCGCCCTGATAGGTCTTCCCTGCCACATCCCACAGCGACTTAACCAGCGGACTTTCCAGACGCTTCTTCAAACCACACAGTCCAATTGTTAGCGGAGTCAGTTCGCTGGCCACCGGGATATACCGTATCTTGTCAGTCATGCCGCTCGCCTCGACAACCAACTCGGGCGCCACCCCCACGCCCAGGCCAAGGCCCACCATGGCAACAATCGCCTCATGACCCGCCACCTGCGCGTAAATAGAGGGCCGAACTCCCTGCTGCAGAAACCAGTCATCCAACAAGTCCTTGCTAATGCCGCGTTCTGGCACGATAAAGGGCACCGTTGACCAGTCAAATAACGAAGCGCTCGTATCCTCCGCATGCAGCTGTCGGCTGACAGCGCAGTCACCGGACGGCGCACAGAATCGCAGCGGCGAGTCCTGCAAGGCCAGGAAATCGACGCGAGGCGAAAGCTGCGCCGGGCGACCGCTGACCGCAATATCATCCTGACCCGAGAGCACCCGGTTAATCCCATCGGCCTGATCTCCGGTGTGCACCATGACCTCCACGGCAGGATAGGCATTGCGGAAGGCCTCCAGAATAGGTGCCAGTACACGATAGCTGGCCGTCACAGAACAAAACAGACTGATTTCACCCATCAACTGCGATTCACTGCCCAGCCGGTGTCGCAGCTGTTGCCAATCTTCTACCGTACGCTGTGCGTACTCACGAAACTCCCGTCCCGCCATCGTAAGCTGCACACTGCGGTTATCACGCTCCAGCAAACGCTGCCCAAGCTCCTCTTCGATACGCTGGATTGTGCGGCTCACAGCCGACAGACTCATGTGCAGCAACTCACTACTGCGACTATAGTTAAGCGTGTCAGCAACCGACAAGAACACCCTCAATGCCTTGGTATCCACGTTACCTCTCCTGAAGTTGCAATAATCGCAACACAGTATCCTTGTTATAGCGTTTTACGCAAGAGAAGAATTCGCGTAGGGTGCACGCCAAGCTAAACAATCAATCCAAAACCCACCGGAGAATATGTCATGGGCCAGAACTACTTTAATACCCTGCCACTGCGCCTGCAGCTGCAACAACTGGGCAAATGCCGCTTTATGGACCAGTCCGAATTTGCCGATGGCGTTGAAAAACTGCGCGGCAAAAAACTTGTCATCGTCGGTTGTGGCGCCCAGGGCCTGAACCAGGGACTCAATCTGCGCGACAGTGGTCTGGACGTGTCCTATACACTGCGTGACAGTGCCATCTCCGAGCAACGGCAGTCCTGGAAAAATGCCACAGAGAACGGATTCACCGTGGGCACATACGAAGAGCTGGTACCCCAGGCCGACCTGGTGCTTAACCTGACGCCTGACAAACAGCACACCAGCGTAGTGAACCAGGTCATGCCCCTGATGAAGCAGGACGCCTGCCTGACCTATTCACACGGCTTCAACATTGTCGAGGAAGGTATGAAAATCCGCGACGACCTCACAGTCATCATGGTCGCCCCCAAATGCCCTGGCACCGAAGTGCGTGAAGAGTACAAGCGCGGTTTCGGCGTACCGACACTGATCGCTGTTCACACTGAAAATGACCCCAATGGTGATGGCCTGGAACTCGCCAAGGCCTACGCAGCGGGCACCGGTGGACACCGCGCCGGCGTACTGCAATCGTCATTTGTCGCCGAGGTGAAGTCTGACCTGATGGGCGAACAAACCATTCTTTGCGGCATGCTGCAAACCGGTTCTATCCTGTGTTTCGACAAGATGGTCGAAAAAGGCATTGACGCCAGCTACGCATCGAAGCTGATTCAGTTCGGCTGGGAAACAATTACAGAAGGGCTCAAATACGGCGGCATTACCAACATGATGGATCGCCTGTCCAACCCCGCCAAGATTCGCGCCTTCCATCTGGCAACTGAGCTCAAGGACATCATGCGCAGCCTGTATGAGAAGCACCAGGATGACATCATGACCGGACACTTCTCCAAAACCATGATGGAAGACTGGGCCAACGATGACATCAATCTCCTGACCTGGCGCGCAGCCACCGGCGAAACAGCCTTTGAGAAATCAGCCAACACCGATGCAGAAATCAGCGAGCAGGAGTTCTACGAACACGGCATTCTGATGGTCGCCATGGTGAAAGCCGGAGTAGAACTGGCATTCGAAACCATGGTCGCCGCCGGCATCATCGAAGAGTCAGCCTACTACGAGTCACTGCATGAAACGCCGCTGATCGCCAACACCATCGCACGCAAGAAGCTGTACGAAATGAACGTGGTGATCTCCGACACAGCTGAGTACGGCTGCTACCTGTTTGATCACGCCTGCCGCCCGCTGTTGGAAGACTTCATGAAAGGCATGGAAACCGACGTGATCGGCAAGGGGATAGGCGGCGACAACGGGGTAAACAACCAGGAGTTGATAGCGGTAAACGAAGCAATACGCATCCACCCCGTAGAAACCGTAGGAAAACGCCTGCGCGGCTACATGACAGCCATGAAGCGAATAGTGTAAAGACTGTCGGATTCAATGGCCCCGTCCCAGGGGCCATTTCCAATATCAGCTGCTAGTTCTAGTTACACTGCAAACCCGAGCAAAGCGATGGGAATATCACTGACGCCCGCATAAAACGACCGCAGGTCGTAGCGAAGTCAGTGATATTCCCATCGCTTTGCGTCGACAGTGCACCAACTAAACCACTCAAACTCAGAGGCTCAAAACCTTCTCACCCCGAGAAATACCCGCAACACCCGACCTCACAACTTCAAGAATCTCAGCCTCACCCACCGCAGCAACAAAAGAATCCAGCTTGTCAGAGGTACCAGTCAACTGAATGGTATAAACGTTAGGGCCCACATCAACAATCTGGCCACGGAAGATATCCGTCGTACGTTTAACTTCATCACGCTGGGCACCCTGGGCACGCACCTTGATTAGCATAAGATCACGCTCAATATGCGTCCCCTCAGAGAGGTCGACGACCTTAACCGTATCAATCAGCTTATTCAGTTGCTTGGTGATTTGCTCAATTTTCCTGTCATCACCTACCGTCGTGCACGTGAGGCGAGACAGGCTAGGGTCTTCCGTCGGCGCTACATTCAGTGTCTCGATGTTATAGCCACGCTGGGCAAACAGGCCGACAACACGAGACAGTGCACCGGGTTCATTCTCCATCAATATAGATATAATCCGTCGCATGTCAGGTCCTCTCGTTCTTGCTCAACCACATATCTTTCATCGATCCATCCGGGGCGATATGCATAGGGTACACATGCTCCATCGGGTCGATATGGATATCCAGGAATACCAATTTATCCTTCATCGCGAAGGCCTCCTCCATCCGGGCATCCAGATCTGACAACTTGTCGATCTGCATTCCGACGTGACCATAGGCCTCTGCCAGCTTGACGAAATCTGGCAGCGAATCCTCGTAAGTACTCATGGCGTAACGCCCTTCATACTGCATATCCTGCCACTGCTTCACCATGCCGAGGTAATTGTTACGCAGGTTAATAATCTTCACGGGCGTATTGTATTGTTTGCAGGTGGAGAGCTCCTGGATATTCATCTGGATACTGCCCTCACCTGTGACGCAGGCGACGTCCATATCGGGAAAGGCCAGCTTTACGCCCATGGCCGCAGGCAGGCCGAAGCCCATCGTGCCCAGACCACCGGAGTTTATCCAACGCCTTGGTTTGTCAAATTTATAGTACTGGGCCGCAAACATCTGGTGCTGCCCAACATCGGAGGTGACATAAGCATCCCCACCCGTTACGCGGTACAGGCTTTCGATTACCTGCTGCGGCATGATGCTGTCACTCTCGCCGTACCGACGCCCCGTCCACAGACCGTGGCTACCGCGCCAATCGTCAATCTGTTGCCACCAGCGATCAATCGCACCTGATTCCGGCAGCGCAGCATCTTTTTCCTGTAACAGTCGAACCTGTGTCATCAACTCTGACAGCACCGGCTTTACCGGACCCACGATAGGGATGTCTGCTGCTACAGTTTTAGATATGGACGTAGGATCGATATCGATGTGAATCACTTTTGCGCCCGGGCAAAACTTGTCCACGGTATTCGTCACCCGATCATCAAACCGAGCGCCAACAGCCAAAATGACATCGCTGTTGTGCATCGCCATGTTGGCTTCATAAAAACCGTGCATGCCCAGCATGCCAACAAACTGCCTGTCGGTCGCAGGATAGGCACCCAGCCCCATCAAAGTGTTGGTCACTGGATAATTCAGATGTTTGGCCAACCCGACAAGCTCGTCGCAGGCTTCACCCAGAATGACGCCCCCGCCGCTATAAATCATCGGCCGCTTCGCGCTTAACAATAACTTGGCCGCTTTCTTTATCTGACCTGTGTGTCCACGCTGGGCAGGAGAATAGGAACGCAGTTTTACTGAATCTGGGTAGTGGTACTCAAATTTCTCATCCGGACGCGTGATATCTTTCGGAATATCAATGACCACAGGGCCGGGACGACCACTGCCGGCAATATGGAAGGCCTTCTTGATAGTTGCCGGAATCTCACTGGCATGCCTGACCATAAAGCTGTGTTTAACGATGGGCCTGGAAATACCGATCATATCGGTTTCCTGGAAAGCGTCCTCGCCGATCAGGTGACTCTGCACCTGACCTGAAAAAACCACCATGGGAATGGAGTCCATGTACGCCGTAGCTATACCGGTTATCGCGTTAGTCGCACCGGGGCCAGAGGTCACGAGCACAACCCCGGTCTTACCGGTCGCTCGGGTATAACCATCGGCTGCATGCGTGGCCGCCTGCTCGTGCCGAACCAGTACATGAGGCACCTTACAATCCTTGAACAAGGCATCGTATATATGCAGTACTGTTCCACCTGGGTAGCCGAAAATGAATTCAACTCCCTCGTCTTCTAAAGCGCGAGCAACCATCTCGCCGCCGGATAACATCTCCACGTAACATCTCCCGATATTAAAAACGCCCGGCGCGTATCCCTCGCCGAAGCATTCCAAATAAAAGTGTGTAGACGCTGCAAAACAAATGCCTGAACAGGCTTTCGATAGGCTACGCCACCCCCTTTAAGGCTAGATACACTGTCAAAACCCCACCTTTCCAGGTGCCGTCAGAGACGCTCCGGAAGGGAATTTCGATCACAGAAAACTCGTGTATCGGTCGCCCTGCGGGATAGCGCAGTGTCTGGCCCTCAATCTGGCCAATGCGACCTGGATTGAATATGGGACTTACGAGCAGCTGTCACGAATAATCGTATCGGAACAGTGAACCAGAGGCCGAGGGTACTCGACGTGCTTGTTGCCACTTGCAAGACGAGCGCATTGTTGCCAGTAAATGCTCAGAAGTCAACCATCACGGGCGCAGGAAGCCATCCAACGGGTTCAATCAGTAATATGTACTATTCAATCCTCAGTTGTTGCCTATGAATACAAAATTAGGTTACTTTTGAGTCTACGGACAAAATAACAGTCAGGAGACAGCGCAGTGAAGGGGATGAAACACCTGGGCTCATATGTGGTCTTGGCCGCACTATTGGGCGCCATCAGTTTGCCGGTACTCGCGGGTAATACCTATTATCGATGGCACGATGACCGTGGCAACCCGGTACACAGCGACCGCCCACCACCTCAGGGGATGGACTACGAAGTGGTTTCGACCGGTTCCAGCATGGTAAGAAAGGTCGCCGCCGAGGAAGGCGCAGTGCCAGCCGATACGGAATCAGCGCCCGGTAATGAATTTACTACCTCTGACAGCAAACCCGCTGAAGGCATCAAGAAGAACCCTGAATTCTGCCAGCGAGCGCACGATAACCTGAACACATTGGAATCTGCTGCGCGAATTCGACTGCGCGATGAGGAGGGTGAATACCGCTACCTGTCGCAAGAGGAAAAAGATGCCGAGAAAGCCAAAGCCAAGGACATGATCGCTGTACACTGCGAGTAGTTCGGCTCGACACACATCAGATAAAAAAAGCCCCAAATTATGGGGCTTTTTTCATTCAGGGTTGGCTGAAACTGGCATTACCCTCCACCAGATCGACAACAATTGGTTTCCCTACTTCGAACTCGCCCGCCAACAAGCCCTGCGCGAGCGGGTTCTCCAATTGCTGCTGGATCGCACGCTTCAAGGGCCTGGCGCCATACACCGGATCAAATCCCGCCGACACTAGTTTATCCATGAACGCATCGCTAATGTCCAGACCCAGCTCTCGCTCCTTCAATCTCAACTTCAGCAATTCGAGCTGAATATCCGCAATACCACGAATTTGCCCCTTGTCCAGTGGATGGAAAACGACTGATTCATCGACCCGGTTAATAAACTCCGGACGGAAGTGCGTTCCGACCACACCCATGACGGCCGCCTTCATTCTGTCGTAGTTCTCCTCGCCCGCCATTTCCTGTATCAGGTCTGAGCCCAGATTTGAGGTCATCACAATCACCGTGTTGCGAAAATCAACCGTACGCCCCTGGCCATCGGTCAGGCGACCATCCTCCAACACCTGCAGTAAAATGTTGAAAACATCCGGATGGGCTTTCTCTACCTCGTCCAGTAACAGCAGGGAGTAAGGTCTTCGACGAACCGCTTCGGTCAGGTATCCACCCTCTTCATAACCCACGTAGCCGGGGGGGGCGCCAATTAATCGAGCCACCGAGTGCTTTTCCATAAACTCGGACATGTCCACCCTGACCATCGCCTGGTCACTGTCGTAAAGAAAGTCCGCCAGCGCCTTACACAGCTCTGTTTTACCGACGCCCGTTGGGCCGAGAAACAAGAACGAGCCGTTTGGCCGATTGGGGTCAGACAGCCCGGCCCTGGATCTGCGCACCGCATTGGAGACAGCGGTCACCGCCTCTTCCTGACCCACGACCCTTGCGTGCAGGGACTCCTCCATGCGCAGCAACTTCTCGCGGTCTCCCTCCAGCATTTTGGATACGGGAATGCCCGTCCAGCGGGAAACGACCTCGGCAACCTCCTCATCTGTCACTTTGTTGCGCAGTAGTGTGTGCTCTACCGTTTCAGCCTCGTCCGCTTCGGCCAACTGTTTTTCAAGTTCGGGCATACGGCCATATTGCAATTCAGACATACGGGTCAAATCACCCGCACGACTCGCCGATTCCAGTTCCAGCTTCACCTGCTCAATCTCGCTTTTGATATGAGCCGCGCCTTGTACCGAGGCCTTCTCCGCTTTCCAGATCTCTTCCAGATCGGAAAACTCGCGCTCGACCTTGTCAATCTCGCCACCGAGAATATCCAACTGCTTTAGCGCAGCAGGGTCGGTATCCTTTTTCACCGCCTCGCGCTCGATTTTAAGCTGTATTAACCGGCGTTCGAGTTTATCCAGGGCTTCCGGCTTGGAATCTATCTCCATACGGATACGGCTTGCCGCCTCATCGACCAAATCGATCGCCTTGTCCGGCAACTGCCTATCGGTGATGTAACGCTGCGACAGTTTGGCCGCCGCTATGATTGCGCTATCGGTAATATCCACCCCATGGTGAACCTCATAACGCTCTTTCAAGCCACGAAGAATGGCGATGGTGTCCTCTTCATTGGGTTCTTCAACCAACACTTTTTGGAAGCGACGCTCCAGCGCCGCATCCTTCTCCACGTACTGCCGGTATTCGTTCAGGGTGGTGGCACCGACGCAATGCAATTCGCCACGCGCCAGCGCGGGTTTGAGCATATTGCCCGCATCCATTGAGCCTTCGGCCTTGCCCGCACCGACCATGGTATGGAGCTCATCAATAAAGATAATGACGCGCCCCTCCTGCTTGGAAATTTCGTTCAGTACGGCTTTCAGTCGCTCCTCGAACTCGCCACGAAATTTGGCACCCGCCAACAGCGAGCCCAGGTCCAGGGATAACACACGCTTGCCACGCAGTCCCTCCGGGACCTCGCCATTAATGATTCGTTGCGCCAGCCCTTCGATGATTGCTGTCTTACCCACGCCGGGCTCACCAATAAGCACCGGGTTATTCTTAGTCCTGCGTTGCAAAACCTGAATGGTTCGGCGTATTTCATCATCTCGCCCAATCACCGGATCCAGCTTGCCCTGCTCCGCCTGCTCTGTCAGGTCGATGGTGTATTTATCCAGCGCCTGCCGGGACTCCTCGGCTTCAGGGTTATTCACTGCCTCCCCACCGCGCACTTCACCAATCGCGCCATTGAGCGCAGCCGTAGTCATGCCACTGCCTTTGAGCAACTCTCCCGCGGCACCTTTGCTCTCAAGCATTGCCAGCAACACGAGCTCACTCGAGATGTAGGCATCACCATTTTTTTGCGCCAGCTTGTCCGTGATATTCAGCACCCGACCCAGGTCTTGCGACAGTTGCACATCGCCCCCTGCGCCACTGACTTTTGGTAAAGCCTCGACGGCCGCCTGCGTTTTTGAGCTCAAGCCAGCAAGGTCCGCACCCGCCTTTTGTAACAGCGGTCGACTGGCCCCACCGCTCTGCTCCAGCAAAGCCAACAACAGGTGTACGGGTTCTATATAGTTGTGATCACGACCCAGAGCCAATGACTGGGCATCGGCCAGAGCCGACTGCAATTGATTGGTCAGTTTATCCATTCTCATCGTTACTAATCTCCTTTAAAGATGGCGCGTCTCGTGCCGTTCTCTATGTACCTGACCTTATAGATGGGGCCAAATAGCCCTATTTCAAGTAAGGAGATCGTTGCTAACGTGAAGGATTGAGGCAGATCAATGACGCCATACGGCCTGTTGTACCGTTACGTCGGTAGGAATAAAAACGCTGGGAATCTGTAAAAGTGCAGTATTCACCACCCGACACCTGACCCACGCCTACCCCGGCCAATCGCAGCCGGGCCAGTTGGTAGATATTTGCAAAAAAGTGTTCAGAACGTTGCGGATTCACCTGAAAACATGCCCCCACCGCCGCCCGCGAAGCCGCATCTTCAGCCTCCAGGAATAGCGAACGCACCTCCGGACCTATTTCAAAGGCCCCGGGGCCAATCGCCGGGCCCAGCCAAGCCAGCAGATCTTCACCCGGTACCCCCATGGCACTGACAGTGGCTTCCAGAACACCGCCCAGCAGACCGCGCCACCCCGCGTGGGCCGCCGCCACAACGGTGCCGGCGCGATCACAAAATAAGACCGGCAGGCAATCCGCCGTGAGTATCGCGCAGGCCCGACCCGGCACACGGCTGAAACAGGCATCTGCCTCAGGATACTCAGCCCCGGCCCCAGCAATAACAACATCGGAACCATGGACCTGCGACAACCACTGTATCGCCGTCTGCGCGGGTAGTTCTGTGCTCAATTGTTGACGATTCGCAGCAACCGCGTCGGGCGCATCCCCCACATGATGACCAAGATTCAAACCCCGGTAGACCCCGGTGCTGTGGCCCGATCCCCGCAGGGAAGAAAACGCCGTAATATTGGTCGGCGCCGCCCAGTTCGGCCTAAGAACCATAGGCACCGGGCACATCTTCCTGTTCCAATACTGCCAGCAGCTGAACAATGTCCTCAGGTAGCGGGCATTCAAACGCCACGGGCTCTCCCGACTCGGGGTGAATCAAACCCAGTTCCTGGGCATGCAGGGCCTGCCGGGGAAAGCTTCGCAGCGCCGTTATCAGTTCGGGGGAGGCCCCTTTGGGTATTTTCGGCCGACCGCCGTACTGCGGATCGCCAATCAGCGGATAATGCCGATGGGCCATATGCACCCTGATCTGGTGGGTACGCCCGGTCTCCAGATTGACCGCTATGCGCGTGTGATGGGCAAAGCGCTTTACCACGCGGTAGTGGGTAATGGCCGTCTTACCACCGGCGGCCAACACCGCCATTTTTTTACGTTGCCTGGGGTGACGCCCCATGGGTTCGTTGATGGTACTCCCCCCGGTCATGGCACCCACGCACACGGCACAGTACTGTCTCTTTACTGTCCTGGTTTGCAATTGATTAACCAGATGATGGTGCGCAGACAGGGACTTGGCTACCACCATAATGCCCGATGTATCCATATCCAGACGGTGCACAATCCCGGCTCGGGGCAGGTTTTCGATATCCGGGAAGTGATTTAACAGGGCATTGACCAGGGTACCATCAGCATGGCCCGCTGCAGGATGTACGACCAGGCCCGCCGGCTTGTTGATGACCAGAATACTGTCATCTTCGTAGACCAGATCCAGATCGATGTCCTGAGCCTGCCAGCTGACTTCAGGCTCCAACTCCGCGGCGACGGTAAGCTCCGACCCCGCGCACATTCTGTCCCGGGGCCTGCGCTGCTCGCCATCGACCAGCAAGTCGCCCTTTTTGATCCAAATCTGCAGGCGAGACCTGGAATAGTCGGAGAACAATTGGGCCGCGACCTGATCCAATCTCTCATTGCTCAGCGATGCCGGTATAACAGCGTTGAGCTCGATTTTATCCGCCATGATATTTCCTGTTTATGCGCCCGCCTGCCTGTGGTTAAATAGCCCACCGCAGGCATACTTGAAAGTGCGTATAATACCACGCAGCCGTTACTTTATTTGGTGAAATCATTGAAACATATCCTGGTCATCTTCCTCAGCCTGATTATTCTGGGTTGCTCCAGCAACGACGAATTACCCGAACTCGCCGCGGATACCGGCGAGCAACAGATGTACGAAGAAGCGCAACGCTATCTTCGCAACGACAACTACGATCTCGCGGTACGCAGCCTGCAACTGCTGGAATCACGTTACCCATTTGGTAAATACGCCGAGCAGGCCCAACTTGAACTGATCTACGCCCACTACGGTGCCTTCGAGCACGAGGCCGCTGTCGAGGCAGCAGACCGATTTATCCGCCTGCACCCGCAACACCCCAGTGTCGACTATGCCTATTATATGAAGGGCCTGTCAGCGTACACGGGAAATGAGGACATATTCGCCCGTTTCTTACCCAACGACGCGACCAAGCGCGACACCAGTCACGCCAAGGAGGCCTTTGCAGAGTTCTCCCAACTGCTGTCACGCTTTCCCGATAGCCCCTACGCCGCAGATGCGCGCGCCCGCATGGTACACCTGAGAAATTTATTGGCACGACACGAAATAGTCGTCGCTAACTACTATTTTCGTCGCGGTGCCTATATGGCTGCTGCCAATCGGGGGCGCTATGTCGTGGAGAACTTCCAACAAACCCCGGCTGTCGCCGACGGCCTGGCCGTGATGGCACAGGGCTATATCCTGCTCGGCCTGGATGACCTGGCCCGGGACTCGATAGACGTGCTGGCATTGAATTATCCCGCCCACCCCTCCCTGGACAAAAACGGCGAGTTTAAAAGTGTCTATACACTGGACGGCCTGCAGCGCTCCTGGATCAACAAACTGACCTTTGGCCTATTTGATCCCCCCAAACCGCCACAGTTCGATAACCGTATCAAATTCAGAGGCTGATAATCGCCTCGGCACTGTAATGTGAATCGACCCGCTATCCTGACACAGCCCAGTCCACTGGCAAGCAGCAAGCAAAATACCACGCTGTTCCGTATTTACGTCGCCTATCGCTCACTGCTATCCGTCGTGCTGCTCATCATGCTGGTCAGCCCAAATACCCGGCAATTGGTTGGGGTGCTAAACCCCACACTCTATACGGCCGTAGCCCTGGCCTATCTGGCTACCAATGTTGTTCTGATGGGCTCCATTTTTATACGAACAAACCGCAATCAAAACCTGCTATTCGCGGTTTTCCTGGTGGACATCATCGCCATTACCCTGTTGTCTGACAGCAGCCGGGGGATGGTCAGTGGTCTGCCGATACTGCTCATTATCACCGTCGCTGCCAGCGCTGTACTCATCTCCAATCGGACGCTGGCAACACTGATCGCAGCGCTGAGTGTTCTGGCAACCCTGGCTGACACCGTCCGCCTGATCATGCTGGGGGAACTTTCGGTAACCTCTCTCTTCCCGGCAGGGCTTCTGGGCGTACTCATATTCGGCGTATCGCTGATGGTTCAGGCGATTGCCATTCGTCTCGGACGGGCCGAAGAGCTGGCCAGGCACCGCGCCGGCGACCTATACAACCTGCAGAGGCTAAACGAGCAAATCGTCCAACATATGCAGACAGGCATCTTATTGGTCGGTGATGACGGCATTGTGCGCGTCATGAACAAGTCGGCCTCAGGTTTACTGGCACCGGAGCGCCCCGTTGCCATGGATCAGGGGCGACAGCTGGCCGATTACAACCAGGAGCTGGCCTATCAATTCGAGCACTGGAAAAATACGGGCCTGCACCGAGCCAAGCCATTCACCGTGATGGAGGGCTCACCACAGGTGATAGCGAACTTCAGGGAGCTGCAACCCAGTGCCAACCGGGAATCACTGGTTTTCGTCGAGGACTACACCCCTGTCACCCAATATGCCCAGTCGCTGAAATTGACGTCCCTGGGGCGATTAACTGCCAGTATCGCCCATGAAATTCGCAACCCTTTGGGAGCCGTCAGCCATGCGGCCCAGCTGCTACAGGAATCCCTGGAATTGTCAGCGACCGATAAACGCATGGCCGATATTATTGTCCACCAGTCAGACCGCATGAACCGGATTATCGAAAGCGTCATGCAAATATCCCGGCGCGAGCCACCGAAACCGGAATACCTGGTGCTCGCAGAATGGCTTGAGGAATTTGCCACCGGCTACCTCAAATCGCTCAATCGCCATGCAGAGCTCACCATCGAATGTGATTACAAAGAGCTACTGGTTGAATTCGACCAGGAAAACCTGCAGCGGGTGATGAGCAACCTTCTGGACAACGCCCTGCGGCATAGTAAGCTGGCGACAGGCATTGAACAGGCGAGGCTGACCGTGGCTCTGGACTTCTCATCACATCGCTGCCTGTTATCCGTAGTAGATGCGGGAGATGGTGTCGCCCCTGCCGACCAGAGCAAACTGTTCGAACCGTTCTTTACAACGGTTGAAGAAGGTAGCGGTATGGGCCTGTATCTGTGCAAAGAGCTTTGCGAGATCAATAATGCCACGCTGAGCTACCTGCTCACCAAGGATGGGAGCAGCAGTTTCTGCATTGCCATGACCCAGAGAGCCCGATAAATCGAGACTATGACAAAACAAAACGTACTAATCGTCGATGACGAACCGGATATTCGTGAATTGCTGGATATTACCCTCAGTAGAATGGGGCTTGCTGTGCATTGCGCCGCGGATCTGGCCGAAGCCCGTAAGATCCTCACTGAAGTACAACCAGATCTCTGCCTTACCGACATGCGTCTGCCCGATGGCAACGGCATCAGCCTGGTGGAGTTTATCCAACAGGAATACCCGCACATCCCGGTGGCGATGATTACCGCCCACGGCAGCGTCGAGGCCGCCATCTCCGCACTTAAGGCCGGTGCCTTTGACTTCATCAGTAAACCTGTCGAACTGGAGAATTTACGCAACCTGGTCAATACAGCCCTCAAGCTGGATGGCGACACCAGCAAGCTCGCTGCAGCGGTTGGCCATGAACTGATTGGCACAGCACCCGCCATCGATTCCCTGCGCAAGCAGATATCCAAACTGGCACGCGGCCAGGCCCCGGTGCATATCAACGGTGAATCCGGCAGTGGTAAGGAGGTGGTCGCTCGCCTTATTCACAATAATGGCCCGCGCTCCACTGGCGCCTTCGTCGCAGTAAACTGTGGTGCTATTCCACCAGAATTAATGGAAAGCGAGCTGTTCGGGCACCTCAAAGGCAGCTTTACCGGCGCCACCCAGGATAAAATTGGTTTGTTCCAGGCAGCGTCGGGAGGCACCCTGTTTCTGGATGAGGTGGCCGATCTACCGTTGTTAATGCAGGTTAAACTGCTGCGAGCGATACAAGAAAAAACCGTGCGGCCAGTCGGTGCCAGTGAAGAACAAGCCACGGACATCCGCCTGCTCAGTGCCACCCACAAGGATCTCTCCGCAGAAGTCGAAGCGGGACGTTTCCGGAACGATCTGTACTACCGCATCAATGTAATCGATGTTCAGGTTCCCAGCCTGCGAGAGCGATTGGAAGACATCCCCGAGCTGGCCAAAACCCTGTTACAGAGAATCGCTTCCGACGTGGGGAACGATCTTGCCCGGCTGGATGATTCCGCTGTCGCTGCATTGTGCGAATACAGCTTTCCGGGCAATGTTCGAGAATTGGAAAACATGCTGGAAAGAGCCCTGGCGCTGTCTGATGGTGAGACCATCTCGGCACAAGACCTGCAGTTTTCCAGCAGTGCACCCCGTAGCATCGTCAGTGAAACGACACCACCCGAAGGGAGCCCCGGCAATCAGGGCTGGTCAGTTAAAGACGCCTATGGCGATATGGAAGGCTACCTGGACGATATCGAGAGACAGATCCTCAGTACAGCGCTGGAAGAGTCCCGGTGGAACAAAACAGCCACGGCCAAACTCCTGGGTGTTAGCTTTCGCAGCCTGCGCTATCGCTTGAAAAAGCTGGGACTCGAAGACTAGGCCCCCTGATCACCAACAGTGTTCAACACTGCCGGTAGTGGCCGATTTCAATCCGGTTGATGTCATTTGAAGCGTTCCGCAGCGGTCATCTGCCGTCTGGCGTAACTGGGGTATCGCCTCCACGGTAAAAGAGGTCACCCGCGACGACTGCAACGTCACAGAACTCAATTGAATTCTGTAAATCCTGTTATCGGCTGACACGTCAAGATTATTGCCCTGTGAATCAATTGCGTAGGGGTTCGCAACATAACCCAGCTGGTCCAGGGTGGCGGCATACTGCCTATTGTTGACATAGAACTGCTCCTGCCTGGCCAGTACCGCCAGAACTTCTGCCCGGCCCAGACTCCTTTTGGTCTGCAGGAGTTGATACCGATAGGCGGGCAAGGCCAGCGTCGCCAGAATGCCGACGATAGCGATTACGATAATCAATTCCAGCAAGGTAAAGCCGCAATCCCCAGAGGACCCAGCTTGTATACCCTGCCTGCCCCTAGAGAACATCGACCCCGGGCTCCCGCCAATAAAGGCGATACAGCCTCTCGCTCAGGCTGTTACAGAATTTACCTCGACACGATGATACAGACGCTGGACCCATTGGGTTAATCCCCCACCCGGGCAGTAAGACCTTGTCTCCCAACACCGTCGCTGCGGAGGGTATCCCCGGACCGACGCTATAAATACGATCACTGTCCGTGGCGCTACCATCCTCCAGGTTCACCACATACACATAGCCCTGCCCCAGGCCCGGATTGCAGCTTTGTTCCGGGACAGCGGGCACAAAGGTGCTCATAAACACGCGCCCGCCATCAACCAGGGCAGTAGACAGTCCTTTTTCACCGGCACGGGCCAGTTTTATTTTCCAACCATGGGTCAATGATGACACACATGCCGGTTCCGCAGCCTGCTGGCAATCCGTCTGATCGGGTAAATCCGTAGCGCCCGGCGTGTCGGCAACGTTCAAAGGTCGCCTCAACAGTACGCTGGTATCACCACTGATGATTTTCCGGTCCTTAATATAGAAGTGGTAGTTTGTGACCTGTGTTTCGTTGGGATGGGCGCGATCACCACTGGAAATAACAAGCCCATCGAAGTCCCCCACTGAATCAAAGGAGTGAACGATATCCGGAGCGTGAAAAAAGCGACGATCCGACTCCACTGTCTGGCCATCATTACCCAATTCCGCGACTTTACTGACAAACCATTTCTGGGCGCGCTCATCGAGATCCAGTTCCGGCAGGTCAACGCGCCAAACGACACCGCCGCTGTCCCCGACATACAATCTGTGAATAACATTATTTGCATTCCTGAGGGCCGCCACTGACGAGGGCATACTGTCGATCAGCTCGGGATGCTGGAACTTACTGGCCGTCGCCGTACCACTGCCCTTGACCGCTTTCCAAATTAAGGCCCCCGTGCGAGCGTCCACAATGTAGATTGCCGTACCCACCGGAAAGTCTGGCCCGGCACCGCCATCCTTGCCCACTCGCACAGTCCTTGTCGCATCCCAACCACCGTGATAGCCCGCCGTAAAGATAAGAACGTCTCTGGGAACCCCATGATAATTGACCTTACCCACTACCGGCACAGAAAAAGACAATCCAAGTTCGTCAAAATCGCCGCCAACCGTAGGGCTGATTTTCCATTTCAGGGTCGGAGTCTCTCGAGGGTTGCTCACATCCAACGCGTAGTAACTACTGCCCCCGCGTCGCAAGCCAAAATACACGTACACCTCATCACCACCCAGGGGAGCCTGGCCTGTTGCCACCAGATTACCGTCACTATTGTTGTCAACCACCAGGGCGACCGGTGCACCGTCAACGCCATAGCGCAGGGTTAAACTGGATTGGGTCGCATCGGTACGCGCCGCAAGGTTTCCCAACAGTTCCCTGGGATAGAATGCGAAGCGCTCCCGGCCCGATTCGACCCCCGTGGCTGTGGTATCTTCCAGGATATGAAACAGTCCGTCACCGGTCCCAAAAAACAGGTGGATATTGGGGTTATCCGGACCGTATCCCGTCAGTTCCGCACTGCCGTAGTTCACAGCCAACGCCCGGGAATGAAGTGATTCCGCAAGTATCCAGTCCCGCGCGGAAGCTGAAGGCCTACCCGTATCCTGGCCGCGGCCCCACCTGATCAGCTCCAGGGCCCTGGCATCACTCATTGTTGCGTCGCCAAGCAGCGTCTTAAAGTCGGGCAATCTCAAGGTATCGCCGTCAGCATCGAAGTCATCAAAGGCGGTAGCGATACCATTGACATGAACTACAGGCTCGACGAAGACTTGCCGCGTACTCACGCCCAATTGACCCGCGTTGGTGTCACCAATGCGACGGCGACTGTCTTCGACAAAGCCGCTGACCTTCTGACCTGCCCCACCTCGTGTCACGACCCGACCATCGACAGCAACCGGGGCCAACGAACCATCGATCGCGGGCAGGCTGGCTGCCTCGGTCCAGTACGACAGTGCGTCAAAAGCAATCCGGCCCCGGTCGTCGCCACTGGCTTCAAAGGCGAGAAGAGCTGGTTCACTGGCGTCGACAACTTCACCAGGGCGACTATCGCCCACCTGCTCGCGCCACTTATATTTCTTTAGATTCCCCATCCAATTCTGGCTGTAGTCAGCTTGAAACAGGGAGACATAGACTCGATCCAATAACGCGGTGTGATTAAACATATTCAACGGCACGGCAGTAGACAGCAATGTCTCGCTAGCTGCCAGCATTTCACGAAAGGCCCTATTGAGCTCTTCCTCCAGTTGGACAGGGTCGCGAAGGTCTTCAACACCCAGGGTTAGGGTGAAAGATTCTTGGCAGGCAATGGCATCACCCGAAGGCGACTGAATATCAAGAGCGTCGGCAATGGCCTTATCGGCTGCACCGAGTACCCGTAGGACCAGATGGATTCCCGCAAATCGACTATCACTGACCGCAGAAGTGGCCGCGGCTACAAGGGCATCATATTGACTAACACTGCCGCCAGCCTCTGCTTTAAGTCGTTGGTAAGCTGACGTTGTGAAGCAGACAGCCTCAGCACAATCACCCTCCCCGTTCACCTCCCGGCAGCTTTCACCATAAAGACAGAGAGGCGCAAGCAGTTCCGGGCCGTAGTCTAGCTCTACGCGGACATCAGTGCCCACCACGCCAGCGGCGTCGCGCAAATAGATATCGGTATCGTCACCCGACGCCGCTGTCACATGGACCAGAAGCAATACAAAGATAGTTGCCAACTGCTTGTTCATCTCTCTACTCCGGAGACTGGTTGATCTCACCGAAAATGACGACCGCCACACCCTGGACGATTTCCGCCGAACCGAGGCCAACGCGCGAGCCGTCAATCTCAACATGGCTTTCAAAGCTAGCGACGCGCGATCGTGATGCACTGAACACACGATTCTGGGATAAGCGAAACGGCAAGCTTCCCGAAAATAGAGGCCGCTGTCGCTGGACCTGATAATCCAGCATCACACCCGGTGGAACCGAGACGATAGCCGGATCCAGCGCACCGAGATTTTCAGCACAGTCCTTCGAAACAGATTTATCCCGACACAGGAGATACCCGGTCCCACCGACCACTGGAAAATTTTCAATACCCTGGAATATCGCCGAGGCAATGCCCTGTGTTCTCTGGAAGGCCGACTCGCGAAACTGGGCATTCCCCGCCATACGAAACTGCAGAATGCTGCTTTGCATTCCAGTTCCTGCAACGACAGCAAGTAACAGCAGAAAAATCATCGCCAGCAGTAGGATCGCGCCGCGAGACCCCGGCCTGACAGCGCTAAACTTATGAGGAGGTCGCATTGCGTATCTGAACTGTTGTCGTCAAAACCCTGCGCAAATAGGCATCATTTTTGGCGGCAATTGTTTTTGACCCCAGGCGGTAGGATTTTCTATTCTGATAGCCAGCAATAAGCTGCAGCCCCCTCAATAACAGGTGTACCCGTGCAACTGTCGTCTGCTCAGTCCCGGCAGTGGCCGGCACCGGCCGAAACTCATTGGGTATACCGTCGCCACTGGTATCGATTCCAAATGTCAGCTGCATGTCTTCCACGCCCTCCACCAGACACTCCGTGGACATGCCGTCGCCAGACAAGCGGGCAACGCAGAGCGCGGGGGTTCCGTCCCCGGGTGCCACCGAGTATTGGCGAATATAAAAGACCTGACTGAAATACTCCCAATAATCAGCCACCGCTGCCGGGCCGGCATCAGTCGACGGGAAACCCTGCTCATCGTTGTACCACCAGGACAGGCCGCTGCCACTGCTTGCCACTCGCAGATACCACTGCGTACGCTTCGCTTCCCTCACGCCATTTTTATACACGCCGTTAGAGAGGGTGGCTTCGCCAGCAGTGCGCTTTACCGACAGAACATCCGTACCCGGTGTGATATGCGTCTTATCGATGCAGGTATTACTAAATGCGGTACCCAGATGGGTCAGCACTGATCCACTGTAGTTATCAATGATTTCTATTGCTTCACGGGTGTCCAGGGCCCAGAGACCCGTGGCAACACAATCCTGGGATATGCCAACAGGCTCCCTGTCCCCAGCCGCATAGCTGCCAGCGTAAAACCCCGCATGCATCAGTTCGCGCTTCAGTATGTTTACGGCAAACCGGCCATTTTCCTGCAGCCGTGCCTGGTCTTCCTCGGCGACATAGTTGCGCTTGCTCTCAAGGTACAGTTTCACAAAACCCAGCGACATTACGACACCGAGCAGAATTGATACCATCAGTTCAACAAGGGAGAAACCCTGCGTCTGATTTCCCACCGCGTGGGACGCGCTGTGATCAGGGCTGAACACGCTGGACCCCGATATAGCTTGTCATGACAAGCGATCTACGCAGCCCCGAAGAAGGGCCATACCTTGCATCGGAATTACCACAATCTGATTCCATCGGATTGGCCATCACATGAACTCCCCTCCAACTGAGCGCAACCGACACCAGACCGGCCGTATGGGTAATACAAGCGCTGGAGTCTGCCAGGCCACCGGCTTCCGTGACGCGCCCATTAATCTCAAGCCTTTCCGAAACGCCCTGTAATAGCTCCCTCCATTCGAATAAATCGTGGGCCGCAAGCTGCAGCGCGCTGCACACTGACATACTGCAGTTACGGGTCGAGGGGATTGCTGGCCCCGCCAGATCCATCACGCGATAAGCAGCCAGGGCAGAAGGATTACTACGCATACGCTCCAGCATATCCCCCGCAAGGTTTGTCGCTATCGAGCGCTGGGCCGCTTCATACGTTGCGCGCTTTGCACTGATCTGCATGGCCGCCAGTCCAAGTACACCAATAGCGGAAACAAGTACCGCAACCAGGACCTCAACCAATGCAAAGCCTGTTTCGATGCTTCCCTTTTGGCTTCTCGCCGTGTCAGTCATCCTCACGTCTCCTCTAGCGTCGCGGGCAATCGCCCCACGCCCGCGCCATACGCGCTCTGCCCACACGATTAATGACCACACTCCATGAGGCCGCCGAGGACCCGGGAGCAGGACATAACATCAAGGTGCGATTTTTCCGTGACGAGCCATCGGTCAGATAGGTAATGATCTCACTTGCCGCCTGTGTGGCAGTGCGATTGGTCAGGGTGTAGCCCTCAGGCAGCCCCTCATGAACACTGATGACCTCATCGCTGTCGGCGTCTACGACCCGATCCCGATCGGGGTTAGCGAAGATAATCCAGCCATCGGCATAGCTACCGGAACACTGCGGTGAAGATACTATCGCCGCCTGAGAGGGGCATAGGCTGACCGGCGTGTTTCTGATGATGGCCTCACTCCTCGCCAGTTGGAGCGCGGACATCAGCAGGCTCGCCTGGGTGCGCAACTGATTCGAGTCAATCATCACACGCATCGCCGGCGCTGCCAGAAATAGTGTGAGCGCTGCAATGGCCATTACCACCATTAGCTCGATCAGGGTAAACCCTTTGCTGTCAGTCTTTCGATTGGTCTTGTCCACGGTCGGCCTCCTTACACGAACAAGACTAACCCCGATACAGCTAAGTACCAGCGAATGGCTTTATATGGCGAAGAATGCCTATTTTTGAAGGGTCAGGCGAGGGAGACTAGATATTTGTTGCGTCTATGCGCAATTCACGCGGCATGGAGAAAGTGACATTTTCGGGACGGCCCTCGACTTCGACAGCCGCATCCGCGCCCAGCGCGCACAGGCCATCGAGTACTTGCTGCACCAGTATCTCCGGGGCAGACGCCCCTGCGGTTACGCCAATGCGGGATTTGCCTTTTAACCACAGCGGGTCGATATCATCGGCCCCATCAAGCAAATAAGCTTCGGCGCCCATGCGTTCCGCCAGCTCGCGAAGACGATTGGAATTGGAACTATTGGGCGATCCCACGACCAGCATGAGATCACAATTTGCTGCCAGCTTTTTGACTGCATCCTGGCGATTCTGGGTCGCGTAACAAATATCATCTTTACGTGGCCCCTGGATCTCGGGAAATCGCAGGCGGAGCGCATCAATAACGCGCGCGGTATCATCCATGGATAAGGTCGTCTGGGTCACGTAGAACAGCTGCTGCGGATTACTTACCTGTAAATTTTCAGCCTGGCGCTCATCCTCAATAAGGTAGATGTTACCGCCCTTACTGTGATCATACTGTCCCATCGTACCCTCGACCTCAGGGTGCCCCCTGTGACCTATAAGAATACATTCCTGGCCCTGTTGGCTGTATCTTGCGACTTCCATATGGACCTTGGTCACCAGGGGACAGGTGGCATCAAATACCTTGAGACCCCGGTCATCCGCTTCTGTACGCACGGCCTGGGATACACCATGGGCACTGAAAATCACGATACAGTCATCTGGTACTTCACTGAGTTCCTCGACGAAAAATGCCCCGCGCTCACGCAGGTTTTCGACCACAAACTTGTTATGCACCACTTCGTGGCGAACGTAGATCGGCGCGCCAAAAACATCCAATGCCCGGTTTACGATATCAATAGCACGATCAACGCCGGCACAGAAACCGCGAGGATTCGCCAACTGGATGTCCATTAATGCAGCTCCGCAGGTTCTACCCGGTGAATCAGTACATCAAACAGAATTTTCCTTCCCGCCAGGGGGTGATTAAAGTCCACCTCCACCTCTTCCTCATCGAAGGAGAGAAGCATACCGGGTAACTCCCCACCGCCTGCATCGGCAAATGAAAAAACCAGACCAATTTCCAGATCGACATCATCGTCAAAATGATCCCGGGAAATACATTGCACATTGTTATCATTGGGTTGGCCAAAGGCGTTCTCAGGCAGTACGGTGAACATATTGCGCTGGCCTGCCCCCATACCCAAAAGCAGGTGTTCAAACCCAGGCAACAGGCTACCATCTCCGAAAACAAAATTGACTGGCTCGCCACCAAAATTGCTGTCGACCTCGGAGCCATCTTCAAGGCTCAGAGAAAAATTCAGGAAAATACGCGTGCCTTCGCTGACTGGCACATCAATCGAGTTCATAGCGATAAAGCTCCTCTTACTGCGTGCTCGCGCTTTCCCGCGAAACAAAACTATCCAGTATCATACAGGCCGCACCGACTGATATCGCTGAGTCCGCAATGTTAAATGCCGGAAAATAGCGACCGCCATAGTGAACAGAAATAAAGTCCACCACATAACCCAGTGCCATGCGGTCCCAGAGATTCCCAAGGGCGCCTCCCAGAATCAAGCCCAGGCTGAGTGCCAGTAGCCATTGATCCCCTCGTAATTTAAACAGCCACACAGCCAATACCCCGCTGATAACTATCGCCACCGTGCTGAAAAAATACCGCTGCCAGCCGCCTGCATCACTGAGGAAGCTGAAGGCGGCGCCCGTATTGTGCTGCAGAGTGAGGTTAAACCAGGAAAAAACTTCCACCGGCCTACCGTACTCCAGCCCCTGGGTCGCCAGGCCTTTGGTATACTGATCCAGCAGTATCACCACCAGAGCCAGTCCATACCACCACAGCACCCGCACCACGGAACTAGGCAAAATTACGCTGCTCACCTGCGCCATCGATGTTCTCTACACAGCGACCACAAAGGCCAGGGTGTTCAGCTATCTCGCCCACTTCCGGCCGCCGATGCCAGCAGCGCTCGCACTTCTCATCTCCGGACACAGTCACTCGCAGACGCAGCGTTTCCAATTCGGTGTCCGCGCTGTCTTCGGGAGCGCTTTCCAGGGCCGCCAGAGTGGCGCCGGAGGTGATCAGTACAAACCGCAACTCATCCCCCAGAGCAGACAAGTTTGCCAGCATTTCCTCGCCACAATACAGGGTAATATCGGCATCCAGGGAACCGCGCAAAACACCCTGGGAGCGCTGGGATTCCATTTCCCGGTTCACCGCATCTCGTACCGCCATGGCCTGCTGCCAATAGTCCCGCCCCATTGCAGCATCATCGGGTAGCGTAGCCAGCCCTTCATACCACTGACTGAGCTGTACCGACTCCGCCCGCTCTCCGGGTAAATTTTCCCAGATCTCATCGGCGGTAAAACTCATAATGGGGGCAATCCAGCGTACCAGCGCCTCGCCGATATGGTACATGGCGGTCTGGGCTGAACGACGGGCCACACTGTCGGCCTTGCAGGTGTACTGGCGGTCCTTGATAACGTCCAGGTAAAAACCACCCAGATCATTGGAGCAGAAGTTGTGAAGCTTCTGGTAAATCAGGTGAAACTGATAGGCGTCGTAGGCCTCGGTAATCTCTCGCTGCAATTGCGCAGCTCTGTCCACCACCCAGCGGTCCAGCGACAACATGTCTGCGGGGGCCACAAGGTCACCGACAGGATCAAATCCGCTCAGGTTCGACAACAAAAACCGGGCCGTATTGCGTATTCTTCGGTAGGAATCTGCCGTGCGCTTGAATATCTCATCACTGACGGTCAACTCACCACGGTAGTCGGTGGCCGCCACCCAAAGGCGTAAAATATCGGCCCCCAGGTCATTCATCACCGTCTTGGGCGCAATGACATTGCCTAAGGACTTAGACATTTTACGGCCTTCAGGATCAACCGTGAAACCGTGGGTCAAAACCGCCTTATAGGGGGCCTCACCATAGGCGCCAATACCCGTTAACAGGGAGGACTGAAACCAGCCGCGATGCTGGTCGGAGCCCTCCAGATACAAATCAGCCGGTGCCCGCAGGCCATCCCGCTGACGCAGGACACAGGCGTGACTCACACCGGAGTCAAACCAGACGTCCAGGGTGTCTGTCACTTTTTCGTACTGCCCGGCCTCATCGCCCAGCAGCTCTTCCGGCTCCAGTTCGAACCAGGCTTCTATACCACGCTGTTCTATGCGCAGGGCCACTTCTTCCATTAATCTTGGCGTCTCAGGGTGTAATTCTGAGGTCTCTTTATGGATAAACAGAGCAATAGGTACACCCCAGGTCCGCTGCCGGGAGATACACCAATCGGGCCTGCTGGCCAACATGCTATCAATGCGTCCCTTGCCCCATTCGGGCAGCCACTCAACATCTTCGACCGCCGCGAGAGCGCCCTGAAGCAATTGATTCTGCTCCATGCTGATAAACCACTGCGGCGTTGCCCTGAAAATGATGGGGGTTTTATGCCGCCAGCAATGAGGATAGGAGTGTTCGTATTCCTCACTGTGCAGCAATACCCCCCGCTCCTGCAGCAGTTCAACAATCAGTGGATTGGCTTTCAATACATGCTGACCGGCAAAGTACTCCGTTTCTTCCAGGTAGACACCATTACCACCCACCGGGTTGTAGACTTCCAGATCATACTGCTTGCCGACCACGAAATCGTCCTGGCCATGGGCGGGCGCCGTGTGAACAGCACCGGTACCTGCCTCGGTGGTCACATGGTCACCCAGGACCACGAGCACCTGCCGGTCCAGGAAAGGATGCTGTAATAGCTGCCGGTCCAATGCGGCGCCCTTGCAGCGACCCAATATTGTCACGTCTTCCAGGCCAAAGCGTCTAGCGCAGGACTCCGCCAGGTCCTCAGCGACCAGCAGAGCCCTGCCGTCACCGGCCAACAACACATAATCCAGTTCAGGGTGCAGACTCACGGCCATACTGGCGGGTAAGGTCCAGGGCGTTGTGGTCCAAATGGGAATCGCGATTTCGCCCTCATAGCCGCTGCCACAGGCTGCATTGAATGCCGCCGCATCAACTGCTGCATAGGCCACATCAATTGCCGGAGAAAACTTGTCCTGGTATTCGACCTCAGCCTCAGCCAGAGCCGAGCCACAATTCATACACCAGTGCACCGGCTTGAAGCCCTTGTGCAGGTGTCCGTTATCCACAATTTTGGACAGGGTGCGAACAATATTGGCCTCGAATTCGAAGTCCATCGTAAGGTAGGGGTTGGACCAATCGCCCAACACCCCCATGCGGATAAAGTCTTCCCTTTGGCCGTCTACCTGACGGCTGGCGTACTCACGGCATTTCTGCCGAAATTCAGCGGGGCTGATCTTCACACCGGGCTTACCGACTTTTTTCTCCACGTTTAACTCAATAGGCAGACCGTGACAGTCCCAACCGGGGACATAGGGTGCATCGAAGCCATTGAGGGTCTTGGACTTAACAATAATGTCCTTGAGGATTTTATTAACCGAATGCCCCAGATGCAGGTTGCCATTGGCGTAAGGAGGACCGTCGTGCAGGATAAAGGTTGGACGCCCTGCGCTGACTTCGCGGATTTTTTCGTACAAGCCCATCGCCTGCCACTGCTTGAGCCGCTGGGGTTCGCGCTGCGCCAGACTGGCCTTCATAGGGAAAGCCGTCTTGGGCAAATTCAATGTGTCTTTGTAATCACTCATAATCTTCGCTGTCGTCGCTGCCCCTTTGGGAAAACCACGCTCTAGCCTGTTCCTTATCTATCGAAATGTTATCCCGCAACTCGTCAACGGAGGCAAACTTTTTCTCATCCCTGAGCTTGTGATAAAACGTTACTTCAATCGTTTTACCGTATATATCCTGGTCCCAATCCAGTAAATGCACTTCCAGATTCGCCTTAATACTGTCATTCACGGTGGGTCTTGTGCCGACATTGGCGACACCAGGCACCCGGTCCATTCCCGGCCCCGATACCGAAACCGCATAAACACCCTTCAGCGGCGCTCTTAACCGGTGTAATTCCAGGTTGGCTGTCGGTGTACCCAGGGTCCTACCTAACTGCCGACCGAAAACCACCTTGCCCGAAATCGAGAACGGCCTGCCCAGCAGCTTTTCAGCCTCGCTAAAGTTCGCTGCCGCCAGGGACTCCCTGATACGGGTACTGCTCACTCGCTCATCGTCACTGGCATGCGTTGCCGTTGGTACCGCCTCAAAGCCATAGCGCCGGCCCTGCTCCTGCATCAGCGGGAGGTCGCCCTCACGGTCATTGCCAAAGCGAAAATCATCCCCGAGCACGATGTAGCGAGCATCCAGCCCCGCGACAAAAATATCATCGATAAACTCCTGGGCAGACATCGTCTGCAGGTGCTCGGTAAAGCGGATCCGCAGTATCCGGTCCACCCCCAGCGTTTCCAGGGCGAGAAACTTTTCCCGAAAACTCATCAATCTGGCCGGGGCCTCTAGCGGAGAGAAATACTCTCGGGGCAGGGGCTCGAAAACGATGACAACTGACGGCAAATTGTACTCGGCCGACTTATCCAGCAAATGCCGAATGACTGCCTGGTGGCCCAGATGGACACCATCAAAGGCACCCATCGTCGCCACGCAACCGCGGTGTCTGGGCCGCAAATTGTGTAGGCCGCGAATCAGCTCCATCAACGAGTGTGTACCCTGTCAGACCAAACGCCGCAGTATATCGAAATACGGGCGCCGGGTGTAGCGTCAGTATTCCTGCGGATTGCGCAAATGCCGGAGCCTGGTACCCCCCAGCAGGTGGATAACAAGGTAAGCCAGCCCCCCCAGGCCGCACAGCTGGGCCATTTCCCAGGCCCGTTGTTGCCAGGACCAGTCCAGCCATAGCGCCGGGGCGGGTAAAAGAAACCACAGCACAGCCGCCATCGCTGCTGTGGCAGCCAATAAACGGCTGCTGTAGACCAGCCAACCGGGCTGAAAGCGATAAATTCCGTCGCGCACAAGCCCTCGAAGCAACAAGCCCGCATTCAGGTAAGCCGACAGACTGGTCGCCAGAGCCAGGCCCACATGGCCAATATTCCAGTAATACATCAACGGCAAAACAAACAGGACATTCATCACCATATTCGCAGCCATGGCTATAATCCCAATGCGAACCGGGGTCACCAAATTTTTGCGGGCATAATACCCCGGGGCCAGGACTTTAATCAGCATAAAGCCCATCAGGCCCAGACTGTAGGCACGCAGGCTCAATGAGGCCATGGTAACGTCAGTCGGTGTCAGTGCGCCGTATTGGAACAGGGTGATCAATATAGGTTCAGCCAACAGTATTAACGCGACGGCAGCGGGGAAACCTATCATCAACACACATCGGACTGCCCAGTCCAGTGTATGCTGGAACTGGCCCTCCCGGGAGGCCGCTTTATGGGCAGACAAATTGGGTAGAATGACCGTGGCAATCGCAATACCAAACACCCCCAGGGGCAATTCCGTCAAGCGGTCGGAGTAGTACAGCCAGGAAACGCTGCCGGTGGGTAAAAATGACGCCAGCACCGTGTCCAGTAGCAGGTTAATCTGGCTGACAGAGACCCCAAACAGCGCGGGCACCATCAACGTCATAATGCGCCTGACGCCCTCGTCCCGGGTATCCCAGACAGGGCGCGGAACCAAATCGAGCCGGTACAGGAAAGGCAATTGAAACAGTAGCTGGATCACGCCCGCCAGGAACACACCCCAGGCCAGGGCAAACACCGGCTCTTCAAACCAGGGGGATGCCAGGACCGCCGAAGCGATGAGCGAGAGATTGAGAAAGACAGGGGTAAATGCCGGCACGGCGAAACGCCCATAGCTGTTTAGAATCGCCCCGCAAAATCCTGTCATGGAAATGAGGAACAGATAGGGAAATGTAATTCGAATGAGCTCGGATGTTAGCTGGTATTTCTCCGGGTCCGAGACAAAGCCGGGTGCAAATATCGCCGCCACCAAAGGTGCAGCGATAATCGTCAGACAGGTAATCAACAGCAGGGTACCGCCGAGAACACCCGCAACCCGGTTGACCAGTGCCTTTACCGCCTCAACACTACCCTCCTCCTTGTAGTCAGCCAGCACCGGCACAAAAGCCTGGGAAAAGGCACCTTCAGCAAACAGGCGTCGCAGGAAATTGGGTATTTTGAAAGCGACAAAAAAGGCGTCAGCATTGGCCGTGGCACCAACAAAGGCGGCGATAGCCACATCCCGAATCAGGCCCAGCACACGCGATAACATGGTCATCACGCCCACGGTCGCACTGGAGCGTAACAGCCCCGGACGGGCGACGGGCTTGGTTTCTGGGGATTGTTCAGTCATACCCGAGGCGGAGCTAGCTCCAGCGTTCCTTCAAGGCGTCGCCGTGGATCTGCAACCACTGCAGGGCGATGAGCGTATGGCCATTGGGTATACGGTCATCGGCAAGTAACTGCAGGGCTTCTTGCCTGGGCACCGCGTGTACCAAAAGATCTTCCCCCTCCCCTTTGAGCCCGTGAACCTCGCCAATTCCCGCCCGATTCACCCGGCCACAAAACAGACGAACCTGCTCAGTACAGGCGCCGGCACTGGGGTAAAAGGTCGCGATGGGGACCAGGTCGCTTAACTCGCAGTCTGCCTCTTCACGCGCCTCTCTGTGAACGAGCTGCTCTGGGCTCTCGCCCTCCTCGATAATGCCGGCAATCAGTTCCAGCATCCACGGGCTATCGTCACCGCGTATCGCGCCCGGGCGAAACTGTTCCACCATCACCAGTGAATCGCTGACCGGGTCGTAAGGCAGCACCCCAACAGCATCTCCGCGCTCAAACACTTCACGGGTCAGCGGCTCACTCCAGCCACCGGCAAAACAGCGATGCTGCAGGGTCACGCGGCGTAAACTGAAGTAGCCCTGAAAGACGGCCTCATCCTCCAGGATACGGACGTCCCCGGCGGCAAAATTCAATTCATGGCTCATTCGAAGCGTCGCTCGGTAAACCAGTTTACATCCCGAGCATGTAAATCTACCTGGTCTACCACATCGAGAATCAGCGCGAACAGCGCCATACGCACCAACACGCCATTATCGGTTTGGCGGAAAATGGCCAGGTTGGGGTTGTCGTTCAAATCGTCATCCAACTCACGGGCGTTGTCCCGGGAGTCACGGGGCAAGGGGTGCATGATCACCGTATTGGGCTCACAGTGACGGGTGTAGACACTCTGGTTCAGGCGGAACCGGCCACGATACAGGTCGGCCTCCTCCTGGCTTGAGAATCGTTCCTCCTGAATACGTGTGGAGTAAACGATATCCACTGCCGTAATACTGCTCTCCAGAACATCCGATTCCTGCACCTGGTGGCCGGCCAGGCGTAAGCTCTCTACAATTTCAGCGGGCATCCGCAACTCCTGGGGAGATACCAGCGCCACTTGCAGGTTCTTGAACAAGCACAGCAACTTGCACAGTGAATGCACCGTACGACCGTGGCGAAGATCTCCCACCATGGCGATGCGTAAATTATCTATGCCTCTATCGCGCCCCGCCAATTCACTCTGGATAGTATAGAGATCCAACAGCGCCTGACTGGGATGTTCGTTGCTGCCATCACCGCCATTGATCACCGGCACCCGACTGGCTGCAGCGAACTCCGCAACTGAGCCTACCGCAGGATGGCGCATGGCGATGACATCTGAATAACCACTAAGCACTCTGGCGGTATCGTACAGGGACTCGCCTTTGGCGATCGCCGAGTTTTCAAACCCGGTGGTTTCACGAACTTCCCCACCCAACAAATTGAAGGCGCTGCCAAAGCTTACCCGTGTCCTGGTACTGGGCTCAAAGAACATGGCACCCAGAATGGCCCCATCCAACACCCGGGTCACACGGCGACGATGGGCATAGGGCGCCATCTTGTCTGCTACTGCAAATATGCGTTCGACGTCCTCGCGCTCAAACTGCTGGACGGACAATATATGACTACCGGCAAACTGCACGCGACTATCTCCGCAAGAACTATGAGGGCTTTCAGCTGTAGCCCACCTCGGGAATACAGCCAGATTGCTGCCTATTATAGGTGGCGCGCAGGCTTCTGCACATGGGCGAAATACCAAAGAAAAATCAGGACAACAGGCTGTCTGAATAGTCCAGTAACTGATTGAGAAGCTGCTGCTGGGCTTGCGAGAGGGTCTCGCTGGCCAGCAAACCCTCGATAATTTCGTGGTATTCCTCCAGACAGAGACTGGCGCCCCCCTCCGGGTCGGACAAATACTGGAAACGGTGTTCCTCCCACAGACCGCGCTCTTCGCCTGAGAGACTGTCCGGAAAGTTTCTCGCTCGATAGCGAAAAAGCATTTCCGGCAGGCGCGAATCCTCGAAGGGGAAACTCCCGGCAGCAAGGTCCGCCGGACTGCTGGCACGAATGGTGTCCATCACTTGCTTATCCTGGGCACTGAAGAAACCACCGCTATACAACATGCGGTCCGGATCCGTCACCTTGGGGTATTCGCGCCCACTGTAGACAGACTGAACTTTGGCGGTAAAAGCCTGGGAGTCACCGGCACGATATTCGCGCAACACCGCCAGGTGTTTGCGGCAAAGATCACCACTAATACCCAGCCGCTCGGCAGTGGCGGGATCTGCCATTTTTGCCGTCACAAGCACCGGACAGCGATTGATATGCACGGTTTTGAGGCCCGGGCGCTGCACGCCTTCGGGCATATCCGCATTGCGGGTATAGAGTAATTCGCTTATTTCGTCGGGCGAGAGGTCAATGAGTGATTGCGGATCCGCCGTCAAATCAAAGCAGATAACCTCGTTCTTATTGCCAGGGTGCAGCGCCAATGGCACGATCAGGGCGATATTATGTCGCTCGGCGCCAAACATACCGGATACATGCAACACCGGCTTCATGCTGGCGATATCCAACTGCGCCATGGCCGAACGCTTGTCCCGGTGATTGACAACATAGTCGTACAGCCGGGGTTGCTTTTCCCTGATCAACCGGGCCATCGCGATGGTCGCGTGAACGTCGGACAGGGCGTCATGGGCCGCTTCGTGGCTGATGCCATTGGCTGCAGTCAGTTGCTCCAGGCGGAAGCTCGGTAAGCCGTCCTCCCGCGTGGGCCATTGAATACCCTCTGGCCGCAAGGCGTGGGTCGCCCGCACCATATCGATAATATCCCAGCGGGAATTGCCATTTTGCCACTCGCGGGCATAGGCGTCGTGGAAATTTCGATACAGCGTGTAACGGCTGACTTCATCGTCAAAACGCAGCGAGTTATAGCCCACGCCGCAGGTGCCAGGGCGCCCCAACTCCGCCACGATCTGGTCGATAAACTCACACTCGGGAACCCCTTCTGCCAGTGCTTTCTGCGGGGTAATGCCGGTGATCAAACAGGCTTGGGGATGGGGTAGCACGTCATTGGCGGGCCTGGCATAAATCACCAGTGGCTCGCCAATGACGTTCAGGTCTTCATCGGTTCTTAAGCCGGCAAACTGCACCGGCCTGTCCCGGGAGGGATCCGTTCCGAAGGTTTCATAATCGTGCCAATAAAACGTCTTAGACAAGCGTGATCGCCTGCTCTTCTATTTTGGCTTTCCAGATTTTCGGACCAATTTCATGGATAGAGGTACCGCGGGTATCTACCGCAACACTCACCGGCATATCCTTCACCTCGAATTCATAGATCGCTTCCATACCCATCTCAGGGAATGCGACAACCCTGGCCGACGTAATCGCCTTGGATACCAGGTAGGCCGCGCCACCGACGGCCATCAGGTAGACCGCGCTGTGCTTCTTAATGGCCGCTATACCGGCGGGCCCGCGTTCAGCCTTGCCAATCATGCCCAGTAGTCCGGTCTCCTCCAGGATGAAATCGGTGAATTTGTCCATACGGGTGGCCGTGGTCGGGCCGGCAGGACCCATAACTTCGTCCCGCACCGGGTCGACCGGGCCCACGTAATAAATAAAGCGACCCTTGAGGTCCACTTCGGCGGGTAAACCCTCGCCACTTTCGATCAATTCTTTCATTTTCTTATGCGCCGCATCCCGGCCTGTCAGCATCTTGCCCGACAGCAGCAAGGTATCGCCCGGCTCCCAGGTCGCTGCTTCTTCACGGGTGACCGTATCGAGATTCACGCGGCGGACATTTTCGCCCACCTCCCAGGTGATATCGGGCCAGTCATCCAGGTTGGGCGGCGTCTGCAGTGAAGGCCCCGAGCCGTCCAATACAAAGTGAGCATGACGAGTAGCGGCACAGTTCGGAATCATCGCCACCGGCAGCGAGGCTGCGTGCGTGGGGTAGTCCATGACTTTGACATCCAGCACGGTCGTCAAACCGCCCAGACCCTGAGCGCCAATGCCCAATTTATTAACCGCATCCATAATTTCCAGACGCAGTTCCTCTGCACGATTGGCGGGTCCACGCTCACGCAGCTCGTGAATGTCCACCGGTTCCATCAGGGATTCCTTGGCCATGACAGCGGCTTTTTCAGCCGTCCCGCCTATGCCTATACCCAGCATACCGGGAGGGCACCAGCCCGCGCCCATAGTAGGTACCGTTTTGACCACCCAGTCCACGATACTATCGGATGGATTGAGCATCACCATTTTTGATTTGTTCTCAGAACCACCGCCCTTCGCAGCAACCTGGACATCGACGGTATCACCCTCGATGACCTCCATGTGGATAACCGCAGGGGTGTTGTCCTTGGTATTTTTGCGTGCACCGGCCGGGTCAGACAATATCGAGGCCCGCAGGACATTATCGGGGTTCGTATACGCGCGGCGTACACCTTCATTCACCATGTCCGCGACGGATATAGTGGCATCCCACTGCACGTCCATGCCAATTTTCAGGAAAACGGTGACAATGCCGGTATCCTGGCAGATAGGACGATGGCCTTCGGCACACATACGCGAATTGATCAAAATTTGAGCCATTGCATCGCGCGCGGCGGGGTTTTGTTCCCGCTCGTAGGCCTGATGTACGGCTTGTACAAAGTCTACCGGGTGATAATAAGAAATGAACTGCAGGGCATCGGCAACGCTGTCGATAAAATCATCCTGGCGAATGACGGTCATGATGGTTTCCTTATCACTGATTGGCTAAATCGGAGCGATATTATACACCTAATTCCAGGCCTACTTCGATACTCTAGGGTGCCGCTTCCAGGGCTCTGATTGACGCCTGCATTTGGGTAAGTGAACTGTTTACCTGCCGGCGGAACGCGTTAACTGACCCCACCCACTCCTCATTGCTCTGGACTCGCTTGCTCAACTTGGAGTTGTCCAGCTTCATTTTATTGAGGCTGTCAGCAACGCGCTCAACCTCGGCCTGGTTCGATTTGGCACTGCTCATCAGGCGATCCAGGTCACCGGCAACTGTCTTGAGCTTGGCTAGATCCGTCTTCAGGCTTTTCAACTGGGCGTCATCACCGGATTGCGCTTTGGTGGCACTGGCGATTTTCTTGGTATTACTCGCACTGCTGCTCTCCAGTACTTTAAGGCGCTTGTCGGCTTTCTTCCAGACATTGTCCCAGAGTTTGCGGACTTCCTTATCAAGCTCCCGAATTTTTGCCGCCTGAACCGTGGCATTCTGGCTCATGCCCTCATCGGTATCCGACAGCCGATCCTCCAGGTCACTGATACGCTGCTCATAGCCCGACAGCAACTTGCCGGATTGCTGCAGTTGCCCCTGCAATTGAAAAGCCCAGGCACAGGCTACCGCTGCCACCACCAGAGACACGCTGATAAAGAGCCTCGCCCAGATTCCGGCACCGCCACCGGTAGGCCCGGGGGATGCAGACCGAGCCGGCCGGCCTTTGCCTGCAGCCTTGGCCGAACGCCCTTTCGAGGGCGCGCTGGGGTGATCACTGTCTCTGCGGGGAACAATGGAGGGTATATGGTCTATATCGTCGTGGGACATGGATTAGAAACACTGCTAAAAAGGATTTTGCCTATTATACCTTGTGTGCCCGAAAGCCACACATAAAAAAGCCGGGGTAAATACCCCGGCTTTAAACAACCACTCACCGACTAGAGCAGAGCCAACAACGCCCACACTGCGGCGGTCAGGCCAATACTGCAGTGAATCACACCTTTGACGGAGGCCATAGGGCCCATCTTGCCAACCACGGCATTCACTTCCAGCGCGACAATCAGTGCGATACAGGCATAGAAACCTGTAGAACTGATATCGGCGATGAAGAGATGCTTGGAACCCAACATACCAAACAGCATCGGGCCGGAAAACAGGGTGTTGGTACGCGAGGCCAAACCGGCCTTGGCGGCATTGGCAGGGCCATCACCTTCCTTCATACCCAGAACAACCTGCTGAGCTGGCCAGATAATCAACCAGACGTTCAGGAACATAAAGATACCCGCCAGCGCACCAATCCAGATGATCGGCATACCCATGATGTTCGTGCTGGCACCAACCTGGTGCAGTAACACAAGACCGGTCAGGAACGTAAACATCGCGCCCCAGCGGAACCACCACAGCGCACGCGGCGCGAGCTTCTTCATGGCATCAGACTTCGCGTCCGCTTCCGCTTCCTTGAAGTATTCACCTTGTACAAAGTTAAAATAATACAACATACCAATCCAGGTAATTCCGAACAGTACGTGTGCCCACCTAAAAATAAATTCGAGAATCATCGTTCTCTCCCTTTGTTGTTATAAAACCAGCGCTATTGTACACCGAATATCCCGCACAAGTGACAAGAAAAAACAGCCCACCTTTCCGCGAGTTTTTAAAAATCATTGATCGCTACCGCCATCCATGGCTCTCGCGATCTACCGTACATCCTGTACATAAAAAAACCCCACAAAATATGCGGGGTTCTCATTACTCAGGACGAGTGATTTCGCCTTTGAAGGTTTCGTGTGGCGAGTGCCTACTAGGCGAGGTCTCGACCCGGAGCGCAATGTATAAAGTTATACCTGAGCACCGGAAGCGAGCCCTCAACGACGCAGGCGCCGTCACACGGAAGCTTCAATGGTGAAATTTACATCATGCCGCCCATGCCGCCCATACCACCCATGCCGCCCATATCTGGCATAGCAGCTCCGCCGCCGCCTTCTTCAGCAGACTCGGTAACCATCACTTCAGTGGTAATCATCAAGCCAGCAACAGAACCAGCAGCCTGCAGTGCAGTACGAGTCACTTTAGCGGGATCGAGGATACCCATATCGATCATGTCGCCGTACACGCCGGTTGCAGCATTGTAACCGTAGTTACCTTCGCCAGCTTTGACCTTCTCGAGTACTACAGAAGCCTCGTCACCCGCATTGGAAACGATCTGGCGCAGAGGGTTCTCCATGGCACGCAGTGCCGCATTAATACCGTGCGTCTGGTCTTCGTTGTCGCCTTTCATTCCAGCGATTTCCATCAGTGCACGTACCAGGGCAACACCACCACCAGCAACCACACCTTCTTCAACCGCGGCGCGCGTGGCGTGCAGGGCATCTTCAACACGGGCCTTCTTCTCTTTCATTTCGATCTCGGTGGCTGCGCCAACCTTGATGACTGCAACACCGCCGGCCAGCTTGGCAACACGTTCCTGCAGCTTCTCACGATCGTAATCTGAAGAAGTATTCTCTACCTGTACACGGATCTCATTGACGCGAGATGTAATTGCGTCGTGGTCGCCAGCGCCATCAATGACGGTGCTGTTGTCCTTGTCCATGGTCACGCGCTTGGCGCTACCCAGGTGCTCAAGAGTCGCGGACTCAAGGTCCAGGCCAACTTCTTCAGAAATCACAGTACCGCCGGTCAGGATAGCGATATCCTGCAGCATCGCCTTGCGACGGTCACCGAAACCCGGTGCTTTACACGCAGTGACTTTCACAATACCGCGCATGTTGTTAACAACCAGAGTTGCCAGCGCTTCGCCTTCAACATCTTCAGCGACAATGACCAGTGGCTTGGAGGCCTTGGCAACCTGCTCAAGCAGAGGCAGCAATTCGCGAATGTTGGAGATTTTCTTGTCAACCAGCAGGATGAAAGGTGCTTCGACATCGGCACTCATGTTTTCCTGATTGTTGATGAAGTACGGAGAGAGGTAACCACGGTCGAACTGCATACCTTCAACAACGTCCAGCTCGTTTTCCAGGCCGGAACCTTCTTCAACAGTGATAACGCCTTCCTTGCCGACTTTATCCATGGCTTCAGCAATGATCTCACCGACAGCCACATCGCTGTTGGAGGAGATTGAACCCACCTGGGCAATTGCCTTACTGTCTTCACAAGGAATTGCAGCAGCGGAAACTTTTTCTACCGCAGCGGCAATCGCTTTGTCGATACCGCGCTTCAGGTCCATCGGGTTCATGCCAGCAGCCACTGACTTCAAGCCTTCGTTGACAATAGACTGCGCCAGAACGGTCGCAGTCGTGGTGCCGTCACCTGCCACGTCAGATGCCTGTGAGGCAACTTCCTTGATCATTTGCGCACCCATATTTTCGATCTTGTCTTTCAACTCGATCTCTTTTGCAACGGATACACCGTCCTTGGTCACAGTCGGTGCACCAAAGGATTTGTCCAGAATGACATTGCGACCCTTGGGTCCCAGAGTTGCCTTGACGGCATCAGCCAAAATGTTGACGCCGGCCAGCATACGCTGACGGGCACTATCACCAAAGATTACGTCTTTAGCCATGATTTGAATTCCTTACGTTTAATCTAAATTTACTTATGCAAAATGAAAAATAGTCCGGTCAGATCGGTTGATTACTCAACGATGCCGTAGATTTCACTTTCGCCCATGATGATCAACTCTTCGCCATCGATTTCGATGGTGTTGCTACCGGCGTACTGACCGAATACAACTTTGTCTCCGACTTTCACAGCCAGTGCGCGAACGTCACCACTGTCCAGCAGTTTGCCTTCACCTACAGCAACCACTTCCCCTTGATTGGGCTTCTCTTTAGCGGAACCTGGCAGCAAGATGCCACCTGCAGTAGTCTGTTCCTCTTCGTTGCGACGAACGACCACGCGGTCGTACAGCGGACGGATTTTCATTTGTGTTGCTCTCCTAGTAACGATGTTATGAGGGCCCCAGTCGGGGCTACATTGATTAATTGGGGCAGAAAGACCAAATTCAAGACCCAATTAGCACTCTTCTTACGAGAGTGCTAATTCTAGTTGCAGATTTGATACAGTCAATAGCAGGCAGGGACTTTCCGGGGAAAAGTCAGAATAAAATTTTCCCTTACTTTACAATGATATAGCGATTTTCTTTGGCCATATCAGTCATCGATATGACGAAAGTCGCCCTCGATGGTGGTTTTTTCACTGCTATCCCGCTCCGGGACATAGGGTTCCGGCACCGGACCAGAGATCCAACGGGCCAAACGACGCCGCAGGGGGCCGATTATGACAACCAGCGCCGCAAAATCAGAAATTAGCCCCGGAAAGATCAGCAACAGGCCCGCCAGGCCCATGGCCATATCATCCAGCAACAGCTCTGGCCCAAAAATGCGGCCTTCCTGTGACTGCCTAAGCTTGTCAAACATCCCCATACCTTGCCGGCGCAGAACGGCAGCGCCCAGTACAAATGTCGCCAATACGTACAGCACAGCAGTCAGGGCGCTGGTTTCAACACCGAGTTGTATCAGGGTGAACAACTCCAACCAGGGCAGGAGCATAATAAATAAACGCATAACAGGTTTCCCTCTATGAGCATTATGGGGGCGATTTGCGTTTTTACCAGTCGTAATTCAGACCGATTGACCACTTCTTGTCTTTGCTGTCGACCTGGTCCTCCGCGGGAAGGTTATCGTAGTCGTAGTCCAACTGGATAACAGAGCTGAAGTGGCCGTTTATCGGGTACTTGAACCCGGTCACCATAGTGACTTCCCAGTCCTCACTGCTATCAAAAGACTGCAGTATCGCGTGCCGGTGATAGAACTCCATTCCGGTCTCATTAAACCGCCAGACAAAATCAAGATTCCACAAAAATGCCGGGGTTGTCCTGTCCACACCATTGGAGAACTGCTCGTCCACATAGTTGACCGTACCCTTGGCCAGCAAATTGAAATACGTGGTCTCAAGGAACTGGTAGCCCATTCCCAGACCCACCGAGGTCCGCTGGTCGATCTCCCGAAACTCGTCCTCTTGATAAAAGGCGTTGCCCGTTGCAAACCATTGCTGGGTGAAAAATTGGTCATACTGGTAGGAGGTAGTCCACTTGTTCTTCGTTGTCAGTGTCTCTACGCTCTCCTCCTCATAGAGCAGCGCTATCGTATGACGTGACTCGATATACCGCAGCTCAGATCGAGCCTGGATATTGTACTTGGTGATGTTGTTGTTACCCGAGCTGTCTTCAGCCGCAATGATAAGGTTGCCCTTTGGTATCAGCAGGGGCTGGGGTTCTGTGATGGTTTCGCCCGCTGCAACAACCAACTTCCAGTTGGAGAGCACTTCAACGCCCTCATCGCAGTGCAAATGCTGCTTTTCACTCTGGATATACATCCAGCAATTGGTCAATTTCCGGCCGCTGGTGTCAAGGTCATAGTGCTCGCCGGTTTCCATCTTCTCAATATGGTGTAACTCAATATTGAGCTCCCCCAGGATGGGCGACTGCCATTTGACCTTACCGTCCTCTATGCTCACCATGGCACCGGTGATCGATTCACCATCACTAAAATGGAGCCTATCGGCCGGAGAAGCCGTAGAATAAAGTGTGGACAGTACAAGTAGCAGCGATACAACAACGCGGGAAGACGGGAGCGTGTTAAAGGTTGTTGTCAATTTTCTCATTTTGCCGGTTTGTCAGGGGCCTTACTAATTCATCTGTATGGTAGAACTCGATATTAATCATCGCATCTGGCAGGTCATCGCCCTGATCCCCAGTGGCAGCGTCGCTACCTACGGTGATGTGGCTCGCCACGCCGGGCTGCCCGGTGCCGCGCGTCGAGTAGGCCGTGCACTGCGCCAACTTCCGCAAGGTAGCACGATTCCCTGGCACAGGGTCATCAACGCGCAGGGGAAAATTTCCATTCCCGAGGAGTCCGCCTCAAAGTATACCCAAAGGGAACGCCTAGAGGCAGAGGGAGTTGCGTTCAGAGGCAATAAAAGTGTGGACCTGAAAAAATATCGCTGGAACCCCGGACAATAATCAGTTAATCCAGTCCGGGTTCGACGTTCGCATTTCGGAAGAGTAATGCAGGAATCTCTGGGCCTGCTCCGGAAACTGGCCAAGGAATACCGGGTTTGTTTCAGGACAAACGTATTCCTGACCCCTGATTTTTCGATACTGTTCCTTGCTGTTATCCCTGTAGACTTCGGTGACCTTCTCTTCTTCACCACCGGTGGTCACACCACCATGGAACTGGTGAAAGGTCCCCTCGCCTGGAACAATAATATGCTGCGCTCCGGGAAACTCGCAGGCTCGCTTATAAAAATCAAGATTGGTCAAGCCGCCACCACGAAGGTCAAAGCGCGGGTCGTAGCCACCCAAATCGACCCAGACATCCCGTGGCAGGCTGATACAATTACTTTCACTATTGGGCAGGAAGAAACCTGGCGCGGATGAACCGCTAAAGCAGGCGATATCAAAAAGACTGTATCCATTCTCAGGCCAGTTGATGGACGCTATCAATTCGCGCTCAGCTTCAATGCCATAGCCATTCTGTACCGCTACCTGCTGCAACTCCTTTCCGAGATGGTAGCCCGGTATCGCGACAACTGCCCGATCGTGCAGACGGTGCCCCAAAATAAGGTTTTTCACTACCCCGGGAGTCAACATGCGCGCGCCATCTATCATCAGGCAAATATTGTCGCCAGCAGCCTGAGAGGCGGCAAAATTGATCGCCTGCACAGGGGACTGTTCAGGATTCTCACGCAAGATGTAGCGTACGTTGCCAGGAAGCGAGGCGATAAAACCGGCATCCATGAGATTTGGCGACGCATTCTCAATGATCAGGACCTCGTAGTCACCGGCTTGCACACCTTGCTGGTAGTCTGCATACAGTGAAAGAATGGTATTTTGCGCCTGGGATGGCATATCGTAAACGATAACAATGATACTGACGATCGGTGTTCTCTCCGCGGCGGGGAAAACCTCGGATCGTGCGAGTAGCTGTTTTACCTGTTTAAACATCAACTCACCATTTCACAGACACAATTTGAGCAAACGGCTGTACAACCGCTGTACCTTCCATGGCAGTGAAGCTTGGTGGCCTTTATTTGATGTCCTGAGCTGATCGTCATAAAAACGTTGATCCTTGATCTCACTACCCAAACCCAAACCCTTGATCGCACCATCCAGCTTCTGATGAAACAGTTCTTCGTCCTCATCAAAGCAAAGAAGAGGGAAAGCCCCTCTCTGGTGTTCTTTATACAGTATCTTATTGTATTTGTACCACAAGGACAGCGCCTCTGCCCGGGGCATTTGTTCGCGATTGAGCAGCGATCTAGCCACGGCATTGGGGTGGCGCACAATGCCAATGAATTCTATGCCGGGGTAGATTCGCTTCCAGCCCTCTAGCGCCAACAGGCTGCGTGGGTCCTTAAACCCCAAAACCGGAATATCCTTGTAGCCGTGGAGAATATCCCTGGCCTGCTGCTCGTGCTGCGACTGCCAGACCGGTTTTTTGGGCGGCTTGTTCCACGCCCCCCCGTTGGCTTCCAGTATCGCATCGTTGAGCTGAACAAATTCATCGTTCTCACGATTACCTTTACGGTTGAACGGATTCCAGGTATGGCAATCCCCCAGGTGCAAACCCGCCGCCTGCAAAGAACCCGTTAAACAACTGGTTCCGCTGCGGTGCATGCCGAGGATACAAATAAGTCTTTCTGGTTGACCCATGTTTTATCGATAATTCTGTTGTAGTGACAGGTAGAAGTCGTCCTGGTTATCCAGCCCACTGGCTGCAGCAGTCAAACACGTCATTATTATATTCCCCCTGCGTTGCCACAGAGGCAACCATTATAGCCTTGCCGACAGGCCTTGACCACTTGAGCCTAACCCCCTGTTGGGGGCGAAGCCGGGCGCTCTTTCCAGGGCGCCACCCAAAACAGCAATAACATGCCCGGTATGGCCAGTATTGCGCAGAGAATAAAAAAGGGCTGCCAACCGATGTTGTCAACAATGACCCCGGTACTGGCATTGGCGAAGGTCCTGGGCACAGCCGCCAGCGCGGTAAACAGGGCGAACTGCGTACCGGCGTACATTCTGCTGGTTTCCCTGGCAATAAAGGCCGTAAACGCCGCCGTGCCCATGCCCACACCCAGGTATTCAAAACCGATAACCAACGCCAGTGCCCACAGCTCGGGCCCCATGGTCGCGAGCACGGCAAAACCTAAAATACTGACGACCTGAACGACACCGAACAACCACAGCGACCGATTGATGCCCAGGCGAATCATGGTAATCCCGCCCAATATGCCGCCAATAATCGCAGGCCAGAGGGCCGCGTTTTTGGCCACAAGCCCAATCTGGGTCTTGGTAAATCCCATATCAAGGTAGAAAGGCATGGCCAGTGCGGTCGCCATATTGTCGCCGATCTTGTACAAAAACATGAAGGACAACACCAGCAACAGGCCTTTCCAGCCACGCCGATAAATATACTCCCTGAAAGGGGCGATGACGGCCTCACGTAAATTTTTGGCCTGGGGCAACTCGGAGCTAGGCTCCTCGATCATAAGCGCCATGATGATCCCCACGCTCATAAAACCCCCTGTTATCCAGAACACACTGGACCAGGGCAGGAAATCGGCGAGTACCAGCGCCAGTGCCCCCGGTATCAGGCTGGAAATTCGATAGGCCTGGACATGAATGGCATTGCCGAGACCCAGTTCCTCATCCGGTAAAATCTCCCGCCGATAGCCATCCACTACGACATCCTGGCTGGCGCCGAAAAAGGCCACGGCAACTGCCAGCCAGGCGATCAACCAGGTAGACTGGGCGGGCTCGAACATACCCAGAATGCCGATGGATACCAGCAGTGCAATCTGGCAAACAAACATCCAACCGCGCCTGCGCCCTAAAAACGGCGGAATGTAGCGATCCATCAAAGGTGCCCAGAGAAACTTCCAGGTATAGGGAATGCCCACCAGGGCAAACAGGCCAATTTCGGTAAGGGAGACGCCGCCTTCCCGCAGCCAGGCCGGTACCAACTGGATTAGGACATACAGGGGCATTCCGGATGTGAAGCCGGTAAACACACAGATCAGCATCCGCTTATTGAGGATGGTCTGTCGCCAGTTGACCGGGTTGCTTGTCACTTGTTGATCGACAGAGAGGCCTCGAAATCCTGGACAAACTGCGCCCGGAATTCCTTGTTGATGCCGCTGCGCTGCTTCTCCATACGCAGTCGGGAGCTGTCGATCTCGACATCCTCCACGCCCAGGTAGGAAGCCAGCTTGGCGGTTCCAGCCACCGTGTCAGCAACAAAGTCCTCGTAGTAAATGTGGTAGGGGTCGATATCAAACATGGAAAAGAACGCCTGCATCGAAGAGTAGGTGTCCGATATCGTCTGAATTCGCCTCTTAATGTCTTTGAAGTCGTAGCGGGCTTCACTCGCATTGCCGCTCTGAAAGCTGTGCCACTGCTGGGTTTGCTGGGCAATTGAGAACGATACTGCCTGGGACAAGATGTCCTTGCGCTGGATAAAGACCCAGCGTACATCATTGAAATAACGGGGAATAGCACCCGAGCGCAACAGCATCATCACCTGATCACAGGAGGCCTTCATGCCGAATGTAGTGCCCTTCTTGTGAATTTTCCGGGTCAGCCAGTTCAGGTATTCGGGAAATGAGGTGATATCGTCATGCTCCTGGGCACGTTTTATCACCAGCTCATAATTCAGCGGCTCGCCAAAGCCGGTAAATTTTTTGGTCGCGCGCATGTTTTCGCAGATCAGCGAAGAGCCCGATCGGTTCATGAAAACAATGATGCAGATTGGCTTGTTTAACGGCTTCGTCTCAGCCGGTACTTCAAAGTCATCAAAATAGCGCCGGATCTTAGTTTCGTGAATGCCTTCTTTCTCAAAGGACAGCTTCATAGGTAGTTTCCAAAAATCAATGCGGTTCAAGCCTTAGCGACCACTACGCTTGGTCTATAAAATGGGGGAATGCTATCAAATACCTTTCTCAAGCGCATACCCTTATTTGTCCTTCAGCGCGGCGTGGCGCTTTTGCAAATTCAACAACTGCTTCTTCAGCTTCACATTTTCACTGTCCAGGGTCAAAATGCCCTTCAACGCCGAGGCGGCCAGTGTACTCACCTCCTCAACCGTTTGTGACTGGCCCTGCCAGGACTCGGGTTGCCGGGAGGCGTAGGCCTCCGGTAACCACCAGCGGGAATCCTCCTGCATCCGCCGTCTTTGGGGAGCACCCAACAATGCCATCATCTGCCTGTTGCCCGCTGCGCAATTCCTTAGAATACGTGCCACCTGCTTCTCAGGAATCACCCAAGGTGTCCTGGCACTGCCGCGAGGCAGGTTCCTGGCAACGGCCGATGTCAGTGCCGTATCATGGGCACTGCTGCGCAGTTCACGATGATTCTGTAAAAATCGTAGCATAGTGCCATCCAGAGCGGCGTTGACATTGTCGGACTCCAGCCCCGATATCTGACACTGTTGGGAAAAGTCTTCGACCACATCCTTATCCAGTAAGCGGACATGAAATTGCACATCAAAACGCTGCTGCCACAGAGCCAGGCGATCACCCCACTGGCAACGATGGAGGTTGTTGTTAACCCAGTGCGCAACGCGCACACCGTGGCCACCGCCCCAGGCACCCCACTGCCACCAGGCCGAGTTAATCCACTCGACCTGCGGGCGTACCCAGACAAAGACCTGCACCTCATCCTCAATTTTCTCGATGAGCCCCGACTGCAAAAAACCCGCGCTATTTAGCCAGCCCTCGGCGGACAGTATCGGGGTGATACCTTGCTGGCATAGATTATTGAGGTCGGCAGCCATCACACCGACCTCGGCCTCTGAAGGCAAGTGCTCGTCTATAAATCCCACGGACTGTATATTGCTTCGCCCCGTATCCGCAGAGGGCTGCACAAGCCCTACCTGCCATTGTCTGCTGATGAAGGCATAGCGCAGCTGTGAATATTGGGAAGACTGGGGCATGGGTTGACGGGATAGCGCTGTCTGCAGGGCTGTACTGCCACATTTGGCCCCGCCGACATGTAGAATCACGGGCATGGTAGCGCGTCTCCACTCGAGTAAAACCAACCGTTCGCCAATGCAGCGCTCACCGGCGAACGATGTCGTGAATCGGGCGCGCCGACAGTCGCCGTTTGAGGGCCTGTTGCACCCTGAACGGAACAAATGACACGAACCAGGCGATCAGCGGCGATTGGCAGAACCGCCAGATCCGATTCAGCAGCCTCTCCCGGAAGGACAAGGTGATGCCATTTGCCTTGTAGTTGTTCACCAGCGCTTGCAAGGTCTCCGCGGAAACCCGGGCAATCCTCGCTGGCACCGCCTGCAGGTAGCTACTGCGATAGAAATCACGATCAAGCAAGACGGGGGTAGCTTCACCAGCCGGCACATCAATCGCCTCAGGCAAGGTTTTATCCGTGAGCACAGCCCCCCAGAACCCGGCCCAGTCGGCTACCGACTTGTCCCAGGGACACAACACACTGAGGGCGCGTCCCTGCACACGTTCAACAAAGGCGCCGATATCGGGTACCACCACCGGCTTGCCGGCATGCATAGCAATGCTCAGGGTATAGCTGTAGGTCTCGGGCCATTGGGCCGGAAACCAGACCACGTCCGGGTTAATCGCCTCTACCAGAGAATAGACGTCACTGTTGTCGTAAGGCCCGTGGGTCACCACGTTTTTTGCGAGCGCACGATAGGCGTAGCCCAGCAGGTGAAATTCGATAGCCTGCCCCTGCATGGCCAGGGCGACTCCCTCGAGCTCGTCTGCACCCTTTTCCCGGCTCAGCGCCCCCATAACCAGCACTTTAAGCGGGCGGTCTTCGGGGAACTGCCAGTGGGGCTCAGGGTAAGGTTGTGACAGCAGATAATCCGGGTGCCAGGCGACCAGCGCGTTCTCCACGTCAAAAAACTTCCGGAAGCGCAGGCAACAATCGTCCGAGGGAAAAATCACCCGGTCGGCCCCCTCTACCAGTAATTTCTGGCTGTTGCGCCAATGGTCCGCGGTCACTTCTGGAGGCAGTGGATAATGCCCGGCGCAGCGCTCGTCGAACTCTGGCGCCGCTTCACTGACGTAGCGCGCATTGTCATCTGTGAGCGTGGGATTGCCATTAATCAGGTAGTAATCGTGAATCGTCAGGTCGTAGCCGCAATCCAGATCATCCGCCAACAGCCAGAGGCGCGGATGCAGGCCCATGGTGTGGTGAAAATGTACGCGACCAATACCCAGCTCCCGAAGCAGCTTGAGTAAGGCGTCATATTCCGTGCCCACATCGAAATACAGGCCGTCCATCAGTCTCTGGCCACCGTCAAACCCGGTCAGGGTAATTGACTCGCCGTCTTTATCCGGCGTGATCTGCAGAAACAGTGCTTCATCCTGGTACTGTGAAGCCAACTCATCGACGTGCTGTTGCGCGCCGCCACCCAATTTGTGGGTAACCAGTAATACCTTTGGCCTGTGCTGCAGGGCAAATAGCCCCAGTATGGCCTGCATCCTGAATTCCCTGCCGGCATCGGCAGCGATGAATTTCTGGATATCAGCGTGGTATTGCGGGTACTTCTGATCGAGAATATCCTGGGCCCGGGTGATACGCGGGTTGTGTTCTGTACCGAAGCTTACCCCGCCTTTGTGATAGACAAAGCAATTGGCAAGGTGCAGGTTTTTCCATCCGGCCTTCAAGGCCCGCTGGCACCAGTCATTTTCCTCTCCGTAGCCCTTGCCGAAGGTTTCCAGGTCAAAATAGCCGATTTTATCCAGCCCCTCGCGAGGCATGTACATGCAAAAGCCAACGCCTGTGGGAACCGGGATAACGTCATCGGCGGTAAAATTCTCAGCAAAGAAATCGTCCAGTTCACCAACCGAAAGGCCGAACAAGAGCTGGTTGTCCTTGCAAAAATTGGGAAAGCTGCAGATGGTGGCATTGTTGGAAAAAGGCGTAATACTGGCCACCTTCTGGTGCTGATAAGCGGCCTCCCGCAAACGGGTCAACCAGTCTCCGGCCACTTCCACATCGCTGTTCAATAGAAGTACATCGCGCTGGGGGCTGTGGCTCATGCCGCGATTGGCGGTGGCCACAAAACCAAGGTTTTCGGCATTTTCCAGCAGGGTTACCGATGAATGCTCATCAGACAAGGCCCGCAGATAGCGGGTAATCTCGGGGTTGGGCGAACAGTCATTGACGAGTACGAGTTGCGCCCAGCTAAAATCTACGCTCTCAAGTACCGACTCCAGACAACTTCGAGTCTCCTCGTAGCCGTCATAAACAGGTATGACTACATCAACCTCTCGCATGATACCAAAGCGCCTTGAAAAGCATGCCTATTAACGGCATCTTGAATATTTTATCCCGGGTGGTTTGCAGGGCATCCAGCTGTTCATCCCGCTCTCGCAGAACCGACAGGGCATGGGAATGCTCATCGCCCAGTGTTGCCAATCGCTGATCCAGACCCACCAGCTGCTCATCGCGCTCGCTTATGGTCGCCAGGGCCTCCGACAAATGTCGCCCCGCCTCAGCCAATCGGGTATCCAGGCCTGCAATCTGCTGATCGCGTTCATCCAGCGTCGCCAGTGCCTCAATATGTTGGCGGGCTTTTTCGCCCAGGGCGACCTCAAACTCAATGCCTTTTTCGGACAGTTCCTGCCCCCTGGCCACCATGGCCGCGACAAGCTCAGCCATCAGGCGCTGTTGCGGGTAGTCCTTCTCCAGCGCGGCCTCCAGGGCCGTAAAATCTATTGTGCCGTCGTCAGCCCGCTCTAACAAAGAACCGTCGCCTTCAGTGGAATGGTGCTTTAAATCGCCGCGAACAGCCGCCCCAAGGGCGTCCTCATCGACAAGCAGCGGCAGGCTATCAGCGAGCTGTTGCATTAGCATCGCAGGACCCGCCAGCAACTGGTCATAGGTCACATACTGCGTATCCTGTGGGCAGTTGGCCGCTATACACTTCCTATAGTGCAGGTAGAGATAAAGGCCGTAACCGAGGGGAAAGCCGTCACGCTTTTCCAGTGAGCGCGCGATCTCCAATGGTGCGCGACTAATGACAAGCACCTTTGTTTCCACGCCTATCTCGTCGCAGATTGCGCGCCAGAATGGCAGGGTCACACAAAGACGGGGGTCTTTTATGGCTTGCAGCGCGCCGTCGCCGAACCCTCTCTCCAACAGGGCTTTGGCGCGTACTCGGAGGTCGGAAAAGACTTCAGCCGCCCAGTCGGTTGCCGTGAGGTCGGACGACACGCTATACCAGTTCACCGCCAGTGCTTCCAGCAACGCCTCATTGATGGCAACCAACTCACTGTCCTCCCAGAAGCCCTCATCATTCACATCACTCATTGGGTCCAGTAAATCGGACCCAAACGAGGCGCCGCTAGCCTGAAGTGCTGCGCACAGGGCAGACGTGCCCGAGCGGTGCATGCCAACAACAAACAGCAGTTTCCTGGATGTAAGGGGTTTCATAAACGGAGTGTGAGCCTGTCCCGATGATCAGGCGCGCAGTTTAACACGCGCCCGTAAGAGTTGTCGGTAGCTTACTGCGGCGCAGCCGTTTTGTACTTGTCAAAAATTTCTTCCATAGCCGCGCCGTTAATGACGGCATCATCGCCCATGCGAAATTGTGCATCATAGGCCTTGGCGGCCAATTTCTGATACTCCTTGGCCAGGGCTTCCATAATGTCACCTTTGGAATCCTCGTAAGAGCGGTAGTGCTTGGGCTTCACTTCATCCAGCCGGATGATATGAATACCGAATTGTGAGTTCACCCTTGCCAGTTCGCCGGTGTTTGCAATTTCAAATGCGCCCTTCACATAGTGTGGGTCAACCCGGGGGTCACCCTTTTTCAGCCACATATCAAAGGTACCGCCTTTGTCCTTGGACCCCGGATCCTCCGAATACTGCTTTGCCAGCGTGGCAAAATCCGCACCTGTTTCCAACTCGGCCATCGCTTTATCCGCAAGAGCCTCCGCTTTTGGGCGATTACAACCCACCTTGGCGTTACACATAATAAGAATATGCGCCGTATACCGGGTTTCTGGCACCGCCGCGAACTTTTCCTTGTCTGTGAGATAGCGCTCCTGCGCCAACTCGTTCAAATCTGGCACTTCCAGATCTGCCATGTAATTATTTACCGCAAACTCGCGCATTTGATTGCGCACCACCAGTTGCTGGTACCAGTAGCGATCAGGGTTTTCTTCTGCTGTCTCCTTGGCGGCTTCAGCGGCTATTTTTTTGCTGGCCAGAGCCCGGTTCAGTAATTCAAAGCGATCGCCCACATCATTTACCGCAGCCTGCTGCATCTGCGGTGTCCAGTTCTTCACAATAAACTCCAATTCCTGCTGTGTGATGCCAATACCACCATCCTCCAGCACATAGACATCTTCAGCGACAGAATGAGCCGCCATACACCAACTCACCAGAGCAACCAGCACAACATTTTTTACTCGCATGAAACGCATTACCTCATAAACTCAGTTACTTGAGACGAAAAAAAACCGACGCCAAAAGGCGTCGGTTTAGTCGTCATTCTAACTTTTCGAACTTAGCTGCCGTAGCTGTGGTCCACGATACGACCATAGTTAGCGCTAGGATCTTCAGGGAAGCTACGCTCCCAAGCCACGAAACCAACTACAGGAACTGGAGTAGTCACAGGAGTGAACAGCCCAGTTGTGAAGTCGAATACCGCATGTCCATAGCCCAGAGAGTCAGTTGCCTTCAGAGGATCTGAAGAAACGCTCAGCTCAGCCCAACCAAAGTCAGCACCCAGCGCAGCGACATCAAACTCTTTGAAGTACGCGCTGTCCAGAACTGGAAGGTTTTCGCCGTTAGTCCACTCAATCACGTTGACTTCATAGGGAAGCGTAGTAGCTCCAGGTCCGATACCAACATCAGGAGAGATTACGAGACCACCTTCAGGCGAGGTGAAAGTTTGCTCTTCACGATCCCAAACACCACCGGGTGCACCTGAAGCCAGTACGACAGGAATGTCGCGCTGATCACATGCAATATCAGCAGGTATTGACGCTACGGGTTGCGCGTCAATCGCTGCTTGTGACAAGCAGGCGATAGGAACACCGGTAATGAGCGGCGAGGTGTACTTCTGAAGATCCAGCATCAAGTACTGACCAGGCATGGTGACAACCCAATCGGTTGATACGTTACGCTCAGCGGCAACAGACCAGTCGTTGATAACAGAACGTCCACCCAGATCGGTAGTCTGACGGATAATCGAGTCGTATTTACCACGAGCCGGCCCAGTCAAGGTACCTACTGGAGAACCACCGTCCAGATCAGGGAACAGGAAGCTGAAGTAATCGGGAGCTGCGCCCACAGCGATTTGCTCCTGGTTAGTCATCATAGCATCAGCACTGAAGTCAGCAATGTGAACAGCGTCGCTACCAAATTCCAGGCCAGAAGCCGCATCACGGATGAAGTAAGAAACCTTCAATACGTTAGGGGTATCAACGAATGTATTACTAATGCTCAGCGTATTAGCAATAATACGTTGCATAGTAAGGTTGGAGTCGTATACGCCCTTTTCGCTACCGGCTGAATCACCACCTATAACACCGCCAATCCCATCTGGGAGAGCAGCTGGAACCACAGGAGCAGCTGTCGCTACACGGAAGAAGTTCGTTTCTGCGCCAGCACAATTAGCCGGTATACCGTCTGTGCCGTGCTTGGCTGCTGCGTTTATTGGGTTACCAGGAAGAGCAGTAGTCTGCGCTGGGCTCACGGTAAGGGGAGGAATGGAATAGGCGGGTGCAGCCTGACCCATACCAATCACTTCAATGTAACCTTCTTCAGCACCTTCGCGGTACAAAGGGTTCATTGGGAACTGACCGTTAGAGATAGTTGCGAAAGGAACAGTACAAGTATTGTCCTGGCTTTCAACAATGATGTTGCCGGAAGCGTCAGAGATAAAACCAGTCCATTCGTCACGTGGTGACATGATCAGGTTGAAATCCAGTGCGTCCATAGAATCGCTAGCGCGACGGAAACGCAGCTTAACAACCTGCGTCGCGTTGCTGGTGTTGATTACGTGCAGGCCAGTGATGAAGTCACCCTGGACAGTGTAGTAAGGCACAATTGCCAGATCGCCAAGTCCGTTATCAGACAGGGCAGCTTGTGTTACGCCTGTGTAACCGGCTGTTGCTGCTGCAACTGCAGCGGCAAGACCTAAAGGCTTAAAATTAACTTTCATAAGAGGAGCTCCTAATGTGTTTTCACTCTTGTACAACCATTAATATTGATTGTTAGCGCTATTATTGCTAACCGCAGCCAGCTGTCAACGTCTCGACACACCTATTCATTGGTACTATGCCACCATTTCGCATCAGTGAAAATCCACTGTTCGCGAAAGGAGATAGGCACTGCGCCCAATGCTTTCGATGCTGATGACGTTTGTTTGGAAGGCTTGGACATGACCCTCACCACCACACTCGCTACAGCTGCGGATGCATCATAATTAACTACCTCAACCTCTGTCAACTCCCAATCCACCGCGTAGGAAAAATTATTAACATACAAGCTCTTAGGAAAGACTCTTCTGTACTTAGGTGTTGCGAACTCCCAAACCTTGCCAAAGTCCTTCTTCTCCAGCACCTGCCAACGCGCATTGACCCGTTTTTCCAGGGCTGCCCGCTGCTTCTCATCCAGTTCTGTCGGCTCGGCGCAAGCCACACCACTCAAAAGTGCAGCCATCACCCCCATGGCCGCTAAAACCCTGACACTTACTGCTCTTAAGTTTCGTAACATATTGTATTTTCTACCTTTTACCTGAATAAATATAAGCCAAAAATGCGCTTTTTGCACCGAGAAATGCGGTATCTGGGCCGTGGATCTCGCACTCAACACGCCTCAACCCGCAACCGCGGGACGCGATTCCCGGGCCTGGAGAGCCCGCCGATACAGATCCATGTCCACCGAGTGGTAGTCCTGAATTTTCGCCCTCAGCCGGGCTGAGAACCCATCATCCAAACCACTTTCCATGCCGTCATCGCGCTGATTGACCTTCTGTGCCTCGGTATTATGTCCCAAAAACGTGCTGGAAAAGTACCGTAAATCCTCCTCATAGAATTCGGTGATGCCGATGAAATCCAGCCGCTGCGGCGGGAAACCCCACAGAAATTGCGCGTAAATGTCGCGAAGTTCCGGCGCCAGGCAGAATTTTTCAAGGCTCCACTCCTCTTCAACAACCCGTCTATGCAGATCTGCGGTACTGTCAGAGCCCGCATCATAGGCCCTGTGCCAGTAATAATAGTGGGAGACCAGCCTGGCCACGGGCTCACGCATCCAGGTAACAAACCGGCAATCCATGTGATCGGCCAGCACCAGGTACTTAAAAGGAAGAAAGTGGCCGTGAATACACTCGATACCCGCATAGTCCGCCAGGTTGCCCGCCAGGGAGAGGTTGTGCTCCATGGCCGCGCTGTGACGAACCGGAGGCTGGTTGTTCAGGGGGTAATCCGAATAGTCGTGCCGAAAGCCAGCCCCAAAGCATTCCTCAAGCGTTGCCCTGAAGCTCAAACCTGCCGTTTTGGGCATGTGGGTAGAGATAATCACTGTTTGGGGTATCCGCTCACCGTCTCGGTGGCACGTCAATCAATTCCATATGGCGAATCTGGGACCGCATTTCTTCGCTCACTTCCCGCAACTCCGATTCGTTGTAGATGGCTCTGGGAGTAATAATCACCAGCAGTTCCGTGCGTTTGTCGGATTCAGCCGTGGTTCCGAACAGGGAACCGATCACCGGGATAGTGTGCAGAAAGGGCACGCCCGCATCGGCAGAAGATGCATTCTCCCGAATCAGGCCACCCAATACAACCGATTCGTCAGATCTCACGGCAACCCGGCTCATGATATTACGCTCCAGAAAGGCTCTTTGGCCAGTGGCAGCATCGATTTCACCGACATCGGTCACTGACTGCTCTACATCCATTGTTACCAGGCCACCGGCATTTACCGAGGGCTTTACCGACAGTTTGACCCCGGTATCGCGATACTCCACGGACTGGGTCGCCAGGTTGCCACCCTCATTCACAGTTTGCGCGGTAAATACTGGCACCTGATCACCCACGTGTATATAGGCGGTGTGGTTATCCACCACCATAACCGAGGGCGAGGAAATCACGTTCAACAGCGATTTTTTGGACAGGGCGTTGAGTACCGCACTGATATCACCTATAGAGTTGGTTATCGAGTAGGAAAACCCGGGAATAACCGCCGTGGGCCCGGGGGCGGCATTGGCCAACTGCCCCAGACCGCTGTAGTCGCTCCCAAGGCTGTTGTTAAAGGTCCACTCCAGTCCATACTTGAGTTCGTCCGTCAGTGTGACCTCAATAATACTGGCCTCAATGATCACCTGGGTCGCCACGACATCGAGTTGATCCAGGGCAACCTCAATTTTCTTGTAGTCCCGCCCTGTGGCGTAAATCATCAGGGCATTATTTTCCTCATCGGCCACAACCCGGACATCACTCAGGGCCGACTCACCCCCGCCACCAATAGCCGATATGATTGGGGCTTTGTCGCTGCCACCAAAACTGGACCCACTGGACCCCATTGAACCCCCTCCGGACCCGCCAAGGCCGCCGCCCGACCCCGAAGAGGAAGAACCCAGACTCTCCTGGGACATGCCCGGTGCCACCCCCGAATCTGCGCCGGAGTCGAAGCTGCTGCCCGTTGATCGGCTCGAGCTACCGCTAGACTGGGAACCTGAGCCCCCTGAATAAATTTGGCTCAACAGGTCCGCCAATCGGCTGGCAGTCGTGTTTTGCACGGGATAAACGTAGAGGCGTTTCTCGAAACTGGAATCCGGAACCCTGTCCAGGCGCTCAACCCAGGTACCAATCTTATCCAGGTAATGGGACCTCGGGGTGACCACGAGGATGCTGTTGAGCCTTTCCAGTGGAATCACCCGGACCAGGTGAGCGAAATCGCCCCCGGCCTTGCCGCCAAGCAATTCGGACAGCGCCATATTAATTTCCTCCGCCGAACTGTTTTCCAGCGGAAACAAGCCCACAGACATCCCCTTGAGCATGTCCACGTCAAAAGTGGCAACCATTTCCTGCCAACCCTGGTGCTGGGCACGGGTGCCCGCCAGCATCAGCAAATTTCTGCTGTTGTCCACCCGGACGAAGGCCGCGGGCTCGGCGACGGGCTTGAGTATTTCCGCCATATTCGCGGCGCTGATATAGCTCAGGGGAATCACGCTGATACTGTAACCTGCGCCCATTTCTCCGACATTTGAGATACTGGGGGAAATCTTTTTGCCCTGTTTGGAGCCGGTAATCAAATAGCGGCCGTCATTACCGCGCACCATCAGGGCATTGTTTGCCTGTAGCAAAGACTCCAGGACACCCAGCAATTGATCTCTGGGTATCGGGGTACGCGAGCGCATTGTCACTTGCCCCTTTACCGGATGATCTACCAGGTAGTCCAAGCCGAGGATGTCACCCATGATGGCGTGCATGACCTCGCTCAAGGGGGCTTGCTCAAAGTTGATACTGACGTCGTCCCCTACGAACTTGATGGGTTTGGCCACGGGGGGCATCTTCACCAGCTCATCATTGCCCTTGTAGAGAATGGGCTGGGCCCGTCCCTCGGCGGCACTGGACTTGGCCAACGCCGTCGCCGAGGAGGACAAGGTGCTTCCCTCCGGCGCAGGCGTGCTAGCCGCGTCTACCGTGCTTTCCTGTTTAGCAATAACAGGCTGGCCACCGGATTCCTCGGGCTCCACCGTGGCGCAACTCACCAACAGTGGCGTCACGGCCAGTGCAAAGGCCGGCCACTTAAACAGGAGAAACCTGGATTTCCCTGAGAATATTTTTGTCGTCACCTGAGTGCCCCATTATTTGAATTTTTATACTGAATTTTTCCACTGTCAGCACCGCTGGCATGGCCGAGTTTCAATTCGTGCTGCTTACCACTATGACTAAACACGGCCCGATCCAAGTCTACCGAGTCGAGCTTCCAGCCCAGAATTTCCTGCCCCAGATACGTGCGTTTCCGCTTACCGTCAACCAGGGATATCACGCCGGCCGACTCGCCAGCACCGATAACACCCAGCAACTTCACCTTGGCAATGGCACCGACGGCCGCCTTGGGTTGCTCGGACGCTACTTTGGCGGGCGCATCCGGTGGCCGGCGCGTCTGCCAGAAAACGGGACGTGAACGGACTTCCTCACGCTGCCCCTCATCCACTCTGGTCACCGCAGCGAGTTCGCTAGCCTGCAGAGCCTCGGCAGACAACGCTATCGGGTCAGGTTCAGACAGAAACACCAGACGGGCAAGGCTATAAAGAAACAGCAGGCTCAACAGCGCAGTCAGGATCAATGCAGCCAACTCTACCCGACGTTCACTAAAAAGAGGGTCAGCTGAAACACTATAACGGGCCAATAACCAGTTCATAGGCTGGCCCTCAATGTTAGTAATTGAAGCGTGGCGAGTACGGCCTGCCCGCCCTTACCCTGGGCTCTCGACTTCGGTACCGGTTTGATGTCGATGGAAACCACCAGAAGCAAGGGCGTATAGGCGGCAATTTCGTCCAGCACCGCATCCAAAGCATCCAGGCTTCCGACGACACTGATACTGAGGCCAATGCGATCGAAATCATCGGCTTCCGCCACCGGCAGCACGCGGCTGACCGATACCGATAGCCCCGCTTGCGTCATCAACTGCCTGACATTCTTTTGCAACGCGGCGGAAACCGTGGCGGGATCGTCGGCGCTGGGATACACCATGTTCAGCACCCGGGTGCCCATCTGGTCAACGGAGGTCTGCAGTTGCTCTTCGCTATCCACCAGCCCTCTGAGCCGGGCAATACGCGGCTCCAGGCGATCAATTTCCTGCTGGTACCCCTGCCGCGCCATCCAGAAATTACCGGAAAGATACATCAGCAGAAATAGCGGTATCGCCAGGGTAAGACCCACCATTAGTGCGGTATTGCGATTGCTTTGCAACCAGTTCACGGTTCGATACCCCCGGGCAACTCTATGCTGAGATAAAATTGCTCCAGGTCCGTTGAAGCGACCTTGGATATTGCCTGAGGTGCCATCACACTGTCGTAGGATGGCTCCTGGGTCAGCTGCTGCATCACCGCCGCCGCATCCTTCGCCCGGCCGCGTAATTTGATACTCCGTCCCTGCATGCTCACCTGCAGAACGTAGGCATCATCGGTCAACAACTTTGAGAGCTTGGTTAATTCGTAGTGCGGGCTGGGATACTCGGCAACCACCTTATTCACCGCCACCACAGTCTCATTGCCACTGGACAGGGATTCACGCAGGTCAATGGCGTTACTTGCCTCATGTTGCACGGCTTCAGACATCCCCTGGATCGCGACCAGCTCGCGATATTTGGCGGCCGCAGAGAGACCAAAAATCAGGAGTATCACCAGCGCGCAATACCCCAGCATTGCAGCCACTCGAATCAAGCGCTTGTTGTAACGGGCGAGCCGACTCTGCTCCCCGAATCCACTGATACAGATAACCGAATCGTTCATCTCAGCCCAGACTTCAAAGGCCCGCGCATCGTGACAGTCGTACTGGCGCCCCAGGTAGGCCATCGTCGCACTCAGGGAAACAATCGCCAGCTTGACCTGTAATTGGGTCTCAGTTCGTCCGGTAACTCGCCAACCGAACCCGGTATCATCAGCCGGAAAAGGGCTGTTGGCCATCACTTCCAGTGCCATCACCGAATCCAGGTCACTCTCAACAGCCAGCGGTAATGCCAGCTCGCGTTGTAACACCAGCTCATCCGGCAGTAAAATCGCTTCACTGTCGGATTGCGTGTACGCCACGCGCTCCCCTGCGTGATAGTAGTTCAGCGTCGTTTCAGTGCGAACGGCAACCACTTCATCGAGGCGTGATTTAACCGGCGAACTATACCCCCACAAAAACTCACGCCACGCCGCCCGCCAATACTTCCCCAGCTGGCGGACATCGTAGCCAAAAAGCTCCCAATTTTGATTCGCCTCAAACATAGTTTCCCTTAACACTTCCCCGCCAACGCATTAGCTATCACTGGTAACCCTGACCGGCTCTATTCGTAAAAACCGCCAGGGTAGCGCGCTGTTCCTGCCCGCCGCCATATCAACCCAACGCCTGCGCAGTAAGGTCTGTTCACCCACCCGAACCCACGCATCCACTCTGTACTTCTCGCCCCGACGGGATTGAATTCGCTTGTCTGATGCCGCCAGCTTTGCCCGCCCGTCCAGGACCGATGTTGCTGCCCTTCCGTCCTTGCCCGCCAATAATTTCAACAGCGGTGCGGGGGCATCGACCAGACTGATCTGCTCTTGCCCGGCCGGTCCCACCACCACATAATCCCGAATCGCGTCCAGCTGCGTCCTACCCACCCCCGCAACACGCATAACATCTTCTATCGAAGCAAATTTTACCGGTTTCTTGCGGCCCTCTGCATCCACGGGAGATCCGCGCCACTTTACCACATTGTCTGCGATTAGTTGTGCTTCCCCCGGGCTTTGCTGCCCCTGCGCAAACAGTAAACTGAGCGTGTCCGCATCGGCACGATTGAGGTCAACCAGGCCTGAAATTCTCACCAGCTCAACCGTCACCGGCAGACCACCGATGTCGAACGTACCCCTGGGCAGGCCGGCCCCTCTTAAATTCCCCGAGGCCAGCGCAGCCAACATCAGTTGAATCGCACCGTCGCCCGCAGCCTGCGCCTTGGCTCTAGCCACATGCACCTGCGCCATTTTGGTATCAACTCTCGCCTGGAATACTATTCCGGAAACCAGCAGTGACATGGCCGCCAAAAACCAGACCACAATGGCCAGCGCCACACCACGTTGCCCTGATACCCGCTGTTGGCTCATTGCTGTCATTAGCGGTGTACCGGCAAAATCAATTCCGGCCAATACCGGCCCGCTACCTTGAGGTTCAATTTCACGAGTGCGGGGCTGTCATCCAGTTGCCACTCTGTTTGCCACTCACTGTCAAACTCTGCCCTGTAGGCAATCTCGAGACTCTCCAATTGCGCCACGAGTACACGCGAATCAGTTCCGCCCCAGCTTACGGGATCCCCCATACGCATAGAAGCCGGAGGCTGCTGCCATCGCAGGACCATACTCCCCTCCGCCTCTTTTACCTGCAGGAGGTGCATTCCCCCATAGCCCTCACCAAACTGCACCGGGGCTTTCCATTCCAGGCTCGTCGCGGTACCTCTGAAGTAGGAGGTTTCTGCCCCGCCTGTCCCGCCCCCCAGAGAGAGCCCACCACTGGAACTGCCTTCCACGTAAGGAACCGTGGACTGAAGCATATCCCGCAAAAAACTGCTCACGGTGCGCACATCATCAATTCGCCCGGTCAGACGATCCAGCGAGACCTGGGTATTTCCAAAGGTGCGCAAAGCGGAAATCGTCGCCAGCATAATCAAGGACATAATCCCCAGTGCTACCACGACCTCAACCAGCGTAAAACCGGGTGAGCGCGCTCGACCTGAAGGGGCAGGTGACATCATTGGGCGTAGATCTCCACCACCGACTGCAAAACCACGCCCCGGCGCTTTTGCCCATCCTGCCAGTCAACGCTGACCTTAAGATCGCGCAAAGCCTTCTGTGCAAAACCCGGGGCCTCTGCGGAAAGTGGCTGAGACGCCACCTGCCAGACGAAGCCACCGGCGGTTTCGCCGCGTTTGTTTACGCCAGCACTGGACACTCTGGAGTTATCACTCACGAGGGACTTGGCCAATTCAACGCCGTAGGCATATTTTTCGTCACTGCGCACATTGCGCGTGGCACCACTCACCGCTTGATACAGGGTACCGAGTGACAGCGCCAAAATAGCGATTGCCACCATCATCTCCAACAGGGAAAACCCGCCAATCTTGACTGGACGATGCCGCCTGGAAGAAAAAGATCGCACCTTATTCAACCGCATACTTGTGTTGCGAGACAGAACCCACCAACCAATCAACGGATATTTTTACGCCGTTGCCCGTGGGCGTCTCTATATCGACACCGCCACCGCTGGAGCCACCCTCCGGATAGAAACGAATCACCCCGGTGTTCTCGCGGTTCAACTCCCGCGCCGACTGAACAGAGAGGCGCATCGTTTCCGGCAATCGCTTGATCGTGTCGTTCAATCGCATTTCTCCGGTTTCCGGATTGATCCGAACATCCTGTGCCCGTCCGGAATTAATCGCCTTGTAGCGCGCCGAGGCAAACAATGTGATCGCATCCCGAACCGCACTACGGTACTGCATAGACTCGTACATCTTTGCTGTCGCCGGCACCGTGACGGCCAGCAACAGGGCCGCTATCGAGATGGCAACCAACAACTCCAACATCGTGAAGCCATCGGCACTGCCTCCCGTCGGGCCAAAGCCGGGTTTAGTTCCAGTTGCCCACATCGGTATCTTCGCCTTCGCCACCGGGCGATCCATTCTGCCCGTAGCTATAGATGTCCAGTTCGCCATGATCACCGGGGTACTTATAAAGGTACTCACGCTTCCAGGGATCAAGCGGCACATCGGATTTCAAATAGGGACCGTTCCAGCCTGAAGCCCCAGAGGGCTTTTTCGACAGGGCAGGCAGGCCCTCGTCGGTCGTGGGAAAGCGGCCGGTATCCAGTTTGTACATTTCCAACGCTTGCTCCAGATCCTTGATCTGAATCGCCGCGGTCTTGACCTTGGCACCACCGAGCTGATTTAGCACCTGGGGGCCAACCAGACTCATCAACAGCCCCAATATGGCCAGTACAACCAGCAATTCCATCAGGGTGAAACCCGCGTACTGCATTGGGCCCCGGCGCTTTACTATCGACCTGCTTTTCATTCCAAAATCCTCAAAAAACCAAAAAAAGTGTTCTAGCGGCAGCTTCGAAACCTAAGCGGCCAAATCGTTCACTGAAAGAATACCCATCAAGATCGCAATAATAATAAAGGCAATCATAAAGCCCATAAACAAAATCAGCACAGGCTCCAGTAATGCCAACCCCCGTTTAACACCGGACTGCACATGACTGTCAAAAACTTTCGCCAGCTCCAGCATCATTTTATCGAGGCTGCCTGACTCCTCACCCACGCGGATCATTTGTATCACCATAGGCGTAAACATTCCGGTATTCTGCAAAGCACCCGACATGCGCTTGCCCGCCTTTACCGCGGGCGGCAATACCCCGAGGGCATCTTTAATCACCTTGTTGTCAACCGTATCAATGGCGATCGATATCGCCTTCAGCAAGGAAACGCCATTGCCCAGCAAGGTGCCGGCCGTGCGCGCAAACTTGGACACCTCAAACTCGAAAACAATGCCACCCATTATCGGCATGCTCAACATTTTGGCATGGAGGGTGGTCATACCCTCCTCAGTGGCCATCCAGCGCCTGAAGTAAAACACCGCAGCAGTGACCAACAGCAAAAGCAGCCAGGCGTATGCCTGGAGAAAGTCGGCAGCCCCTATCACCATGCTGGTGATAGGAGGTAGTGCATCCCCCATATCCGCAAACAGGGTTTCGAATTGGGGAACCACAAAGCCCAACATGCCGACAATCGACAGGACCGCCACGAATAACAGGATCGCGGGATAGATCAGCGCGGAAATAACGCTCTCACGGGTGGTCATGGCGCTCTCGAGATATTCGACCAACCGCTCCAATACTTCGGAAAAGTGTCCGCTGGCCTCGCCAGAACGGACCATGTTGATATAAAAAGTGCCAAACAATTTTTCATGTGGCTGCAGGGCCAGACTGAAGGGCTTACCGCCTTTCACCGTGACCAGTATCTCGTTCAGTAACGCCGACATCTGTGGCAGTGACGCCATTTCACAAAGCACCTTCAGGGCCCGGTCCAGGGGCAGGCCCGCGCGCAGCAGAACGGCCAGCTCACTGGTCATGGACAAAATGTCCTGGCGGCTGGGCGGCTTGCCGACCGTTCGCTTTGTCGCTGCCAGACTGGCCGCTGAACCCGCTTCGAGATTCAGCAAGGTGAGGCCGCGAGAGCGCAGCTGGCGTGACGCCACTTCCATGCCGTCGGCTTCAATCAAGCCATTGTCAGGCTTGCCGTCGCGACCAATTGCTTTATAGCTGAACTGAGGCATAAGGCGTCTCTACACCAGCTCAGTTGATTCTGTGTCGGGGGCCTCGGCAGGCACATCGCCGTCATTCCCAAAATCACTCTGGTCCTGGGTCACCCGCATGATTTCCTCCAGGGACGTCACACCTTTGATCACTTTTCGCAGTCCGTCCTCATAGAGTGTCACCATGCCCTGCTCTTTGGCGGCGGCATGCAACAAGGTGGCATCGGAGCCATCCATGATCACCCGGTGCATCCTGTCATCCAGCACAAACAGCTCGTGAATCGAGGTACGACCCCGGTAACCGGTATCCATACAGGCACTGCAGCCTTTTGCCTGATAGATCGTAGAGCTGGCTGGGTCTATAAAGGGCCGCATGCCACACTGGTCGATATCTTCATCGGTGAGTTCAACAGGCGACTTACACTCCTTACACAGCGTCCGCACCAGACGCTGTGCCAGCACGCCATTCACCGAGGAGGTAATCAAATAGCGTTCAATGCCCATATCTTCCAGCCGGGTGATGGCACTGGCCGCGGTATTGGTGTGCAGGGTAGACAGTACAAGGTGACCTGTGAGGGCTGACTGCACACCGATTTGCGCGGTCTCGGTATCGCGCATCTCACCAATCATAATAATGTCCGGGTCCTGACGTAAGATAGAACGCAGCGCCAGGGCGAAGGTCAGGTCAATCTGGGCCTGCACCTGAATCTGGTTGACGCCGTTGAGTTGGTATTCCACCGGATCCTCAACCGTAATGATCTTTAGCGCCTCCGAATCCAGCGAAGCCAGTGACGCATAGAGGGTCGTGGTTTTACCCGAACCCGTGGGCCCGGTCACCAGCAATACGCCATGCGGTCTTGCCAGCAAGTCCTGATAGCGACTCAGGGTATCGTCACTGAAACCCATCTCCGTCAGGCTGAGCTGGATACTCTCTCTATCCAGTACCCGCATAACAATGCTCTCACCGTGTACCGTGGGGATTGTCGACACCCTGAGATCCAGTTCATGGCCTTTCACCCGGGTCATAATACGACCATCCTGGGGCAGCCGGCGCTCGGCAATATTCATTTCCGACAGCAGTTTGATACGCGAAGCGATTGCGGCGGCGAGATTCGCAGCGGGCGCGTCTGGCGACTCCTGTAAAACGCCGTCTACCCGATAACGCAAATGTAAACCGTCATCGAAAGGCTCGATATGAATATCCGAGGCCTCAAGATCCAGCGCGCGATGAATAATCTGGTTCACCAGGCGGATAACCGGTGCCTCACTCGCCAGGTCCTTCAGGTGCTCGATAAAATCGTCGTCACTCTGACCTGCGAAGGAGTCGTCACCCAGCTCATCGTCTTCATCCCCCACCTGAGCTTTGGTGTAGAGCTGGATTGCCTTGTTAATGTCGGTTTCAAGACCCAGGGAGATATCAATGGGTTTATCCAGCGCCATGGCGAGCGCCTTGGCGAGAAAAGCATCCTGCGGCACTACGGCTGCGAAGGCCAGGGCGTCTTCTGATACGGCTATCGGTACCACGCCATGATTGACCAGGAATTCCTGGGCCACGGCTTCCAGGTGAATCGGCTCTTCGGGGTAGGCCGCTGCTTCGGCCAGGGGAATATCCAACTGCTCACTGAGCAGTGATGCGATATCCAGCTCGGACACCAGGCCCAGCTTTACCAGCACCTGCCCGAACAGGCCGCCCATTTCCGTCTGCGCGAGCAGAGTTCGTTCGACGTCCCTCTCAGATATTTTCCCCTGCTCTACGAGCAGCTCACCTATTTTTTTCATGGAAAAAAGTTCCGAACCAATGAAGCCCAAGAGACGACGCACAGGCGCTACTCGATTGGCGTCATTGTAGCACAGCCGGGATCCGGGTTCGGAAGGCAAACCGAGTGAAGAATTGTAAGTTGGGAGGGCGCTTTGTAAAGAAATGTATGGGCCCGGAGCGTTGCGCCCCGGCCCTATATGACCGCAGCTTAGGCCACTTCAAACAAACCGGCGGCGCCCATTCCACCACCGATACACATGGTAACAACGACGAATTTGGCACCGCGACGCTTACCTTCGATCAGCGAATGCCCAACCATACGCGCCCCACTCATACCGAAAGGGTGGCCGATAGAGATCGCGCCGCCGTTGACGTTGAGTTTGTCGTTATCGATACCCAGTTTGTCACGGCAGTAGAGCACCTGACAGGCAAAGGCTTCGTTCAATTCCCACAAACCGATATCGTCTATGGACAGACCGTGCCTATCCAACAGTTTGGGGATAGCGAACACCGGGCCAATACCCATTTCGTCAGCACCGCAACCTGCGACCGCCAGACCACGGTAGATTCCCAGTGGTTCCAGACCCTGTTGCTCAGCCATCTTGCCATCCATCACCACACAGGCCGATGCACCATCGGACAACTGCGACGCGTTACCCGCCGTAATGAACTTGCCCTCTTTGACAAAGGCACCGTCCTTGAATACGGGCTCCAGCGACTGCAGGCCTTCCAGCTTGGTTGAGGCACGGTTGCCCTCATCCTTGGTGAGGGTCACCTCCTCATAACTGGTCTCTTTTGTCTCGCGATTATAGACTGACTTAACTGAAGCCATGGGAACGATCTCATCGTCGAAAGCGCCGGCTTCCTGTGCCGCTGCAGTACGCATCTGACTCTGGAAGGAATACTCATCCTGGGCGTCACGAGAGATACCGTAGCGTTCGGATACCAGCTCGGCCGTCTCCATCATCTGGATATAGGCCTTGGGAGACGCTTCCAATACCGTCTTGGAAACCGCGCGATAGGTGTTTTTGTGTTTGTTCTGAACCAGTGAGATAGATTCCACCCCTCCGGCCACAGCCACATCATATTCATTGCACATAATGGATTTGGCAGCGGTTGCGATGGTCATCAGCCCCGAGGAACACTGGCGATCGATCGTCATACCGGACGTCGTGTCCGGCAGGCCTGCGGCCACTGAACACAGGCGGCCCAGGTTATAAGCCTGCGTGCCCTGCTGTGCTGCTGCACCCATCAGGCAATCATCGACCAGCGCAGGATCGATGCCGGCGCGCTCTACTGCGGCGCGCACCGCGTGGCCACCCATGGCGGGGGCTTCGGTATCATTGAAGGCACCGCGGAAGGCTTTACCGATCGGGGTTCTGGCTGTGCTTACGATTACTGCATCTCTCATTTGCGTATCCTCTGTCGAAAAATTAGTGGCATCATGCCCGCTGGCTGGAACAAGAAACAATTTCGCCAGTCATATAACCCGAGTAATCGGACGCCAGGAACATCATGACATTGGCGACCTCCCAGACTTCGGCCGCCCGACCAAAGGCTTCCTTCGAAGCCAATTCCTCCAACAACTCCATGGGCGTGGTTTTTTTCAGGAACTCGTGAAAGGCGATAGAAGGCGAAACCGCATTGATGCGGACACCGTGATCTGCGGCTTCCAGTGCAGAGCACCGGGTCAACGCCATGACGCCGGCCTTGGCTGCCGCATAGTGGCACTGCTCTTTTTGCGCACGCCAGCCCAGCACCGAAGCGTTATTGACAATAACACCGGCGCCGCGAGGCTGCATTTTCTTCAACATGGCTCGGCTCATGCGCATGGTACCTGTGAGCGTAATATCCAGTACGCGGGACCACTCCTCATCTTCCATATCGACCAGTAATTTGGTGCCACCCAGACCGGCATTATTGATCAGGACGTCGACACCACCCATCAGGGACTCGGCCTCGTCAACCAGCGCCTGCACATCCTCTTCGATGGTGACATTAGCCAGCCGGCCGTAGACGGCATCCAAGCCGGTTTCAGTCTTGAGGGTCTCAACTGCCTTGGCCAATCGGCCTTCATGGACATCACTGATCATAACGGCGCGAGCGCCCTCTTCGGCAGCACGGGTTGCGGCGGCAAAACCAATACCGGCTCCCGCTGCCGCGGTGATCAGTACTGACCGGCCTTCCAGCAGGTTACGGCCTTTGACATAGGGTGGTGGCTCTTTAAGCGCCATAGTGATTTCTCCTTTCTAGCCGCGAGGTTCGCGGGGCATACCGAGCGCGCGCTCGGCGATGATATTGCGTTGTATCTGGTTGGTACCGCCGTAAATCGTATCCGAGCGGGTAAACAGGTACATAGATTGTAAGCGGTTCAGCTCGTAGGGCTTGCCCTCGAGGATTTCACTCTCAGCACCCAGCACATCCATGGCGAGCTTGCCGAGGTTGCGATGCCAGGTAGCCCAGTACAACTTGTAAATCATGGCCTCTTTTTGCAGGCTGCCATCACCGCCGCCCGACAACATACGCATGCTGTTGGCGCGCATGATGCGAAGACCGACATGGGCATCACCTATGCGTTGGCGAATGGCAGGATCCCTGGCAGCGCCGTTGGCCTTGGCCACCCGAATAATTTCATCAAACTCGTTCTGGAACAGCATCTGCTGGCCCAGGGTAGAAACGCCGCGCTCAAAGCCCAACAGCCCCATCGCAACTTTCCAGCCCTCGCCTGGGGCGCCAACAATATCATCGGCGCCGCACACTGCGTCGTCAAAAAACACTTCGTTAAACTCGCTGGTGCCGGTCAATTGGGGTATTGGCCTGACATCGACACCGGGCTGGTCCATTTCCACCAGGAAAAACCCCAGACCTTTTTGTCCTACCGAATCCGGATCGGTGCGAGCGATAACAAAGCAGTACTCGGATTCATGGGCGAGGGACGTCCAGACTTTCTGCCCGCTGATCTTCCATTGGCCGCTGTCTTCGTCAAAGCGTGCCTTGGTTTTTACATTCGCAAGATCGGACCCTGCACTGGGCTCGGAGTAACCCTGGCACCACAGCTCCTTCCCGCTAAGTATCCCTGGTAAAAAACGCTGCTTTTGCCCCTCCGTGCCAAAGGCGATAATCGTTGGCCCGGTCAGACCTTCACCGATGTGCCCCATGCGACCGGGGCCGCCTGCGCGGGCATACTCTTCGTTATAGATCACTTGCTGTTCAACTGTGGCAGCGCGGCCACCGTGTTCTTTGGGCCAGCCTATGCAAGTCCAACCACCCTCAGCCAGGCGGTGCTCCCAGGCTTTGCGCTCCTCCACAAACATATGTTCATCGCCGGGGCCACCGCGCCCGCGGGTCTGCTCGAATTCACCGCAAAGGTTGTCATTCAGCCAGCCTGCCACTTCGGCGCGAAATTGTTCGTCTTCTGCACTGAAACTCAGTTTCATAGCACTGCCTCCTCGCCATCCAGCAACTGTCGCGCCAGGCGCTCCCGGTGATAGGCGCCATTACCCAAAAACGTCTCCGTCGATTTGGCGCGCTTGAAGAACAGCTGGATGTCGTATTCCTCGGTGAACCCCACGCCGCCATGCAGCTGAATGCCGGTTCCCGCATTGTGAAAATACGCATCGCTACACCAGGCCTTGGCTATACTGGCCGCCTCAGGCAACTCTGCACCCAGCGCTCCCCCCTTCAGGGCTTCATCCGCAACACAGGCGGCGTAGTAGATCGCTGAACGGGCGGCTTCGACTTTAACCATCATGTCAGCCGCCTTGTGCTTCACCGCCTGATAGGAGGCGATCACGCGGCCAAACTGGACCCGTTCCTGCAAGAACTCCACGGTACTGTCCAGCACCTGCTGCGAACCGCCGACCTGATCGGCGGCAATGGCGACAGTGGCCAGGTCGATGATTTTTTCCAATAGCGGCCAGGCCTGACCGGCTGCACCCATAAGAGCCGCTGCATCCACTGAAACATTATCAAAGTTTACCTGGGCCTGTTTGCGGGTTTGGTCCATGGTGGGCAACCACTCTGTGCTGACCCCCGCCGTATCGGCTGGCAACACAAACAGGCTAATGCCCTCTTCACCTTGTGTGCCCGGCGTACGCGCAGCCACGACAAGAAGTTGCGCTGTATGGCCATCGGCCACAAAGCGGCATGTGCCATTCAGCACGAAACCGCCGTCTGAAGGCTCGCAGGTCGCTTCCACGGTACTCGCATCCCAGCGACCACTGGTTCCAGTGTATGCCAGAGTGGCGGTGGTTCCACCGATAATTTCGGGCAGGTAGCGGGCCTTCTGTTCCTCACTGCCGGCTACCAGTAATGCATTCACACCCAGGCAAACCGTGGAGTAAAAAGGCGAGCAGAATAAATGACTGCCCATTTGTTCCAGCATCGCGACCAGCTCTACATAGCCAAGCCCCATACCACCGTATTCCTCGGGAATATGGATGGCCTGCCAGAACATCTCCTCGCAGACGCGTGTCCACAGCTCGGGTGAATAGCCCGCCTCCGTGGCCATCGCCGTTCGCACGGCTTCGCTGCTTGAGACTTCCCCCAGAAACGCTGCCGCGGTATCGCGGATCATTTCCTGTTCTTCTGTAAACTTGAATTCCATGTGAGTAATGGGCCTCTTCGCCTATCAGGTTCCGTACACTTTTTGCGCTGGCACTTCGTTAGCCAACAGTTCTGCCATTGCGTCTTTCACTTCCGCCGGCTCCCAGCGTGCGCCCTTGTCCACGCCCTGGGTCGTGCGCCAGCCATCGGCAATGGAGATCTTGCCACCCTCGGCCTCGAAAACCCGGCCGGTGATTTCTGCAGACTCGCCTGAAGCCAACCAGGCGACCAGCGATGAAACATTCTCAGGTGCCCAGTAATCGAAACTGTCGTCTTCAGGCTTTGCCATCCGCTCTGCCATCTCGGCCACGGCTGTTGTCATTCCGGTGCGCGCTGCGGGTGTAATCGCGTTCGCTGTAACGCCATAGCGTCCCAGTTCCGCTGCCTGATTCAGAGTCAATGCGGCTATTCCCGCTTTGGCTGCAGCGTAGTTTGACTGCCCTACCGAACCCTGCAGGCCGGCACCTGAGCTGGTATTGATGATGCGACCATCCACGGCCTTGCCTTCCTTGGACTGTCCACGCCAGTAGTGCACGGCGTGTGAGCTGATGCAAAAATGGCCTTTCAGATGCACCGCCATAATGGCGTCCCAGTCGGATTCGGTCATCGATGCAAACATCCTGTCGCGGTTGATGCCGGCGTTATTGACGACCGCGTGCAGGTCACCGAAGCTGTCAATCGCTTGCTTTACGGCGTTCAGGCTGTCGTCATAGTTGGTGATGTCGGAAGTGTTAACCGCTGCTTTCCCACCGGCCGCCGTAATCTCCGCCACCACGGCCTCGGCCGCTTCCGCATTGATATCGTTGACGATGACGCTAGCGCCCTCTGCTGCCAGTACCCTGGCGTGGGCTGCACCCAGACCACCACCGGCGCCGGTAACTATTACTACTCTTCCTTCACATAATTTCGACATATTCTCTGTTCCTCTTAGCTTATATTTTTTGCAGTCAATCCGCTCTGGAGGTTGAAGTTCTTCCTCCGGGACTCGCCGTGAACCCATCCATGGGGGCTCGTGTCGCGCATCCTTGCGCTCTACGGTCCCGGAGGAAGAACTTCAACCTCCAGCGCTACCCTCAATGTCTCAATCGGTACACTCAGGGTTACCATTTGTTGTCTATCTAGTGCGACGCAGGTAAGCCGCAGGTGTGTGCCATAGCTTTCCCGGACCGTCGGCGGCCATGGACGGCCGCCGCCGAGCCCACATGGATGTGCTTGTAGCGTGTCTGGGAAAGCTATGGCACATACCTGTGGCTGGAAAGCCCAACTTCCTACAGCCTCTCCAAAATCGTTACGTTGGCCTGACCACCACCCTCACACATGGTCTGCAGCCCATACCTGCCCCCAGTACGTTCCAGCTCATGCAGCAAGGTAGTCATTAACTTGGTACCAGTTGCCCCCAATGGGTGACCCAGTGAAATAGCCCCGCCGTTGACGTTGGTTTTCTCGATGGGGTATCCGGTTTCCTTGAGCCAGGCCATGGGCACTGGGGCGAAGGCTTCGTTGATTTCCACCAGATCGATGTCTTCCAGCTTCATGCCGGATTTTTTCATGGCGTAGGCTGTTGCCGGGATCGGCGCCGTCAGCATCCAGATCGGGTCTTCGGCGCGAACGCTCATGTGGGCGATTCTGGCGCGCGGCGTGAGGTTGTAACGCTTCAGGGCGTCTTCCGATACGATTAACATTGCTGACGAGGCGTCACAGGTCTGGCTGGATACTGCTGCGGTGATGGTGCCGCCTTCCTGCAGTGGCAACAGCTCTGCCATTTTTTCCAGAGACGTATTGCGTGGGGTTTCATCCATTGTCACGCCATTCAGTGGCGCAATTTCACGGGCAAAACGCCCCTCTTCGATGGCCCTCAATGCGCGGGTGTGTGACTCCAGTGCAAAGGCTTCCATCTCCTCCCGGGAGAGGTTCCATTTGTCGGCAATCATCTGCGCTGAGTTAAACTGTGAAACTGGGACATCGCCATAGCGTGCCACCCAGCCCTGGCTACCCGAGAACGGGTCAGTAAAGCCCAGGGGCTCGGCGCACATCATGGCTGAGGAAATTGGGATTTGAGTCATGGTCTGGACGCCACCGGCTATGACCACGTCGTTGACGCCGGCCATGATGGCCTGTGCGGCAAAATGTACGGCCTGCTGGGATGATCCACATTGGCGATCTATGGTGGTACCCGGGACTTCATCCGACAGGCCTGCGGCCAGCCAGCTGGTGCGCGCGATATCGCCGGCCAGGGGGCCGATGGTATCGACGCAGCCGAACATGACATCGTCATACTCGTTGTCGGGGATTCCATTGCGCTCTACCAGTGTTTTGAGCACGTGCGCACCCAGGTCCGCGCCGTGAACATCGGCCAGGCCACCTTTACGCCGCCCGGTGGGTGAACGTACTGCATCTACTATATAGGCATCTGCCATGGGTCTATTCTCCGTTAATCCGTTGTTTTTACTGGAAGGTTGCGCCCGCGCCCAAGGGAGTACCCTCAGCAAAAATGGCGTCCGCTATCCGCGTCTTGTGGAAGGCCGCATCGCCCCAGGTATTGCTCAGGGCCCAGGCTTTCTTCATGAAGATGTGTAAGTCTACTTCCCAGGTGTAACCCATGGCGCCATGGACCTGTACGCAGTTCTTGGCGGCGAGGTTGCCCGCTTCACAGGCGGCCAGTTTGGCATGGGATACATTCCTGCTTGCTGAGTCCTGGCCGTTGCTTATTGCATAGGCCGCTCTTGCGACCGGGGCCTTGGCATACTCAAGGCGAACGGCGATATTTGACATCAGGTGTTTGACCGCCTGAAAAGAACCGATGGGTTTGCCAAACTGGTTTCGCTCCGAGGTATACAGCACAGACAAATCGATCATCCGCTGTGTCAGGCCCAGAGCCTGGGCGGCACTGCCCAATGCACCGCGATTGGCGGTTGCGGCTATCAGGGCTTCTGCATCAGCACCACTGGCGATCGCACTGGCTTCGCCTTTCATTTCAACAGCGTATAGGCGACGCGAGGGATCCACTGATTCATTGTGTCGCAGCGTCACCTGATCAGCCGTCAAGGCATACAAGTCGGACCCTTTCTGCAGCAGGATCAAATCAGCCACGTGGGCATCTTCAACCAACAGGTTTTGCTCCAGGCCTACCACGACCTTGGCCTCACCTGCGGCCACTTTAGGCAGCCACTGGGCGGCGAGTTCCCCACCGATGTCTTTCAGCAGCGGTACCGCTACCAGTGCTGTGTGCACCAGCGGCTCGGGCAGCGCCACATAACCGCACTCCTGTGCCAGTAGCACAAAATCCAGCTCGCTCATGCCCAGACCGCCAAATTCTTCCGGCACGGTCATACCGACCAGGCCCATTTCGGTGAGCTGTTGCCACAGGTTGTCTTCGCGTCCGGATTCCGTTTCCCAACTGGCACGGATTCTCTCGGGCGTCACTTCGTTTACCAGAAAATCCCGTACCGATTCCTGAAACAACAATTGGTCTTCGCTAAATGTAAAATCCATGATCTACCTCGGCATTCCCAGCATTCTCTCAGCAATAATATTGCGCTGAATTTCATTTGTTCCGGCATAAATAGGCCCCGACTGTGAGAACAGCCAGCCATCCAACCAGGTACCGACGCCCTGGGCATCCGGTGCATGTGGCAGTAACTCTGCTCTCGCGCCCAAAATACTCATTGCTGTGGCGTGCATATTCTGGTCCAGCTCAGACCAGAAGATTTTGTTCGTAGAGGACTCTGCACCAATCTTCCCGCCCTGTGTCAGACGGCAGGCTGTCTGGTAGGTGGTCATGCAGTAACTTTCTGCATCCATGTAGGCGCGAAGCACCGCGTCCTTTACGGCTGGATCTCGATCGGCGGATTCTTTATTCGCCTTGTACAACTCCACCAGCCGCCGTGCGGTTTCCTGGAAACGCGCCGGTGAACGCAGCATCAAACCGCGTTCAAACCCTGCGGTCGCCATGGCCACACTCCAACCCGCACCTTCATCTCCCAGTCGGTTTTCGACAGAGACTTTGACATCGTCAAAGAAAATTTCCGCGAAGCCGGGCAAACCATCCAACTGGGGTATAGGCCGGACCGTAATGCCCGGTGTATCCAGCGGCACCAGAATAAAGGTCAGCCCACGGTGACGCTCTGAATCGGGGTCCGTGCGGAACATACAAAAACACCAGTCCGCCCACACTGCCCGGGTAGACCAGGTCTTCTGGCCATTGATGACATAGTGGTCGCCGTCCAGCACTGCAGTAGAGCGAATGGCCGCCATATCTGAACCAGCATTGGGCTCAGACCAGCCCTGGGCCCACACTTCTTCACCATTGGCCATCTTCGGCAAGATGCGCGCTTTCTGCTCTTCCGTTCCATATTCCATGAGGGTGGGCCCCAGCAGGAAAATACCGTTCTGGTTAACCCGCAGCGGCGCGGCTGCCTTGTAGTACTCTTCCTCGAAGATCAGCCATTCCATCAGGTCGCAACCACGACCTCCCAGTGCTTCTGGCCATGTCACCATGCCCCAGCGCCCCTTGTTCAGGACCGCTTCCCACTCCCGGTGCTGCTGGAAGCCGGCTTCGGTATCGAAGCTCTGTAGCGGTTCTGCTGGTACATTAGCCGCCAGCCATTCACGCACTTCGGCGCGGAAGGACTGCTGCTTTTCTGTATACGATAAATCCATGACTTATTCCTGCTGTTACCGATATTTTCTATTGGTCAAATTTGGCATCGCGCTTGCCGACAAAGGCATCCCGGGTTTCCTGGGAGTCTTCCATGGTGTAGGCCTCGAGGGTAAAGCCCTGTTCCCAGCGATACTTGTCCTCAAGATTGCCATCTTCTATTCCGGTCAGGGCCTCTTTGGCCAGCTTGACCATGGCGGGAGATTTGGCGGCAATTTTAGCGGCAATCTCCCGGGCAGTTGGCAACAATTCGTCTCTGGGGACGACGCGCTCAACCGCACCCAGGCGGTAGGCTTCCTGGGCATCGATAAACTCACCGGTGAAATACATGTAGCGAACTTTCTGGACCGGGAACATACGCTGTAGGTGTGCTCCCCCGCCCATTGCTCCGCGGTCAATTTCGGGGACGCCGAAACGGGTACAATCCGATGCAATAATGATATCCCCAGCGCCGGCCATGCCAATACCGCCGCCCAAAACAAAACTGTGCAGGCCGACAATCACGGGCTTGGGGTTGCGGTGAATCGCGCGGAAGGTTTCGTAGTTTCCCTTATTCACATCGACAATCTTATTGGGCTGGGCAGCGAGTTCCTTGATGTCGACACCGGCGCAGAAACCCTTGCCAGCGGCAGCAACAATAATAACCCGCACAGCGTCGTTCACACCCAGGGCATCAATCTCGTCGGCAATCGCAAACCAGCCGGCGCTGTCAAAGGCATTCACCGGCGGATGATCGAGAATCATCTCCGCGATTCCATTTTCAATCGTGGTATTAAACGGCTTGGACATCTTCGTATTTCCTTTTATTGCGCTTCACTGGCACGCACTGCCAGCAAGGCGAGGCGCTGTTCCGCCTCAGTGACTATAGAGTTGATCAGATCTTCGCAGCTCAGGAGCTCATCGATCACGCCCGCAACCTGACCACTGGGCAACACGCCCTGAGCAGGTTCGCCGTCGACCATAGCTTTCTGGATAATCATTGGCGCGTTGGCTGACATGATGGCCTGGGCCGCGGTCAAATCATCATCGCGACTCATGGCAAGTGCCGACTTCATCAGGTCAACAATACTCGCCCCGGTATGCTTGCGAAATGCCAGGCCGTTGCGCACCGCGATTAGCAGCTTTTTCAGGCCGCTCGCCCGCTCAAGTTCCGCCAACAGTTCATTGGTAATCATGCGTTGGGGCAAACCATCCATCGCCCGGGACACGATAATCTCACCCGGGTTTTTGCAATCGATATAGCGTTGCAGGGTTTCCCTGGGTACCGGACTTTCCTCGGTCATCAGGAAACGTGTTCCCATGGCGATACCGTCCGCCCCCCAGGCCAAAGCGGCTAGAAGCCCTCGGCCATCCTTGAAACCTCCGGCTGCCACCACCGGCACTTTATCTCCCACCGCATCAACAACCTGTGGAATCAGTAAAGTGGTCGGCACAGCGCCTGTATGGCCACCGCCTTCGCCGCCCTGCACGGTCACAACATCAGCGCCCAGTTCGACCGCCTTGATGGCATGTTTGGGCAGCCCCACGGTCGGCATGCAAATAACGCCCGCGTCCTTGAGCTTGCCAATAAACTCCGGCCCAGGCGATCGCGAATAACTGACCGCCCTGACGCCGTGGCGCACCACCATGTCCACAATATCCCCAGCATTAGGCTGGTACATGTGGAAGTTGACGCCGAAGGGCTTATCCGTGAGTTCCTTGACGCGCAGGATATCGCGCTCCATTTCTTCCGGCGGGATAGTGGCACCCGCCAGGAAACCAAAGCCCCCGGCATTGCAACTGCCGGCAACCATGCGGGGGTCGGCTACCCACCCCATCGCCGTCTGGACGATGGGGTATTTGCAACCGAGCAATGACGTTAAACGTGTCTCAAGCATGAATTAAACCTTTCTCTCAGCTGCGGTCGCCGGCGGGGTTATCCTTGATCTGATAGGCCCGCTGGTTGTGTGGATCGAAACTGGCGATGATATCCAGCTGCTCCTGTGTGGGCGCAGTGGTGACCGGCACAGTCTCCGGCACATCAATGTCATAGCCGGTATTTTCCTGCACCTGCTCCACAGTAATGCCCGGATGCAGCGACACCAGGCGAATCTGGTGGTCGGGACCACCAAAGTCCATCACACACAAGTCAGTGACGATCAGACGAATATTGATATCGTCCAGCGAGTGCCCTTTAGGTAAACGCTCCGGGTTGTAACCGATCGATGAGACGAAGTCGCATTCACCGGCCATGAACACCCGCGTGTTGTGGCTGGGTACAAAAAAGCTGTTGGGGTGGGAGATGGAGTTGCCGGGAAAACCCCGTGCGCCCAACATCATCACTTTGGGTTGCTCATAGGTACCGCCAAGCGCAGAGGTATTGGACTGCCCATATTTGTCGATCTGGGTGGGGCCCAACATGGCGTGGCGGTGTCCGCTCCAGACATTGTCAAAAATGCGTGAAAAACCCATCCAGGTCTCGTTGCGTTGCACGAAATCTTCGCCGCGCTTGCCAATGGGGTTGGGCGCACTCAGTAAGTAGGCTTCAGAGTCCGTCATCATCAGGTCGGTATTGGTGGTGACCATGGTCAGGCTTGCCGCCAATCGCGGAATCACGCCGATACCGGTTGCGAGGACTTCGCCGTCATAGCGAAAAGCTTCTGCCGCTGCCACGATGCATAGCTCGGCCAGGGTGTATTGTGCTGCTGGAGTTGTCATTGCTTTAGTCTCTCCTGGGCCAATTAGTAGGTGGGTAATTCAATAGAACGGATGGCATCTAGCCCACCCACTTGCTGCTGGTACTCTTCCTCAGTACTACCAAGGAAGGTATCCAGATAGCCCTGGAAACCCTTTTCATCTTTGGCCGAGCCCGTATAGGCCTTGAAGTGAGGTACATCGAAGCCATACATGGGGCTGCAGGATGAGGGATGTGCGCCGCCGGGGATGTGTACCACGCCGCTGGTGGCAGAGCGTTCCCAGTGCACCATGCGGGCCTCAGCAGGGTCGTTAAAAAAGTCGCTATCAACCAGTTCATCACAGGATACAAAGGTCTTGTCCGCTGCCCGTGCAAACCAGTCATCCATGTAGAAATCCGGGCCGGCGATCTGGCAGACGCCACGTGTATCTGCGCGGTCAGCATGAATCAGGGAAGCATCCAGATGAAGTGCAGGCATTGCCACCCACTCTTTGTCATCATAAGGGCTATCGACCACTTTGATGTCAGGGTTGCGCTTGATAATGTCGGTGCCAAGACCGACCTGAGTCGGAATGTAGGGCAGGCCCCAGGCCGCAGCGCGCAGCCCCAACAGCATCATACCCTCGTCGATCTCCATCACTTCAATGGCGGCCGTCTGTCGCGCCTGGCGAAAATAGGGTTCCAGCGGAATAAAATCCAACGACACAAATGCGAAGACTACTTTACGCACTTTGCCCGCCGCACACAGCATGCCGACATCGGCACCGCCATAGGCGACAACCGTGAGGTCCTTCAGATCCGATCGCAAGATTTCACGAATCAAAGCCATGGGCTTGCGTCGGGGGCCCCAGCCACCGATGCCGATGGTCATGCCATCTTCCAGTTGTGACACAACCTGGGCTGCTGTCATTTGCTTGTCCATTGGGACTCCTATACTCAAGTTAAAAATACTTAGCTGACGATCCGCGCCATGCGGTAATCATGTTTTACAAAATCTACGCCCAGGGTGCTTTCGGTGCGGCGCACCCCCGGGATAGACTTGATCTTCTCGTGGAGGAACTGACCCAGGTGTTCAGTACTGCGCACCATGGTGATTGCCAGAATATCGAACCGGCCCATCATCACCCCCACAAAACCCAATTCAGACATCGCCGCCAACTCTTTGGCTATCGCCTGAGTCTGGCTGCTGCGCTCCACTTCTATCCAGATGTAAGCCAACGCCCCGTCCCGGAACCTGTCGATGTTAGTGACCGCGGTGATACGAATAAGTTTCTCTTCTTCCATCCGTTTAATGCGTGCACGTACGGTCCCTTCAGTCACACCCAGTTCGTTGGCGATCTGACGATTGCTGGTACGGGCATCGCGGGACAACCATTTCACAATGGCGCCGTCGATCTCATCCAGCTTGCGCCTAGTCATGGAAGGGTACCCAGTCTGGTTGATTCTTCAATACATTGACCGCCAATGCGGGAGTCAATCGACGTATACCCGGCATATTGGCCAGTTGCTGTGACAGCAGATCATCCAAATCATCCTGGTCTTTTGCCACCACCAGAATTTCCACATCGTGGGTTCCCACTACTACATTGACAGAAAAAACTTCGGGGATTTTCGCCAGGTCTTCAGCCACTTCCACCGGGGAGCGACCCTCAACCTGCACGCCAATGGCAAGCAGCATCTCGTAGCCCGCCGCCTCTATATCCGTTACCGCGACCACACGCATGGTGTTGGACTCTTCCAAGCGCTTGACTCGCGCCCGAACGGTAGCTTCAGTCAAACCGAGTTCCCGGGCAATGGCCCGGTAGGGCAGTCTGCCATCCTCCCGCAGCAAATCGATGATGGCGTAGTCAGTGTCATCGAGTTCAATCACACCTTCCTTGGCAAGCATTCTGGAGGGGAGATCGATCACCGACCTTCAACCGCAGCCAATTCTCGCAACTCGCCCTTCAGTACCTTGCCGCCTGCGTTCATGGGGAATCCTTCTACAAAGCGCACAAACCGAGGCACTTTGTAATTCGCCATATTGTCTCGACTCCAGGCGATAACGGCTGCCTCGTCGAGATCGGCATCCGCAGTGGTCACGAGGTACGCCATAGCGACCTCACCCATACGTTCATCCGGCACTCCGATGACCGCTGCCCTGGCGATACCGGGCATACTGCACAGACCATTTTCTATCTCAGCCGGATAGCAATTGAAGCCACCGACGATGAACATATCTTTGATACGATCGGTAATGCGGATATAGCCCGCTTCATCCATGACACCCACATCGCCGGTCTGGAGCCAGCCGTCCGCGGTAATCGTCCGGGCTGTCTCCTCGGGATTGTCGAGATAGCCGCGCATGACGTTGAAACCGCGAAACCAGATTTCCCCTTCTGCGCCTACCGCCACTTCGTCACCGTTGGCGTCCACACACTTCATCTCCACCCCGGGCATCGCTTTGCCGGAGGTATGGGAGATCACTTCGGGGCTGTCCTCGGGGCGGCAAATGGAGACCACACCACAGGACTCCGTCAAACCGTAAGCGGTGACCACCGTTTCGAAACCCAGCTCATTGCGCATCTGGTTTACCAACTCAACCGGCACCGGCGCTGCGCCAGTGACGGCCAGGCGCAAACTGGACAGGTCATAGTCCTCGCGGCGAGGATGCGCCAACAATGACTGATAGATGGTGGGCGGACCGGGAATCATGGAGATTTTGTCTTTGGCGATTTGCGCCAATACCGCATCCAGGTCAAAACTGCGTACAGGCAATATCTTCGCACCACTGATTATGGCGGCCAGCCAGCCGGCCTTATAGCCAAATGAGTGGAAAAAGGGGTTGATGATCAGGTAGTTATCATCAGCCCTGAGGCCAACGGTGGAGCTCCATGTCTCAAAAGCACGAATGTTCTGGCCGTGGGATGTCACCACGCCCTTGGGGCTACCCGTCGTGCCCGAGGTAAAGAGAATATCGAGGGTGTCATCAGGCGTCAGTGCCGCGCTGCGCTCCTGGACCTGTTGTTCATCCACGGACTCCCCGGCTTGCAGGAAATTCGCCCAGGTATCACAACCGGACGCTTGGCCCGACAGCAAGATGGTCTGCTCCAGGGCCGGCAGGTCCTGACCCTTAAGCAACTCGGGATAAGACACACCGAGGAAGTCACCCACGGTAAACAGTAATTTTGCCCCACTGGCCCGCAGGACATAAGCGGCTTCAGAGCCCTTCATTCGGGTATTCAGTGGTATCAGCACGCCACCAACGGACTGTGCGCCCATAGCGGCGATGATCCATTGGTAAATATTGGGTGCCCAAATGGCAAATCGATCGCCCTTCTCCACTCCCGCAGCCACAAAGGCCCGGGCCGCCTGCAATCTGGCCTTGTCCAGATCCTGATAGGACATCTCAACATCACCATCTTTAATCGCAATGCGGCTGCCATGGATCTGAGCCGCCTGTTGGACGACCTGTGGCAGGGTGCGGGCTGTATAGGAATCGGCAGACATAGGCAAAGAGAGATCGCATTCCATGGTAGAAACGGGAGCCCATAGTAGGTAGTGTTACGGGGTATTACAAGCGTAATTCGTAATTAATAAGGATGTATTTTACGAATAGTGCAAAATATTATAATGAGAGCCCCCTTAAGACGTTTTTAATTGCCCAACTCTGTCCGACACCGGCAAAAGGGGTACAGAAGAGAGCCTAGGAAACCCATTCCCAGGCACCGGAATCACTGTGCAAGCGGACCCGCTTTTCCTGCTGAAGCTTGATCAGGTGGGCACTAAGAGACAGTTTGGCCATTTCGTGTAACTTGCTGTCGACATCGTCATAAACGACTGCCACCAGTTCGTCCAGCGGGGCCCAATTCAGGGCTTTCAGTCCCTCCACAACCTTGTTTTCCCGTTGCAGCCGGTGGTTCACCAGCCATTCAACAACCGCAGCGGAATCCTCCATGACATCGCCGTGGCCCGGGGCAATCAGCTTCAGGGGGTAATTCAAGAGTAATTTCAGCGACTCGATATAGGCTTTCATATCGCCACTGGGGGGTACGATGACCACCGTAGAGCCATTCATGATGTGGTCGCCCGCAAACAACATCTGCTCTTCCTCAAGAAAATAACAGAAGTGGTTGCTGACATGACCCGGGGTATGAACCGCTCGCAGAGTAAACTCTGAGGTCTTCAGTACATCATCATGCTGCACTTCGGTGGCCGGCTTGAAGGTGTCGTCCTGGAACATATCGTCAGCCGGAGAGGCACCAATGACGGTGGCACCGGTAGCCTCGGCCACAGCCTGCCAGGCTGGAGAATGATCTGGATGCGTATGTGTACAAACAATCCAGCGTATCTTATCCCCCGCTGCATCTAAAATAGCGTCAATGTGCTCCTGAATGGCGGGACCGGGATCCAGTACCGCGACGTCCTCGTTGCCCAGCAAATAGGTATTCGTACCGGCGCCAGTCATCATCCCTGGATTAGGCGCCACCAGGCGCCTGACCCGGCTATTCAAGCGAAACGGTATGCCGTGTTCCATCATGTGCCTAGACCATATTCTTGATAGTGACGAGAGGGTTTACATCGGCATCGTAGTCGACACCATCAATTTCAAAACCAAAGAGCTGGAGAAACTCACGCTTATAACCGGCGAAATCAGAAAGTTCACGCAGCGTATCGGTGTTGATCTGATCCCACAGAGCGCCCACTGCCTCTTGAACTTCCGGATCCAGCTCTTTGCCATCTGCGCGCAGGCGCCCTACCTCATCGAGGTAGGGTTCGCTGCCGTAAAGGCTATCCCGGAACAAACCATCCACCTGCTCGATACAGCCTTCATGTATTCCGCGCTCTTTCATCACCTTGAACAATACCGCCAGGTAAATCGGCATGGCAGGAATCGCGGCGCTGGCCTGAGTCACCACCGCCTTAAGGACTGAAACCCGTGCGTCGCCCCCCTTCGCCGCGAGACGTTCACGAATATCCACGACCCGCTTGTCCAGATCTTTTTTGGCGGCACCAATGGTGCCATGCCAATAAATGTCCCAGGTGAGCTTGTCTCCAATATAGGTATACGCTGTGGTTTTCGCGCCGTCGGCCAGTACACCGGCATCGTCCAGGGCCTCGATCCACATTTGCCAATCCTCGCCCCCCATCACGGCGACCGTATCGTCGATTTCGTCCTGATTCGCAGCTTCAAGGTGGAAATCCTGAATTTCTTCCTTGTCAGTATTCACCCCCTTCTGTATCGCATCATTGCCAATCGGCTTGAGAGTTGAGTTGTACACCACACCGGTTACCGGGTGCTGGCGACGGGGCGACGCCAGACTGTAGACGACCAGATCAATCTGTCCCAAATCCTCTCGAATGGTGGCAATGGTTTTTTCCTTGATTTCCTCACTGAAAGCATCGCCGTTAATGCTCTTGGCGTAAAGACCGTCCGCCTCGGCATACTTATGAAATGCTGCTGAGTTGTACCAGCCCGCCGTGGCCGCCTTCTTTTCAGTACCCACTTTCTCAAAGAAAATACCCAGGGTAGAAGCGCC
>JBALWA010000159.1:0-1527 GCA_036960305.1 Halioglobus sp. | reverse complement strand
ATACGAAGCGCCAACTAACAAAGCAATGGAGCCCGACGCTTGACTGCTCCGTCCTTTGTTGTGCAGGGCGTTGACGAGTGACCGCGCATAGCCCCAAAGCTGCCCCCCAGATAGAAAGAATTGGCTGTTCAAAAGGACCGTAATGTCGTGTTTTCAGCCATAGGCTAATGGCCGATGTGTCGTGTTTTCAGCCATAGGCTAATGGCCGATGTGTCGTGAAAGCAGTCATCTCGCATGGCAGCTTTGTCCTAATTTCTGCCATTAGCGGACATATGGGCTATGATGTGCCGAGGGGCCGCTCCTTACTCAAAGCGGACGGTCGTGAAAAAGCAGAATCCCGCCTTTCATAAGAAGTGTTCTCTAAAATAAGCTGTTGAACTTTACAAGGAGCATCTTGTAGTGCATGACAAAATCACCGTGGTAATTGATTACCTAAACGAAGTAAAAACACGCTGCACGTTCAATGCGGCGGCTGAAGCGATAGGTATTACACCGCAAGCGCTTAAAAAGCAGCTAGGTGAGCCGCGCCCAGAAGTTTCTTGGTTTGTTAGTCCGACGTCAGGCGAGCCTATGCATTACACAGACAGTGAAAAACATCCTGAGCTTTATCGCACTACGCGAATTATTACATCAGCAAAGGTTTTAAAACGTAATCTTGAACTGTAAAAAGTTAACAAGGCGTTCAAATACGACCTGCCACGCTGCCGCTTTAACTTAGCGTTACGGAGAGTCCGCAGTTGGCACAAAGCTGCCCCCTGAATAGCTGAAATTTAACCCTCCCGAAGGGCCGTTATGTCGTGAAAGCGGCCCTCTGGTCATTATTTGACCAGCCCACCCTAATGGCTCCTTTGTCCTAGTAGCGGTATTTGGCCGCACTTCCAAACTACCAGCGAATAGGGCTATGCTTGAGAAGAGCCAATAATCAGGGAGATAGCATGAACTGGGAAGCAATAGGAGCAATAGCAGAGCTTCTTGGCGCAATCGCCGTTATTCTCTCGCTGCTTTACTTGACCACCCAGGTGAGGCAGGCAAACAAGCTCGCTCGCGGCCAAACTCGTCAGCGTATGGTCGAACAGGCCCAGCACGAGGTCTATCAAGGCATGGTGATAGATCCTTCGATTATGCGGAGTTTGTATAAAACAGAGCCTCTATGCGAAGACGAATGGATCCGTCTCAGCGGGTGGTTATTAGCAGCGATGCGGCAACGAGAGTACGAATGGTTTCAGTACAAAGACGGAAATATTGACGAGGAACTGTGGATTGCGTATCGAGGTGTAATGAAAATTCACCTCGGATCAGCGCGGACCAGAAAATGGTGGGAGACCAATGGTAGCTTTCCATTTGATAAAGAATTCTGTGAAATGGTGAGACAACAGCTAAACGATTCTGGTGGCCAAGATTACTTCATGAGTTTTCAGAAACTGATTTCAGATTCAGATCCCGGGCCTGGATACGAAGCGCCAACTAACAAAGCAATGGAGCCCGACGCTTGACTGCTCCGTCCTTTGTTGTGCAGGGCGTTGACGA
>JBALWA010000158.1:0-1541 GCA_036960305.1 Halioglobus sp. | reverse complement strand
GGGTCATATGCCACAGGCCGAATTCGCGTATCCCCGGCGAGTCGATCAGTGTGCCGCCGGTGGGCATGTGAAACAGTTGCGCGGTGGTGGTGGTGTGAACGCCTTTCTGGGTGCTCTCTGATAGTGCGCCCACCCGCAGGTCTATGTCTGGTAGCAGTTCATTCACCAGCGATGACTTGCCCACGCCCGATTGGCCCACAAATACACTGGTACGGCCCTCCAGGGCGGTGAACAGCTCGCTCAGGCCGTCGGCGGTCTTGCACGATGCGCGCAGTACCCGGTAGTTCAGCGTGGGGTAAATGGCCAACAGTTTATCTATTTCTTCACGGCGGCTTTCGACATCGTCCAGCAGGTCGGTTTTGTTCAACAGGATAACGGGCTCGATACCCACGGTCTCGGCGGCTACCAGGTAGCGGTCGATCAGGTTGGCGTGGGGTTGGGGCAGGGGCGCCAGCACGATGATAACCTGGTCTATGTTGGCGGCCACGGGCTTGATATTGCCCTGGGAGTCCGGCCGTGACAGAACCGAGTCCCGGGGCAGTTGAGCCACGACCACGCCGGTGGGTTCGCCCTCGCACCAGATGACCTTGTCGCCGGTGACCAGGCCTTCCAGATTGGCCCGCATATGGCAGCGTTGGCTTTCTCCCGGGGCCGACTCGACGGCAACCTGGGTGCCGAAGTGGGCCACAACCAGGCCCTCACGCTCAGCACCCAGCTCACCCGCCGAGAGCGCCTCATCTGCAGAGGCGCCGCGTTTTGCCGCTCGCTTGGCTCGCTCGGCCTGGATTTTCTCAATGCGCCAGGCCTGTTTTCGTGTCAGCTTGCGTTTGCTCATATACCTTCAGTGCTGTGTTGTCAGGCGCTCATTCTACCCCTGTGGTGGCATTTTGATACACTGCCTGCCAGCAAAACTCATAAGGTAGAGAATCCAATGCAAGATGCAAAAAACCTGGTTTGGGTCGATATGGAAATGACCGGTCTGGAACCGGACCAGGATGTGGTGATTGAAATTGCCACCATCGTCACCGATACAGACCTCAATACTCTGGCCCAGGGGCCGGTCATTGCCCTGCACCAGTGCGATGAACGACTGGCTGGCATGGATGAGTGGAATACTACGCACCACACCCGCTCGGGCCTGGTTGACCGGGTCAGGGCGAGCGAGGACAGCGAGCACAGCGCCACCGACCAAACCATCGCGTTTCTCGAGCAGTGGGTGCCCGCGGGTGCTTCGCCCATGTGCGGCAATACGATCTGTCAGGACCGTCGGTTTATGGCCAGGCACATGCCGCAGCTGGAGGCCTTTTTCCACTACCGCAATCTGGATGTAAGCACCCTGAAAATACTCATGCAGCGCTGGCGTCCGGAGCTGGAGTCGGGTTTCACCAAGACCGCCACCCACCAGGCGCTGGACGATATCCGTGAATCCATCGAGGAAATGCGTTACTACCGGCAGCACTTTTTGCAGTTGTGATCCCCCGGCCGGTGCTAACTGCGCTATTTGCCATTTATTGGGTGCCAAGGGCTTGAGATATGTTTTA
>JBALWA010000157.1:0-1574 GCA_036960305.1 Halioglobus sp. | reverse complement strand
GTAAATCGCCAAAGAGCTTCTGTTCAATATGAAGTTTCCATAAACATTGAAGTCCTGTCAGCAATCGCAATACCAAAGGATAAGTTGGCGGGGTTAAATTTCATTGGTGCTTATATAGTACCCCAAGCGTTGGAGTGATTATGATGAAAGAAAAAAATATGGTGTATGGATAGCCATTGCAATCGCAGCATTAATACTTTTAGTGGGTGGTGGCAACAAGCTTCTCGGCGTGCCAATGTTTCATGAGAGTTTTGCTATTCTCGGGTTACCCTCTTGGTTTGGCTATTTTATTGGTGTTTGTCAAGTGGCTGGAGGTATTGGTCTCGTCATCGGGACTGTTCAAAATTCTGTGTCAACGTAAATGCACTCAATCTATCTCATCACAGATCGAGTGCGCCATCAAGCCGACCTTCGAAGAAGATGGCCAGTTGAGACAAGGTCAAGTTCCAGTTGTGGATCGGCATCGTCCATTTTTTACTGGCGTTCTGAATGCCAAGATATAGCAATTTTAGCAGGCTGTTGTCATTGGGAAACCCGCCCTTGGTTTTCGTCAGTTTACGAAATTGTCGGTGCACCGCCTCAATCGAATTGGTCGTATAAATAACCCGGCGAATGTCCTCTGGATAGCGAAAATAAACGGACAAGTTATCCCACTTCTTCCGCCACGACTGAATCACGATGGGGTATTTTTCGCCCCAGGTTTCCTCAAGATCATCAAGAGCGGATTCCGCCGCCTCCTTATTCAAAGCCTTGTAAACACGCTTCAGATCAACCAGGAACGCCTTGTGGTGCTTGGAGCCCACGTACCGCAGTGAGTTGCGTATCTGGTGAACAATGCACAGCTGAACCTCGGTTTCCGGGAATATCGTCTGTATTGCTTCTGGGAAGCCTGTCAGGCCATCGACGGATGCAATCAGGATATCGGCTACACCGCGATTTTGTAAATCAGTCAACACACCCAGCCAGAAGTTGGCGCCCTCGCTCTCGGACAGGTATAAGCCCAGCACTTCTTTTTTGCCTTCAATATTCAGCCCAAGAACGGTGTAAACGGCGCGACTTTGATAGCGTCCTTCGGCCCGAACCTTGTAATGAATGGCGTCCAGCCAGACAAAGGGATAGTGAGAATCCAGCGGGCGCTGCTGCCAGGCCTTGACGGTATCAATAATCTTGTCTGTGATTGCGCTGATAGCGGCAGTAGAAACCGAGATACCGTATATCTCGTGGACATGCTCACTAATGTCCGAATAACTCATGCCCCGGCCATACATCGACAAGACCTTGGTTTCGATCTCATCACTGACGCTGGTTTGATGTTTCTTGATAATCTGAGGCTCAAACGTACCGGCGCGATCCCTTGGGGTGTTCAGATCAATACGCCCCTCACTGGTTTTAAGGGTCTTTCGAGACTTGCCGTTCTTGCGGTTGGGCACCACATCGTCTGCAATGTGGCTTTCCAGTTCGGCTTCGAGCGCCGCCTCGGTGAGTTGCTTTAGCAGTGGCGCCAAAACACCGTCTTTCCCGCTAATGGCCTGTCCGGACTGGATGGCCTTAAGAGCTTTATCAAAATCGAATGG
>JBALWA010000156.1:0-1605 GCA_036960305.1 Halioglobus sp. | reverse complement strand
TCAGTGACGATGTCAGCGACGCAAAATAGCCGATGAACTCAGCTGCCGCCGTTTCTATGCCCTGGTGTAGCGGTTGGTCTGGCCGTGTAATAGTCAAAAATCAGGGTTAAACGGGCACTCAGGCCCGTATCGCTTCAATTAGCGGCGCAACCCCCATAATACTCATCATTCGCCGCAGATTGTAAGCAAGAACGTGAAGACTCATTTCCGTTCGAACATTCTTGAACCGCTTCATTAGAAAGTGCGATGAGCCCATCCAGTTCTTTAACGTTCCAAAGGGATGCTCCACTGTTTGAGCTCGCACCTTCATTGCGTCCGGCGTACTATGCAACTCCTCTGCCATTTCATCCAGTAGCCCCTCATGTTCCCAGCGCCGTACCCGGCGCTCTTTACCTTTGGTGCATTTGGTTTTTAATTTGCAATCCCGGCACACCAGGGTAGAAGCGTAATAGAAATGGATCGTCATGCCCTTTTCAATCGAACTATGTCGCCGTGCTAATATCTCGCCCGCCGGGCATGTGTATTGATCCGCCACACTGTCATATCGGAAGTCTTGTTTATCAAACAGCCCGGCTGCTTTATTGTTCGAGGTCAGCGGCTTGGGCACAAGCACTTTGATTCCATCCAGATAACACGCCCGTATTTCTTCACCATTGTAATAACCCCTGTCAGCGAGCACCGTCAGTTCATCACCCTGCACCGCCTGCTGCGCAAGTTCTGCCATGGAAGAAAGCTGGCCCCTGTCGCTCGGCTCGTTAGTAACCTCGTGCGCCACGATCAGCTTGTGTTCAGTGTCCACCACCGTCTGTACGTTATAGCTAACCTGGGAACCCATGCCGCTCTTCTTCATCAAGCGTGAATCGGGGTCAGTTTCTGATATTTGTTTATCAGGATGCGCGTGTACCTCGCGCTCTCGTTGTTTTAATCGTTCCATCTCCACTTTCAGCGAAGCGATTTTCTCCTTGAGTTCTGGCACCTTCATATCACGAGCCGCGGGCTCTTCGTTATCGGCCTCATCGAGCAAGGACAAGTACTGCCCAATGTGTTTTTCCATCCTGGCGATGCGGTGCTTCATACTGCCTCGCGTATCGTTTCTGGCCTTGCTGTTTACCGCTTTGAATTTACTGCCGTCGATCGCAACAATCGCCTGCGTAAACAACTCAAGGCTGCGACACAGCTCAATGAACTCACCGCACACTCGACGTATGCCCTTGCTGTTGTCCTTCCTGAAATCCGCAATCGTTTTAAAATCCGGCATCAACCGACCGGTGAGCCACATCATCTCGACATTGCGCTGTGTCTCTCGCTCCAGTTGGCGAGAGGACTGAACCCGGTTGAGATAACCGTAGACATAGATTTTTAACAGTGTTGCTGGATGGTAACCAGGGCGACCGGTGACTTGCGGTTGAACCCGTTCGAATCCGAGACTCGCCAGGTCCAGGTGATCAACAAACGCATCGATAGCCCTGACCGGGTTGTCTTCCGCGATGTATTCGTCGAGTCGCTCGGGGAATAAAGTACTTTGGGTTCGGTCTTCACCTTCAACAAAACGCTTCATACCAATCTCAATAAACCGCGACAGCATTATTGTATCTCGTGTCGCGT
>JBALWA010000155.1:0-1749 GCA_036960305.1 Halioglobus sp. | reverse complement strand
CTCCAACAACAGGCCGCGAATATGATTGGACGTTAAACCGGGGACAGACCACTAATTAGTAGGGGAACCGTGGTCTGAACTAACCCGGGTTTCACGGACAGTATTATTAAGCCACACGTTGATATTCCTGTTCTACCTCTAGTGGTGTTTTGTAGTTCAACGTTTCATGAAATCGATCCCGATTGTAGAACACCTCGATGAACTCAAACACCGCTGAGCGAGCCTCATCACGACTCGAGAATGCCTTCCTCTCAATAAGCTCAAACTCTAACGTGGCAAAGAAGCTTTCTGCAACCGCGTTGACGCTCCTATGTCAAGAAGACCCACTGATGTTGCCTAAATCACTCATTATTACTGGGAATAGCTCCCTGACAATATATCGTTTCAAGCACCGGTGTATTTCCTTAGTTGTCAGGCCCTCAGTGGTACGGCGCTTCACATATACTTGAGTTCTCGGGTCACTTCGCATTCGCACCATAGCAATGGTCCACAATGCATTATTTGCCGATCTACTACCGCCTCTGTTTAGACGATGCCTTATCGTCTTCCCCGAGGAAGCGGGTAAGGGGTTTACGCCACAGAGTGACGCCAGCGCAGCCTCGCTCTTCAGACGTTCTGGATTATCTCCAGCGACCGATAAAAGAATTGCAGCAGTTTGAGGGCCTACTCCAAAACGGCCTCTCAGTTGCCCAGCGTACTTTTGGGTCAAGTTTTCCAGCTGTCCATCGAGCTGCTTTAGTTCTGCGGAAAGCATTAACCATCGTCTGGCCAATGATTTGAGCGTTACAGTTAGCGTTTGCAACAGAGCAGTATCGCCCAGACTGCGTATCCTTGAGCAAGCACTCACGCAGTCGATTGCCTTTGTCTTCCAAAGCTTTTCACGGATATCTTGTGGCGCACTGACCAGCAAGGCCCGGAGCTGATTTATAGCCTGTGTTTTAGCCTTTACAGCACTTCGCCTTGCAACTGAGGTAATTCGCATTGCCTCGCAAGCGCCGGACTGTTGCTTAGGGATGGCTGTCGATTTACCTGAAAGTACAGACCTTGCCGCACATTCTGCATCAGTGGGATCCGATTTTCCCTCAAGCCTACGAATCGCTCGATCTGGTCTGTTAACCTCAAGAACCCTGACGCCATTGTCGGTTAGTAGTCTGCACAGTCCTGCTCCATACGTCCCTGTTCCTTCGACTCCAGCACTTGCCACAATTCCGAAGGATGAAGCCCAGCTGAACAAGTCACGATAACCTACTGAGGTGGCGGAGACAGATCGAGTTCCTAGCAATTTCCCCGCCTGATCAATAACGACACCGACATGAACATCCAGGTGGGTGTCTACTCCCAAGATTACTTCATTGTGATTCAATTTACGTTTCATAGGTTGGCCTCCTTGGTAATGGCGCATCACCAACCCCAGCCGCAGGACAGGACACTCACGGTGCAATACAAAGCTCCTATTAGGTCACAGACGTTGGGCCCGGCTACGCTCGGGGAACATCGATACTGACCGACAGGTCAACGCAAAGGCAGTTTAGCCAATCCCAGCACGGGTCAGGTCAGCACGATGTTCATAAGCATAGTAGACTGAGTATCCCAACAGTCACCTTTGCGACTCATGCTGCCGACAAAGCCATGGGCTTTTAGCAGTCGCCGGTAATCCTTGCTGGCATATTGGGAGCCGCGGTCTGAATGAACCACTAAGCCATCCTGTGGCCTCCTTTGCCAGATAGCCATCGTCAGCGCATCACAAAC
>JBALWA010000154.1:0-1845 GCA_036960305.1 Halioglobus sp. | reverse complement strand
CTGCGCCTTCACCGCATCGCTGAACTTTCGCCGGGCATGCGCCATGCAACCCATATGCACAAGGCCATTGCTGGCCACTGCCGCATTGTAACCATCATAGCCATCGGTCTGCAGGTAACCCCTGAACCCTTCCAGCAAGCGCAGGGGCACTCCGGCTCCTCGCCCCGGGTCATAGTCATACAGGACAACCGGTTGATCCGGTGGCCCACCCCGTTGCAGCCAGAGGTAGGACTTTGACTGGGCCCGTTTATCCGGTTCCTTGAGCACCTGTACCGGGGTCTCATCCATTTGCTCAGAGACAACTTCACCGATCTCGGTCAGCGAGGCGCCATCATGGGGGCAGACTTGATCCTCTGCGGATAGCTCGTGTACAACGTCTACTCGAGGGATTGCGTCAGGCAGCTTCTTGCGACCCCGTTTCTTGCGGCTGTGTTCGGGGACGGTGACGGCCTCGTCCTCAACCGGTTCACCTTGAGCCTCAACCTCGGCTTCATTAAACAGGCGGATCTGGTCGGGGGACAGCTTCTCGCTGCTGGCGGCATAACGCCGGGCCAGTGCCAAATTGAGTTGTTCTTGTAAGGAGAGAACTTTAGCGCCAAGGCGCGCATTCTCCTGGTCGAGTTGGGTGTTGCGAACGTCCTGTTCAGCCACCAAAGCCTTCAGGGCATCAATGTCATTGGGTAGCTGTTTGGGCACGTTTGGCATGCCCTGTATTATACCTCAGAGGTGCGTTAAACCCTATAAAACACTGGTGAAATCGAGTTTTTCATGAGGCTTCATGCGCGTAATATCGTATCCGTCCAGCAGCCAGTTTAGTTGTTGTGAGGTGAGCGTGACGACCTCATCTTCGGATTTTCGCGGCCAGTGAAAGCGCGCTTTCTCCAGGCGCTTCTGCCACATACAGAAGCCACTGCGTTCCCAGTAAAGAATCTTGATCCGGTTGCGGCGCCGGTTACAGAACACAAACAGCTGCTCCGAGAAAGGGTCAAGGCACAGCGCATCCTCCACCAGTATCGACAGGCCATTGATACCCTTGCGGAAATCAATGGCATCCCGGCACAGGTAGACCACCGGCAGGTCATTCGAGGGCCGCATCATGACAGAGATGCTGCAGTGCTCAGTACCAGTGATAACGTGCTGGCATCAAACTCCCCGCCAAAGGCAACCACAACCCCGTTGGGCAACTGAATGCGCCACGGGTTATCCGAGAGGGACTGACCACCGGGTGTTTGCACTTTTTGAAAACTGATCGCCTTGCGAGGTGGCAACGTGCCTTTCTCCGCCAGTGCCTTCCTTGCGGAATACAAAGACTTGACGTTAATGCCATTTGCCCTGGCATAGTCAACGCTAGTCTGGCCTGCGGTATCGCAGGCACGAATATGTTTGAGCCAGTATTGCTGTCGTTCGGTCAGGGAGACCTCATCGGTCTGTGGCATGGCGTTACTCCTGTCAGGGTGGAAATGACAGGGTGGCGGTTCCATGGTCGGGGAAACAGGGCGTGCTTTATTTTGCGCTTACACAGAAAAAGCATCCGACTTTTATAGAACACCCATAGGACAGAGTCGGTGGGTGTGACCAGATCTGCTCGAATATAACCAAGCGGTTGGATACTTCGGATGTTCCCCGCCAAAGCTCACGGCCCCACTGTGTTTGACTTCAACTCTGTTGGAGTCGACGCAGTATGCTGTCACCAGGCAATGGAGGGTCTGCCCCTGTTTACGGGCATGCCCTCGGTCACGCCACCTATGAACGCCATCGCCCAGAGCAAACTCTGCTCTACCAACTTGTAGAGAAACACTACCCCGCCCTGGTTGAGCAATTGGAATCCCAGGGTAAAAACCTACC
>JBALWA010000153.1:0-1955 GCA_036960305.1 Halioglobus sp. | reverse complement strand
AATCCGCAGAAATCCTATTAGATGAAATGGAAGAGGGTTACCCCCAAACAGCGGCCATCATCAGACAGGTCATCAAAGCACTCGGTAATATAGGCATTTAAAACCCTCGCAGGGTGCAGCTTTCGGCGACACACGCTGTGCTTTAACTTAGGTATTCGCAGTTCATAAAAATTTCACAACGAAGCTGAGTATAGGAGGAATAAACGCCCATTTGAGCCCAGTCTACTGCAAGCAAAGTACTTCCTGCATTAGCTTTCAGGGCTCGAAATAGGGTTTTGGGAAATTAAACTCCCGAGTCCCGAAATATCCGCTTCCTTGCATCAAGCCACTGAAACATCACTGCTAGAAACCACCACTTAACCCTACGCACTCGACAACCCGACGCCAAACTATCTGCCCCAAGTCCTTCCAGAGCATAACCGGCGCCGAGTAAGACGGGTAGATCTTGGGTTTCTACCCCTTGGGCTTTGGGGATTGCTCAGGGTTTCTTTCGGGGAAACCCCTGCCTGTAAAACCTTGCACAGCATGAGCTACAGTCCATTACCGGGGTATTGGGGGTTTTATTTATACTGCAGGAAAATTTGTTGAGATTGTCTATCTAGAAGAAGAGTCTTACCAGGAACACCCAATTAGAAATATTTTCCAGCGACCGAGAAAAACCCTAAATACCCCAAGAACCCCTTTTGTTTACCAGGCCGGAGGCTGCTGCTGGTCGTGTCTGCTCCTACCTTCTCCCACGAGGCGCCATAGCTGCTCCAGAGTGGCAACCTGTGGATCACTGACACCTCAGTAATACGTTGTGGCTATGGTTTGGGCAGTATGCTCACCAGGGCACAGAGACAAGCAGGTGTGGCGACTTTATGAGGGCTGAGATGATTTTCTCGAGGGTTCCTGGGGAGATGTGCTAGATTTACAGAGACATGGGGAGCCATTCCCCTGACTTTAAAATTCACAGAGGCAAAGGTATGACTGATTTGTATGAACTGAGTGTAGGCACTTCCAGGCGGGTACTGGAATCGACCATCGCTGTGCTGGAGAAGGGCGCCACCTACTTTGAACAGCAGGGTATTGATTTGGCTGACATAATTGATATGCGCCTCGTCCCGGATATGAAACCGTTTTCGTTTCAGGTATTTAGCGTCCTCATGTCCACGCTGGGGTCTGCTAAAGGTTTATTGGCCGGTGAAATGACGGGACCTCCCGAGACACATGAACTGAGTTATCAGGGGGCCATCAAGCTCTTGACTGAAGCTCTGGCAGAACTCAATGCCATAGACGCTGATGCAATCGCCAGTGTCAAGGGAAAGGCGGTACTCTTCAAAGCAGGTGATTTTGAAATACCTTTTACGGCAGAAAATTTTGTTCTGTCGTTTACCTTACCCAATCTCTATTTCCACGCGGCCACGATATATGACATGTTGCGAATCAAAGGAGTACCGTTGGGGAAAATGGATTTTCTCGGCAATATGAAGATGGGATTACCCGAATAATATCCAGCAAAAGTAGGGGCTTTAGGCGAAGCGCTTCGTACCCGGTAAAGCGGGGCAGGCTCATTCTGCCCTGCAGGTTTTAACTTAGCTTCTCGAAACCTGCGTACATGGGCCTCAGGTCTCAACCAACCGCCCTATCCCACTCATCAAACACGCTCTCCGCACAAGATTAGGATCTGATATTATCGGCAACTTACGAAAATGCATTGAACAGAGCGAGTAGCCGAGTAGTAACCCTCAATGGCAGAAAAGATTTCCAAGTCGGAATTATCCGAGATCGAAACCATCACCCTGGGACATTATGAAAAAAATGCCTCGTCCTTCTGGCGTGGGACGAAGGATCACGATGTCACTCAGAATTATGCGAAGTTCCTCAGTCAATTCCCTAAAGGGCGCGCGCTCGATATCCTCGATTTTGGCTGCGGCCCGGGGCGCGACCTGGGCTATTTTCAATCTCTGGGTCAT
>JBALWA010000152.1:0-2222 GCA_036960305.1 Halioglobus sp. | reverse complement strand
GGGGGCGCTGGAGCCCGGTGACAGCAAGCAGGGTACGACGGTGCAAGGCCGGTTCAACTCCCCTAAAGACGTGGACAGTTATTCTGTCCCACTGGCGAACAATATTGCCGTCAATGGCAGCAGCGAATTTTCGAACCAGGCTTTTTATATTCGTGTTTATGACAGTCGTAAGCGACTACTGAAATCTTCTGATGAGGCCTTCAGTATGAACTTTCCCCGGGGAAGATACACAGTGCTGATAAGCCCCTGCGATGAAGACGGCCTTTGTTACCAGGGCGTCACAAGCTATACCGTCAGCTTCCAGTGACAGAGGGCCTTCTCCCGGAGGCAGTGTCACTCCAGCAATTGATAACAGGGTTGGTAGTCGAGTTCGCCTTCCCCAAGCTTCATTCGCTGCTGTCTGACCAGAACCCGCAGCAGTCGATCCATGCTGGCGAGCAACTGCTTGTCGCCCGACAGAAGATAGGGGCCGTGTAGGCGCACCTGTTCAATGCCAAACGCTTTGACGTTACCGGCGACCAGGCCGGAAAAGGCACACCTTAGGGAACTGGCCAATTGATGTTTCTCCATTCCAATCCGGAGTTGGAGTTGTGCCATCTGCTCGTGGGTAGGCGTAAAGGGTTCCTGAAGATCCGGAGAAATTTTCAGCTCCCAATTAAAATAGTAGGCCTGTTGTGCTTTCCGCCGACGCATGTGTAGCTGCTCTATCGCCGTTCGAATACTTCGCCCCACCTCATCCGGTGACCCCACGATTACACGATAGTATTGCCGCACGCCGTCACCAAGGCTGGTAATCAGGAAGTGTTCCAGTTCCTCAAAATATTCCCGACAGGACTCCGGGCCGGCAAAAACTAAAGGTAGCGCTTCGCTGTTGTCCGGGTGCATGAGGATAGCGAGGAGATAGAGTACTTCTTCTACGGTGCCAACCCCGCCGGGGAAAACAATGATGGCATGCGCCAGTCGCACGAAGGCTTCCAGGCGCTTTTCTATGTCTGGCATGATCACCAGTTCATTGACAATGGCATTGGGCGACTCGGAGGCGATAATGCCCGGCTCGCTGATGCCAATGTATCGGCCGTCTTTGATCTGCTGCTTGGCGTGTCCCACTGCCGCGCCCTTCATCGGCCCTTTCATTGCACCAATGCCGCAGCCTGTGACAATGTCCAGGCCGCGTAACCCCAACGCATAGCCTACCTGTTTGGCGAAGTCATACTCTTCCCGGGGAATGGCGTGTCCACCCCAACACACCACCATCTTGGGTGGGTGGTCGGGCTTTACAATGTGGGCATTGCGCAGGATTCGAAAAACGGTGTTGGTGTTTTGTGCTGAGCTCAAGGGCTGCGCTTGAGCCGCCGTGATTTTGAAGTCGGTGTAGACGATATCCCGCAGTGCGGAAAACAGATGTTCCTGGATACCGCGGATCATCTTTCCATCGACAAAAGACTGGGCGGGCGCATTGAATAATTCCAGCCTGAGCCCACGCGCGCGTGGAATCAGGCGGATGTCGAAGTCGGAATAATCTGCGCTAATCCTGGCAGCGTCATCCTGGTCGCTGTCTGTGTTAAGTATCGCCAGCGCGCAGTGCCTGAATAATGCGAATAAGTCGCCGCGGCTGCTGGTTAGCCCCTCTATGTCTGCCTGGGAAAGCAAGTTGAGGGATTTGAGCGGGTTGACGACAACGTGAGGTATTTTATCCATAGCTCACATCATGCGCTCATTGGCCGGGACACTCAAACAGGATTGTTGCCTGTGAAAAAGTGTCGAAATTCGCGCAGCCATCGTATAGTACGCTCAATAGCTTACACATCGAGTACCACATATGAATCTGGCTTGCCTTAATAGCGGTTCGAAGAAATCAGGAGAGCAATATGCCCGCCTGGCCGAGCGCTATCGCTTTGTGCCGCTGGAAGAGGCCGATGTGGTCGTGGTGCTCGGTGGGGATGGGATGCTACTACAGGTCATTCATGAAACCCTGTCGCTGGGCAAGCCCATCTACGGCATGAACAGCGGTACCGTGGGTTTCCTGCTTAACGAGTTCAATCCCGACGATCTCGAGCAACGTATCGCGGAGGCGATTACCGTTCCCATTGCGCCACTCTTGATGCGCGTTGAAACTCGCGATGGTGAGGCTCGCGAGTTGCTGGCCTTTAACGAGGTCGCCCTGTGGCGTCAGTCTGGGCAATCGGCCAACCTGTCGATCACGATTGCCGGACGAGTGGCAC
>JBALWA010000151.1:0-2292 GCA_036960305.1 Halioglobus sp. | reverse complement strand
ATCCCTCCGAATTTGATACACCAAAGACGGATTGATTCACGGCTGACGGTTATGCCCCGCTCAGCGAGAAGATCCTCTATATCACGATGGCTCAGATTGAAGCGATAGTAGAGCCAGACTGCGTAACTGATTATGTCAGGTGGGAATCGATGACGCTTGTAAGTATTCATGGGCCGATTCTAGCAACTATGAGCAGTTAAGTTGGCGATACCCTAATGGCTAATCAGCAACGATGGTGTTGCGCATGTAACCGAGATAAGTGCCAAAACTGGTCACGATATCCCCTCTTCCCAGGTATACCCAGGGGTTCCACACGGTGGCCAGGTTAAATAGCACACCCTCGGGGGTGCCTGTGAGTATCAATGTGCCGGCCGGAATCCTTTCGCAGTCGACGATCTGTGTGGTTCCCGAGCGCAGCTGGTAAAGGGTGCGACAGTCTGCCATCGCTCTTGCCAGTATCTGCCGCGGCGCCCAGATCATACTCCCGGCAAAAGCCCTCTGGCGAAGCGTGCCATTAACATAGAGGCTCAATTCAAGTTCCCGATAAAATGCTTCCTTATAGGGAATCACCAGCAGTGGCCCGATTGGCAGCCTGCCTCTGCCACCTTTCGCTATGGGAAAGCCAGTCAGGCCCATCTTGCCATCCAGGTCTATATGCTTTACCAACAGCCACCGGTCGGTAAAGTCGCCGCACAGTACATAGCCCAGTGCCGCCGGCGCTGAATCAAGATGATCATTGAGCGGCACCACGCATAATTCCACCTCATAATCCAGCCGCGCACCATCTTGGACACCGCTGTCCCAGGCCGTAGCCCGTGACAGCTTCGGAAAGAGGAACGGTTCACCGTCGTGACCGACCTCTTCCGCATGTGCACGATAATTGGTTCCGGCAGCAATATTAGGATAATCCCCGCTCAAGGGCGGCCCCAACACCTCCCAGGCCACTGTCTCTGATGGATACGTATCGTACAAGGCTTGCAGCCCCCTTATCCCCAGTTCCGTATACGCTTGCAGCGTATCTTCAAAATCCTTGCCCGCGGCGGTACTGACGTCGATCGCCGAAACACCCTCGCCGTTCACATCTGTCACGAGGAGTACTGAGCCGGAATGGCGCCGCGCCAGAGTCAACGCACGGTCATGTGGCGCAACTTTGAGCGAGTGGAATGTGCTTGCCTCCAGGACACCTGTGACCACCGGTCTGGAGAGGAAGTAACTCGAGGCTGTAGCCAGGGCGGCAACACAAACCAATATCAAGAAAGATAATCTCATCATTTACGCTCCGGGAGATTCCACAACCAGCTTATTGAATAACCTGGACATCATAGGGGCTGTCCCTTCTGAAAACTAGATCGGTGGCTCCATTTCCAGTATTTGTGCGTATGACCTATGCGGCAGTCCGGTATTAATGTAATGAACCATCCCCTGTCCCTCCTGAAAATATAATCGTACCGCTTTTTGCTCATTCTTTATCGTCACCGTCATGCAGCAATTCTGGCGTATCGATGGTGCAGGCCACCAACCCGGGGAAACGCCGCAATATTTCCCATCGCTGGCGGTTCAACCTTTCGAGATTCAGACGGATCTTTATTCAACGATAGATGTGTTCTGCAGGTATGGTAATAGCTGAAGTATTCGCGAAGAACTCTGCGTAGATGTCTCTCATTGAGAACAATGACATGATCCAGACATTCTCGGCGTATGGATCCGATGACACGTTCACAAAAAGGGTTCTGCCATGGCGAGCGAGGCGCCGTGACAACCTCCTCGATGCCCAAACTCTTGATCCGTCGCCGAACTTTCTCACCATAAATCGCATCTCGATCACGCAGTAAATAGCGTGGAGTAGGGTCGAATGGAAATGCTTCCACCAGCTGCTGTGCTGTCCATTGAGCAGTGGGGTGTTCTGTCACATTAAAGTGCACAACTTGCCGGCGGTCATGGCTGAGTACGACAAAAACATAGAGAATGCGAAATGTAGCAGTCAGGACCGTAAAGAAATCAATCCCTGCTATACAGTCGGCATGGTTTTCAAGAAATGTCCGCCAGGTCTGTGAAGGCGGTTTTTGCAGACGAACCATATAGCTTGAAACTGTAGCTTGGGAGATATCGATACCCAGCTTGACTAATTCCCCATGGATTCTGGGCGCGCCCCAGCCCATGTTGGTTGCCTGCATTTCTCGGATCAGCTTGCGGAGGGCTGTATCAATTGCTGGTAGACCCGGTTTCCGGCCGTGACTCTTCATGCGCCAATAAAATCGAAATCCCCGTCGATGCCAACGTACGACAGTGTCG
>JBALWA010000150.1:0-2333 GCA_036960305.1 Halioglobus sp. | reverse complement strand
CATGTCGTACACTTCGCCCGGTTTTTTCCAGGCATCGAGGTAGGCCCGGCCCAGCATGCGCGCCTTGGAGGGCCGCTCTACCAACCAGGGGCCGGGGGGGGCCGACTCTGCAATCTCGGGTGTAAGGTCGTGCACGATATTCATAAACTGGGCGCCCGTGGCACCGTCCATGGCGCAGTGGTGCACCTTCAATAGCAGGGCAAAGCAGTTTTTGGGTAGGCCCTCGACATTGTTCAGGCCCTCAATAATGTACATCTCCCAGAGGGGGCGGTCGCGGGGCAGGGGCTGGGAGTGTATTCGGGCGGCGAGGATGCACAGTTGACGCCAGTCGCCCGGCTTTGGCAGGGCGATATGCCTGACATGATATTCCAGATCAAAATCTGGATCCTCGACCCAATAGGGGCGCCCCACACCGCCGGGAACAAAGGCTAGCTTGCGGCGAAAAATGGGTGACAGATGGACTCGGCTCTCGAGCATGGCGAGGATTTGCTTGAATCGGACAACGCCATCGGGCGCAGTATCCTGATTGTAAATACTGACGCCGCCGATGTGCTGTGGCAGTCCGTCGAGCTCGGCGTGCAGGAACATGGCGTCCTGTCCAGAGAGTTGTTCCATAAGATTCTCCGCTAATAATTATTATAAGAAGGGTTGACCAAGGCAATGAGGGTACCCGAATAACCGGTGCAGTCAATGCTTCTGCCGCGAGCACCGGGGCGGCAGGCCTCAATCTGGTGGTATTTTATCCTGACTATATCAATTGTAGACGGCTGAGCAGAGCCTGGTTTTCGCACTCTATGTGCTTGAAAAAATCCGGATCGCTTAGTTCGCCAGCAGCGGCCTCGTCGATAATGACCACGGTAGAAGGGTGCATTTGCAAAGCAGAGGCCGGGTTCCAAGCCGAGATGGGGCCCTCTATCATGCTCTTTATAGCTTCTGCCTTACTCTCCCCGGTCGCGAGTAATACCACCAACTTTGCTTCCATTATGGTGCCTATGCCCATAGTTATAGACAGGTGCGGTTGGGTTTCATCGGCACTGAAGAAGCGAGCGTTATCGGCAATGGTCTCGCGGGTCAGGGTTTTCACCCGTGTCCTGGAGGTCATACAGGAGGTGGGCTCGTTGAAGCCTATATGCCCATTCCTGCCGATGCCCAGTAACTGAATGTCGATACCGCCGCTGTTGCGAATAGCGTGTTCGTATTCTTCACAAGCGGTAATAGGGTTGTGGGCATTGCCCGCTGGAACATGGGTGTTGGTTTTGTCGATATCGAGGTGATTAAACAGCTCATGGTTCATGAAATGCCGGTAGCTTTGCGGGTGGTTCGAAGGCAGTCCCAGATATTCATCCAGGTTAAAGCTCTGAACCTGCTCGAAGGAAATCTCTCCGGACCGGTTGCGCTCAATTAGCTCGCGATAGAGGCTCAAGGGGGTGGTGCCTGTCGCCAGTCCTAACACTGAGCTGGGCTTTTGTTTAAGCTGGCGGGCAAAGATATCTGCGCCGTATTGGGCGACATCATGGGGCCTGTCGAGAATTACAACTTTCATTTTAAAATCCTGATTCAGGCGGCGCCAGTGCCGCCATTGTGAGACTGGTACTGGCCTGCAACCCAGGTGCCATGCACGATAAAGTCCCGGTCGAAGTGCACCAGGTCAGGGCGGTAGCCGGTCTCAATTTTACCCAGTTGATCATCGAGCTTGAGGAATTCCGCGGGGTAGAGGGCGGCCATACGCAGACTCTCTTCCAATGGCAGGCCAACCAGGGTCGTCGCGATTCGCACAGCATCTATCATGCCAATGGCACTGCCTGCGAGTGCCCCCTCGGCATTGATCAATTTGCCCTGGTGTTCTTCGATGCGCTCTCCGTAGATTTCAAACGATGAATCATCACTCCCAACCGTGGCCATGGCATCGGTTACCAGAATTAATTTACCGGTGGGTTTGATTCGCTGGGCAATGCGGATGCTGGCGGGGTCAACATGATGGCCGTCGGCGATGATGCCCGCCCAGGTGTCATCAAACTCCAGTGCCGCACCCACGGCGCCGGGCTCTCGTGCAGCCAGTGGGCTCATGGCATTGAACAGGTGGGTGAAGCCTCTCAAGCCTTCCTCAATGGCTGCGCTTATTTGTGCATAGCTGGCATTGGTGTGCCCCGCGCAGACAAGAATACCGGCATCGGACAATGTGCGTATTTGGCCACTGACTGTGTGCTCAGGAGCGAGGGTGAGAATGACAGGGACATCATCCAGTTGGGTCAGCCACTCGATATCGGCCGCCAGGGGTGGGCGTATCATGCTGGCCTTGTGTGTGCCGCGTTTTTCAACAGCAAAAAAGGGGC
>JBALWA010000014.1:0-86057 GCA_036960305.1 Halioglobus sp. | reverse complement strand
ATCAGTAAACCGGGGGGAGGGGGAAGTCCAGATTTCTACGGATAGAGGCCCTAAAACACGATCAGTGCCCGGAGTGATCCATTTCCGAGTGGTCCATTCCTTGCCCATGGTCGCCGTGATTGCTGTGAGCATAGGTAATGTACAGCGTCCAGACACCCGATGCGATCAACAGCAGGGCGATCACCACCTTGAGTCCGCGTTTTTTTAGAAAATCCTGCAGACGATGTGCGCCCAGGCTAGTAGCGAGCATCGCGGGCAGCGTACCCAGGCCAAAGGCGAACATCAGCAGGGCAGAATGAAGGCCGTTATTGGCGGTGGCGGCCCAGGCGAGGCTACTGTAGATAAGACCACAGGGCATCAGGCCCCAGCAGAGTCCCAGCGGCAGGGCCTGGTGCCAGTGATGCACTGGCAGCCATCTTGAAGAAAGCTTCTGTACCGGCTGCCAGAGCTTCGAGCCGGCCTGTTCCAGTAGCGCCATGCCACGCCACCAGTTGCCGATATAAAGCCCCATGCCTATGAGCAGTACGCCTGCCAGATAACGCAGGCTGAGTGTCCAAACACTGATGTCTACAGCAGCGCTGGCGAAGCCCAGTAGCGCGCCCAGTAGTGTGTAACTGCAAATCCGGCCGACATGATAGGCGACTGTTGTGCTGGTTTGGGCTTTGCCACCCAGGTTCAGGGCTGCTGCGATACCGCCGCACATGCCCACGCAGTGGCCCGCACCGGCAAGGCCCAGAGAGAAAGCACTAATCAAGGCAAGGTCATTCATCCTCTACTTTGCCTTCACTTTTTTCATCTGAGTCAGAGAGGATTCGCCAGGCCTCTTTATCCAGGTCATCGTACTGGCCATTATTGATCGCCCAGAGCAATAGCTTGATGGCCACCACGCAAAATACCAGGGCAATGGGGATTAGAATGTAGAGACTGGGCAAGGTGATGCTCTCATCAGGTTTACTGCGCTCTATTTAAACGCAGGGAGTTGAGGACTACCAGTAGGGAACTGGCCGACATGCCGATAGCGGCCATCCAGGGGGGTATATAGCCCAGCGCGGCCAGTGGAATGCCACAGAGGTTGTAGCACAGCGCCCAGCCCAGGTTCTGCCTGATAATGTGAGTGCACTGCCTGGCCGTCGTCCAGGTGCGAATGACGGCACCAAGGTCGACACCAGCGAGAATAAAATCAGCTTGTGTACGTGCCAGTTCTGTAGCTCCTGCTACGGCAAAGGATACATCGGCAATACCCAATACCGGTGCATCGTTCAGGCCATCGCCTACCATGGCCACCACCGCGCCCTGTCGCTGTAGTTGCTGTACATACGCCATTTTCTGTTGCGGACTAAACCCCACATTCACGGTGGCGATGTTCAATTCTTTTGCCAGCGCTGGGCCCTGGGTTGAGCTGTCTCCGGTAAGGAGTTCTACCTTCAAGCGACCCGCCGTAGCGGCCCGAACAACGGCAGCAGCTTCTTCGCGCACACTGTCTTTTAGCCCGAACCACGCGAGGGGCTGGTCATCTCGGCACAGGGCAATCCAATAGTGGGGCTCGGATGGGGCAGGAGGTAATTCGGGGCACGTCTCGGAACAAAACGCATGGCTGCCAATTCGATAGCTGTGCCCCTTCATCTGGCCTTCCAGTCCTGCACCCACGTGGTACAGAGCCTGTTCAAAGGTGATTTTAGTTTCCAGGCGGGTAAATGCCGCTGCTAATGGGTGAGATGAAAATGCCTGCAATGACGCCGCCAGGCCGAGAACTTCGCTTTGTGAAGCGGTTGACAGAAGGTGTGTTTCGGTCAGTTGAAACTCGCCCTTTGTCAGGGTGCCCGTCTTGTCGAAAAGCATATGTGTGCAGTGCGAAAGCGCTTCAATTGCATTTTCGCCACGGACTATAACGCCGGCCCTGCGCAAGCCACTTGCGGCACCGGTTAATGCGGCGGGGGTTGCCAGGGCGAGTGCACAGGGGCAACTGATGACCAACACTGACAAGCTGATCCAGAGTGCCCGGGAGGGGTCGACAAACAGCCATGCTGTAGCGGTGGCTGCCGTTACCAACAACACCAGAGCAATAAATCGCGAGGCAATCCTGTCAGCCAGCCTGGCCATGGGCGGCTTTTCGGTTTGGGCGAACTCTACCGAGCGCTGCAGGGCGGCCAGTCGGGTGTCCACGTAAGTACCCAGTGCGGTCACCTCCAGTGGGCCTTCGATATTGACCGTGCCGGCGTAGACGGTATCACCTGGTTTTACGCTACGGGGCAAGTGCTCCCCATTGAAGGTGCTTTCATCAATCGAACTGTCGCCTTTTACGACCAGGGCATCAACGGGTACGGTCTCTCCCTGGGTGACCAGTACGGTATCACCGGGGCTCAATTGATGGCGGGCCACTTCTACCCACTGTTGATTGCGTTGCACTGTCACTGCGGTGGGTAGCGCTGATTCAGCGTCAAACCAGGCCTGGCTGTCATTTTGTCTGGCGCGTCGTTCAAGAAAACGCCCCAGTAAAAGGAAAAAGGTGAACATGACAACGGAGTCGAAATAGACCTGGCCGTCGCCCGTGGCGGTAGCCCACAGGCTGGCGATCCAGGCGATGCCGATTGCCATGGACACGGGCAGGTCCATCACCAGTGCACCGGCCTTCAAATGGCGCCAGGCGGAGCTAAAAAAGGATCTGGCTGAATAAAAAACCACAAAGCTTGCAACGAATAGACTGACCCAACGTAACAGGCTTTGGTATTCGAGCTCCATGCCCTGTAGATCACCGGCGTGCAGGGCGATGGCGAACATACCGACCTGCATCATGCCCAGGCCCGCTACAGCGAGTTGTCGCAATCCTGCTTTGGATTCAGCTTGTATCTGTTCGCGCAATGCATGGGTTTGGTAGGGGCGGGTCTTGTAACCCAGTTCGTCCACACGTTCAAAGATTTTGCCCAGTGTGACTTTCTCAGGATTAAAGCTGACATCGAGTCGACTCTGGCCAAGATTCACCACTGCAGCCTCAATGCCTTCGATTCTGTTAAGTGTTTGCTCGATTAACCAGGTACAGGCGGCACAACTAATGCCGCCAATTAGTAATCGCGAGTGAAAGGTCCCGTGTTCATCCTGTTGCGTGAAACCGCGATTAACTTCCGGGTCGTCGTAAAGACTGTAATGGTGGCTGGATTCCAACTCGGAAAGATTCGGCCGCTCATTGTAGGCGGTTCGATGTTGATAAAAACTCTCCAGTCCGCTGCCTGCGATTAACTGGGCAACGGCTCTGCAGCCGGGGCAGCACATGGGCTGCTGATTCCCCCGAATTGCGACGCTGTAGTTGACGCCGTCCGGTACCTCTTCACCGCAGTGATAACAGGCAAGAGTCTCGTCAGGGCTGGAGGAGGGGGTGGTACTAGTTGTGGTCTGCATTATCTGAGGGGGGTAAGGTCACAGAGCCATCAATACGCCAGGCTTGTTGGCCACGATTTTCCAGCACCCAATACCAGCGTGAAAAAATGGGTTGCTCGAGAATGCCGGCATAAAAACCGGGCTCGACACGTTCAACTTCAAGCACGAAGTCCCGGTCAGCCTCCAGTGGATGCGAGAGTAGCAGGTAAAGTGTGTTTTCAGTTACCGGCCCTGTAACCCTCACGGCAACAGAGTGCTTACCCAGCTCCAGATTGGCTGAGATACCCAGTGACGTTGCCAGTTGTTTCTTTTCCAATTGTTGATTTATTGCCAGCCCGTTCTTGTAGTAATCGTCTGCAACGAGGTCATCTGCCCCCTCGGCCGCGATGTAAACGGTGATGATCCCCGCAACCACGACGCTGGCGGGTAACAGAATGATAAACCAAAGCCAAAATTGTCGATACCAGGGTGAGCTGTCCAGATCCAGGCGAGTATCCATTAGTTCATCGGCTTCATAAAACGCGATTCTGATACAGCGCGCAAAGACTGCAAGTCCGTGGCTGTGGCTGTAAAATCCAGTTGCGTACTGGGTTTATCCAGTGCGGCGGGCTCAGCACGGACCCTGAGGGTGATTGAACGTACTTCACCACCATCTAGTGTGTGCAGGATTTCACCTATGATTTTTGCGTCATCGATGCCTTTGATAGTGACCTCAAACTCATGCATATCACGGTCCATATTGACCAATTGTAAGGTATAAATATTTTCAATTTTTCCGTCATCGGTGGTCACGAATAATTCAGTGCGGTCGCGTATGACAGTGAGCTCAACCGGGATGCGAGTCAGTACCCGGTAACTGAATACGCCTACCATAAGACACAGGACCAGTAGATAGCCAATGACCCGGGGACGAATCCAGTGCGTGGTGCCGCCCTCTAACTGGTGCTCGCTGGTATAGCGTATCAGTCCGCGCGGGTACTCCATTTTGTCCATTATGGAGTTGCAGGCATCGATACACAGGGCGCAGCCAATGCATTCGTATTGCAGTCCATTGCGGATGTCTATTCCGGTCGGGCAAACCTGCACGCACAGCTCGCAGTCGATGCAGTCCCCAAGATTCTCGGCCTTGTAATCGGCCCCACGTTTTCGGGAGCCGCGTGCTTCTCCTCTGCCCCCGTCGTAGGAAACTATGAGCGTATCCTGGTCAAACATAACTGACTGAAAACGGGCGTAAGGGCACATATAGATGCAGACCTGCTCTCGCAACCAGCCGGCGTTAATATACGTCGCACAGGTAAAAAATACGGTCCACAGAATTTGCCACTGTCCCGTGCTGAAGGTAACTAACTCAAGCGACAGTTGTCTCATGGGGTAGAAGTAACCGACAAAGGTCATACCGGTAGCAAAGGCCACAAATAACCAGGAGCTGTGCTTGGCCGTTTTCTTGAACACTTTCTGAAGCGACCAGGGGGCTTTATCCAGTTTTATTCTCTGTAGACGGCTGCCCTCAGTGTGTTGCTCCAACCACATAAAAATACTGGTCCAAACCGTTTGTGGGCAGGTGTAACCGCACCAAACCCTGCCCGCAAAAACGGTGACCGTAAACAGGGCGAAGGCGGCAATAATCAGTAAAAAAGCCAGCATCGGAAAATCCTGTGGCCAGAATGTCAGGCCCAGAATATGGAATTTTCGCTCGGGTAAGTCAAAAAGCACGGCCTGACGGCCATCCCAGCTCAGCCAGGGTAAGAGGAAGTAGCCCACCAGAAGGGGCCAGCCGGTAAAGAGGCGAAGGCGTTGGTAGAAGCCCTCCATTTTTCGGTTGTAAATCTTCTCACGTCGCTGATAGAGATCAATTTCAGCTACTTCAGCAGGCGCGACTTCCTGGACGTCTATGAGATCATTATCAGACATTGCCCTGACCTGTGATGTAAAAGCGATGGAAAAGGGGGCAGTTGTTTCTCTAATGAGAGAAGGCAACTGCCCCACGCCGGTGGCGGGCGTTTACTTCTGGCTTAATCCGTAGACGTAAGCGGTGATAATGTGAATCTTGTCTTCACTCAGCAGTCTACCGTGCGCCGGCATCACGCCATTGCGGCCCGCGCGGACGGAGTGTGCTATTTGCGTTTGCGTACCGCCATAGAGCCAGATGCCATTTGTCAGGTTGGGTGCTCCCATCAGTGGGTTACCTTTCCCTTCAGCCCCGTGACAGGCGACACAGTAGGTGCTGTATACTTTTTCGCCCGCTGCTGTTTTGTCAGCCGAACTCTCGCGACCATTCAGTGATAATACATATTCGGTGACTTCTGTGACTCCGGCGTCACCTATAACCGTACCCCAGGCGGGCATTGCCGCCTGACGGCCGTTGGTGATGCTGGATTTTATCGCCTCGGCGGTGCCGCCGAAGATCCAGTCGCCGTCGGTAAGATTGGGGAAGCCGTAGCGCCCCTTTGCATCTGCACCGTGGCACTGCGCGCAGTTATTGCCGAACATTCGCTGTCCCATTTTGCGCACAACGGGGTCGATGGCGATTTCTTCTACAGGGAGTGCAAGGTACTTGTCTCGCATTTCGCGGAACTTTTCATCGGCTTTACTGACTTGGGCTTCGTGTTGGCCCTCTTGGGTCCAGCCCAGTACGCCGGCAAAATTTCCCATGCCCGGGTAGGCAACGAGATAACCAACGCCCCAGACGATGGTGATAATAAACATATAAAACCACCAGGCGGGCAGCGGGTTGTCATACTCCTCGATGCCATCGTAAACGTGACCCGTGGTGTTTTCCGTTTCCCGGTCAGTGGTTTTTCTATTGGCTAATAAAATCCAGGTGATACCAATAATGCTGATCGCGGTGAGGATTATTATCCAGTTGCTCCAGAAGCTAGTCATTCTTCTTGTCCTCCTGCATGCTCAGTTGATTTAGCTCCTCGTCTGCGAACGGCAAGTTGGCGGCCTCATCGAAAGTGGGTTTGCGTTTGCTGCTGTAGGCCCAAAAGCACAGGCCGATGAAGGAAATCATCAGGAATAACGTGCTCAGGCCTCTCAGATCATTAATGTCCATAATTCTAACGCCTCGATTGCAGCAGTGTGCCCAGTTGTTGCAGGTAGGCCACCATGGCATCAATCTCTTTCTTGCCCTGGACCGCGCTGGCCGCACCGGCGATATCCTCGTCGGTGTAGGGCACGCCCACCATGCGTAAGGCGGTCATTTTTTTACCGGTCTTTTCGCCATTGATGTCTGCATCAAATAGCCAGGGGAAAGAGGGCATATTGGATTCAGGGACTACGTCGCGAGGATTGTAAAGGTGGGCTCTATGCCAATCATCGCTATAGCGTGTACCCACCCGTGCCAGATCGGGTCCGGTTCGCTTGGAACCCCACAGGTGCGGGTGGTTGTAGACCAGTTCACCGGCCACGGAGTAGTGGCCGTAGCGCTCTGTTTCAGCACGCAGTGGACGAATCATTTGAGAGTGGCAGTTATTGCAGCCCTCGCGAATATAGATGTCGCGACCTTCAAGCTCAAGAGCTGGCAGGGGCATAAGGCCAGCAATGGGCTCATTGGTTTGCTTGGCAAAAAACAAGGGTACCAGTTCTACCAGCGTACCAAAGCTGATAGCGACAATGACCAGGACAATCATTATTCCTACATTCTTTTCGACAATATCATGCTTCATGGTCTTCTCCTCAAGCCGCGCTTGCAGCAGCCGGAGCCGCCTCAGGTACAAGGTCTTTTCTGGTTGTCATATACACGTTGTAGGCCATTAAAAGCATACCGCCCAGGAATATTGCGCCGCCAATCATGCGCACCAGATAACCGGGATAGCTGGCTGATACCGATTCCACGAAGGTGTACGTTAAGGTGCCGTCCTGGTTGTAGGCACGCCACATCAAACCCTGAAGAATGCCGTTAACCCACATTGAGGTGATGTATAAAACAGTACCAATGGTGGCCATCCAAAAATGGAGGTTAATCAGATTCGTGCTGTACATTGCCGTCTTGCCAAACAATATGGGGATCAGGTGGTACATGGATCCGATAGAGATCATGGCGACCCAGCCCAGAGCACCGGAGTGAACGTGGCCGATGGTCCAGTCGGTGTAGTGCGACAGCGCGTTAACCGTCTTGATGGCCATCATCGGGCCTTCAAAGGTGGACATACCGTAAAATGACAGGCTGACCACCAGGAAGCGCAGGATAGGGTCGGTGCGGAGTTTGTCCCATGCACCCGACAGCGTCATCATGCCATTGATCATGCCACCCCAGGAGGGGGCCAGCAGGATAATAGACATCACCATGCCCAGACTTTGTGCCCAGTCGGGCAGGGCGGTGTAGTGCAAATGGTGGGGGCCGGCCCAGATGTAAACGGCAACCAGTGCCCAGAAATGCACAATACTCAAGCGGTAAGAATAGACCGGGCGGCCGGCCTGCTTGGGAACGAAATAGTACATCATCCCGAGGAAGCCTGCGGTGAGGAAAAAGCCCACCGCGTTGTGCCCATACCACCACTGTACCATCGCATCTACCGTGCCAGCGTAGACAGAATAGGACTTGGTCATGCCCACCGGTATCGCCAGGCTATTGATAATATGCAACACCGCGACTGCGAGAATGAACGCACCAAAGAACCAGTTAGCGACATAAATGTGACTGGTTTTACGTTTCATGATCGTGCCGAAGAAAACGATGGCATAAACCACCCACACCACAGCGATCAGGATATCGATGGGCCATTCCAGCTCGGCGTACTCTTTTGAACTGGTGAAACCCAGTGGCAGCGTTATGGCAGCCGCCACAATCACCAGTTGCCAGCCCCAGAAGGTAAATGCGGCCAGTTTATCGGATACGATGCGCGCCTGGGTTGTACGTTGGACAATGTAATAGGAGCTGGCAAAAAGCGCACAGCCGCCAAAGGCAAAAATCACAGCGTTGGTATGCAGGGGGCGCAAGCGACCAAAGCTAAACCAGGGCTGATCGAAACTCAACCAGGGCCACACCAGTTGGGCGGCGATGATGACACCCACCAACATGCCAACAATGCCCCATACAACCGTCATAATGGCGAATTGCCTAACGACTTTGTAATTGTAAACGGGGTGTTCCAATGCAGTATTAAGCTCGCTCATTGTTCAAATCCAGTTCAAAAATCCGATGCTTCATAAAAGAATGTTTTGCAGCTGCACGTTATCCGGCGGCTGCAAAAAGGGTTTATCTAATCAGTAAATGCGGGTGCGGCGCCCATGTCCCAGAGCAGCACGGAGGCAACCATCAGACAGATCAGCATCACCATCGCTATCGCCAACACGGCGCTTGAGAATAAAAACCCACGTTCCTCGGGAATGCCCATGACGATGGGTATGCCAAGGTAAAGTAGATAGATAGACCAGCTGACAGCCACTACGCCAATAAGAAGGTCTACCCACAGAACCGGGTGAAAACCCACCATGCCGGTAATGAACAGTGGCGTTGCAGTGAGCCCAGCGATCACGATGCCCTTGGCGAAGGAAGAGTTAGCGCCATAGGTGGCAGACATCCAGTGGATGAAATAGCCAATCGCGGCGATACAGCCCAGCATGCCGAAGTAGAAAAGAATACTGATTTGCCGCGCGCTGGCCACCGTGAGTTTAATGGGGTCGCCATGTTCGCCTACGGTCCAACCCACCTGGCTGGTGCCGTAGTACCAGGCAATGGCCGGTAGGATGGCAAAAATACAGGGGTAGAGAACCAGCGTATTGAAGCTCTTTTCAGGCAGGTCGGCGATGCTGCGCCATTGCGCACTGGGCTTAACCAGTAAGCCAAACGTGTGTTGTATCATTCTTCTTGTTGCTCCCCACTGCTATTATTTATGCCGCGACGGGATTATAGATATCCGCGTTGCTGCAGTCTTGATGTGAATCAATATATAGACGAACCGGGAGAGCACTAGCCTCCCATATTCGCCATTTCCTGTAAGCCTTCCGCATCAAGAATTTCAATTTCCTTATTGTCGACTCGTAGGATTTCCAACTTCTGCATGCGGCTGAAGACACGGCTGACGGTTTCAACCGTCAGTCCTAGATAGTTGCCGATGTCCACCCGTGACATGGGCAGACGGAATTGGGTGGCGCTGAGTTTGCGGCGGGCATTGCGTGTGGAGATGCTCAACATTAGCGAGGCGACGCGCTCATCGGCTGAATTTTTGCTGAGCAGGGTAATGAGTTGTTGGTCCTCGGTGATTTCCCGGCTCATTAGTTGGAAGAAATGTCGCTGCAAGCTGGGCATCAAGGTGCTGAGCTTTTCCAGGGATGTAAACGGTATTTCGCACACCGCGGCGGTTTCCAGTGATTTTGCTGAAGAGGCATGGGTGTTGTTGCTGATGCCATCCATGCCCAGAATTTCGCCCGGGAAATAGAACCCGGTCACTTGTTCCCGGCCATCGTCTGTCGTCTTGTAGGCTTTCAATGTGCCGGAGCGAACAGCGTAAACCGATTGAAAATCGTCACCTTCGCGATACAGGTGTTGGTTCTTCTGGATAGGCTTGCTGCGCTGGATTATATTATCGAGTTGTTCGATATCATCATTTTCCAGTGCCAGAGGTAAGCAAATAGCGCTCAGCCGGCAATTCCCACAACTGACCTGGTAGTCGTGAGTGCAGGCCTTTGGGCCTAAGGTTTCCCCAGCTTCAGCGAGATGAATTGTCATATCTACGTCCAGTGTAAGCAATACACTGATTATAATCGATTTTCAGTCAAGTGGTAGCCTAATTTATCAGTGCCCTAGACCGTGGCTGAGAAGCGTGGCGGGGGCTGATCGCCCTTGTGGGCAGTGAGATAGGCGTCGAAAGGCATGCAGATATTTCGCAGGAAGGGACGCCCCTTTTGGGTTACCCGGATCTCTCCCGTCTTGATTTCCAGCAATCCGTCTTGCTCCATGGGCCGTAGGGTCTGGATCTCGGCGGTAAACAGCTGGCTGAAGTCGATATTAAATTGTTCGTCACATTCGACGATATCGAGTTTCAGGTCGGATATCAGGCTCATGATAATATGCCGTCGAAGAAGGTCATCTGCGGTCAATTTGCAGCCCTTTGCTGTGGCAAGGTCACCCTGGTCGATCCGGTTGTAGTAGGTATCCAGGTCGCGTTCATTCTGCAGATAGTAGTCGCCCACCTGACTAATTGCCGAGACGCCCAGTCCCAGCAGGTCATCGGCCATATGCAGGGAGTAGCCCTGGAAATTACGCTGTAGTCGCCCCTCGGCTTGTGCCAGGGCAAGTTCGTCGTTGGGTAAAACGTAGTGGTCCATACCAATATGGAGGTAGCCAGCACTTTGCAAATTGTCTGCTATGAGTTGCTGCAGAGCGAGTTTTTCGCCTGCGCTGGGCAAAGTTAGGCGGTCAATGGCCCGTTGACTGCTAAAACGCTCGGGTAAATGTGCATAGTTATAGCAGGCGATCCGATCGGGTCTCAGACCGATGACCTTGTTCAGGGTCTCTGTCATTGTGAGCCTGTCCTGGTGGGGCAGACCGTAAATCAGGTCAAAGCTCAGGGACCTGAAGCCGTGCGCGCGGATACTCTCAACCAGGGGAGCAACCTGCTTATAGGGCTGGATACGGTTGGTTGCCCGCTGTACCAGGGGGTCAAAGTCCTGTATTCCGAGGCTGATACGGTTGAATCCAACGCCCTTGAGTAAGGCGATGGTCGATAAATCAACCGTGCGAGGGTCAATTTCTATGGAATACTCGCGATACCCCTTGTCCAACAGGTGGAAGTGACTGGCGAGCATATGCATAAGCTCGGTAATTTCAGCATTGTCCAGGTAGGTGGGTGTGCCGCCGCCCCAGTGCATTTGCGTAATGGGTCGCTGCTGACCCACCAGCTCGGCTTGCCCGGCTATCTCTAATTGCAGTCGATCGAGGTATTTTCGGGCTACCCCGGCCTTGCGCGTGACAATCTTGTTGCAGGCACAGTAGTGGCAAATATCGTTGCAGAAGGGTAGGTGTATATACAGCGACAGGGGCGCGCGCTTGTGGTCGCCATCCTGTTGCTGCCAGCCATGATAATCCTCCAAAGGAAAATCCCCGCGAAATTGGGGTGCAGTGGGGTAGGAGGTGTAGCGTGGCCCCTGGCAGGCATAGCGATTCGCCAGGCTTAAACTGGCGTCACTGATGGGAACGATTGTCACTGGATCAGGGTCACAGGAAGTGGCTGTCATAGTTTTTGTGCGGCATAGAATTAGATTGTCTGAGACGATAACACAGCCGTTTCAAGCCGCCTTGATGTAGGTCAAGGTAGGCTGGGCCCTCAATGAAATAGAGGGCCTAGCCCATTGAAGCCACGCTTCTCAGAATCAACCTGACCAGTTCGGCCTGTCGCGAAACGCCGGTCTTGGCGAAGATGGATTTGAGCTGCGCCCGGGCCGTGTGCTGGGATATGTTCTGCGCCTCGGATACTTCTGCCAGGCTCAAACCGCGGGCCAGCAGTGTGGCCAAGTTGGCTTCGGCCGGGGTAAGACCGAACAGGTCCCCCAGAATCTGCTGGGAGGCAGATTCTCGCAGGTCCGGATCACTGATAAATAGCGCTGCACAGGGACTGGATTGGCCTTCGCTCCATTCGGAAAAGGGCACCGGACGAATGACCAGGCCCAGGTCGGAACGACCGGCACTGCGTGGAATACTCAGTGCGCGCACGACCGAAGTTTCCCCTCTTTGCTGGGCTGCAATGACCGTAGTGACTGCGTTTTGCAAATCCTTGTTAATATCCCGGCCTTCAATGTGCAGATGTTGCTTGCGAAGGCACAGGCCGTCACCCTCTTCAAGCAGCGTTTTGGCTACGCTGTTGGTGTTTAACAAGCGGCCTTGCTCGTCCAGAATAATACTGGCCACCGAGAGTTGCCCAACAGCACCAGCGTAAACATCACGCTCCGAGGTGGTTCGGCTTAGCTTGGCGTAAAACTGGGTAGCTCTTTGCAGGTGAGGCGTAATCAGCTCTAGCAGCTGGCGGTCTTCGTCATTAAATCGCGCTTCACGGCGGCGCCGGGAAAACCGCAGTCGCGCCAGCATACCGCCGGGCTCTATCGTGTCCACACCAAGAATACGAAACAGGTCTACCGGCTCCAGGTAATGTTGGTAGTAATCAGAGGCCATGAGCTTTTCGTCCGTCAGGAGGTCTTCCAGGGCGATCACGCGGCCCGGTGGCAGATTAACGAAGGGGTCCATGGAAAAATATTGCTCGCGATAGACGTTTAGCTCCCAGTCCGCCGGGCTTGAGGGGTCCCCTGAGGGGGTATCATCGCTTGTGTCGGGGCGCAGACTGTTCAGGATGACGCCGGCATCTCCCTCGGCGGGGGGACGTAAAACGAGGGAGGCAACCTGAGAATCAAAGGCCTCTCTCAGTGCGGGTAGCGCACCTTCCCAAGGCTGGGATTCCAGCGCCCCCTGGTAGATTAATCCCACCAAATTGTCGTAGCGGGAGTCCATAAGCTACTTCTCGATACTTTTAAGGTCTTTGCTTACTTCTGATAGAAGCCGGGGTTTGGCGATACCCCAGCCCTGTAGGTAATCGACGCCAATCTCCCGAAGGCTATTGATTATGGACTCATTTTCCACCGACTCGGCGATAGTTTCCTGGCCCAGGAAGTGCGCCAGATCATTGATGGAGCGGGCCATCGCGTAGTCATTGCGATTTTCACTAATGCCAGTGATGAACGTGCCATCGATTTTGACGTAATCCACCGGCAGCTCTCGCAGGTAGTTGTGGCTGGCGAGGCCGGTGCCAAAGTCATCAATGGAAAACTTGCAGCCGATATTTCTAAAGGTTCGGACAAAGTCGGCGGCCTTAATCAAGTTGGAGATTGTGCCAGTTTCTGTGATTTCGAAGCAGAGGCGGTTGGTTCCCACGCCAAATTCCGATATCTGCTCCAGTAGGTACTCCATGAAGGAGTCGTCTGTCACGCTGGCACCGGAAAGGTTGATAGAGATATTAGGCACAACTTTCTGGTTGTCGATCAGCTGGCTAATCCATTTGAAAGCTTCTTTGATCACCCACCGATCCACCTCCGTCATGTAGCCAAATCGCTCAGCGTTATCGATAAACTCTTGCGGTGAGATCAGGGAGCCATCGGGTTCTGACAGGGTCAATAACAGCTCATAATGCTCGGATGCCGGGGAGCCGCTTTCAACCAGCGTTTGCACAATAGGCTGTGCTCGCAGGACGAAACGATCGGTTTCAATGGTTTGCTCGATATTGGCTTTCGCCTCATCCTGGGCATTTTGATAGGTTTGTGCCTGGTTCTCGTCCTCCTCAAAAAGGACAACACGATTTCGCCCCTGATCTTTCGCCTGGCGCATAGCTGTTTGCGCCGACTCCAGAGTCTCTTCTACGCCCGGGGAATAATCGACCAGTGGCGCGACGCCGATAGAGACAGTGAAGGTTACTTTTTCGTTATCGATATCAACATGACTGGCCTCGATATCGCTGCGGATCTTCTCAGCATAACGTACAGCTTGTTCCGGGTCTCGATCCAGTAGCAGCACTGCGAATTCGTCACCCTGCAGTCGGGCTGAGGACGATTTCCGTCCATGTAATTGTGCCAGCAGGCCGGCAAACTCGGTCAGCACCTGATCGCCGTTAATCCGGTCATAGACCTCGTTAACCAGTTCGAACTTATCGATATTCAGATACAGCACCGCATGCTGTGAGTGTTTTCTCTGAGCGTGCCTGAAGGCGCGACTCATTTGGTCAACAAACGTTTCCCTGTTGATCAGCTTGGTTAGCGAGTCATGGTTTTTGGTGAAGCTGAGTGACTTTTGCACATGCTCCAGCGTATCGAACATGCTGCGGTCTACAAGGGAGAGCTTATCGCTGGGCGGTGGCGGCTGCACCCCTCTGCCCAGTTGCCGCGCCAATTGGACAGCAGTCAGGTCGGCATTTTTTTGTCCTCGTTCATTGACAAAAATATAGCGATCTTTGGCATCGCTGATCCAGGCCAGCTGCATGCGTCGCTTCTTGCCCGATTTATCTTTATAGGTGAGCCAGGTACCTTTCTCCAGTTCCTCGACCCGGCGTATCCAGCGCCTCAGGCGCGGCAGGTTCTCGATTTTAGCCCTGACATCTGCGGGTTCGGCCAGGCTTTCAGGCACAGCCACTTCGCGGACAATAATGGGTTCACGGCCGGCCAATATGTCGCGGAGATTGTCCAGTACGGGCTCGTGAGCAACACTGGTGGGAAGTGCCGCTGAGATTTGCTGGTCGACCATGTCGATTATCGACCCGGCCTCCATGCCACGTTGCGTCAGGAGCTCTTCGTCCAGTGCGCCCTCATGTTGTTCGTTCAGCCAGCGGGTCAACAAGTCCAGGGTTTTGAGGTGCTCATCCCAGGTCTCGCTTTCCGGTCCCTCTTTTACATGGGTCAGGATGAGGAGGTCGCGCCAGCCACTATCGACCAGGTTTATCAATACCTCTGGCGCAGCCGGAGGTGCAATTCTTGAACCCAGTTCGTCACTGACGGCTCGCTGCGCCCGCTTTAGCTTTTCGTTGCCTTCCTGCGTGAGCACCACTCGCTCGACGTTGCGGGTGAGAGCCCTTTCTTGTTGGGCAACCAGCTTTTCAACCTGTGCCAGAGCGGAGTCGAATACGGCGCTGTCGCTGTCGTAATCGACCACGATACTATCGATAATATTCTGGATTCTCCCTTCCAGCGCTTTGTTGGGGAAATTGGCTGACGAAGTCAGTAGAGCCAGTTTATCCATCACGCCACGTGCAGCATGGGAGCGGTCCATGAAAAATTGGGGTTCCTGCAGTGCCAGTCTCGCCAGAGGGATCTGCAGGTTACCCAGTGCCGGCTTTAAGTCGGCGGTAACATCCATATGTGATTTGATGCTGCCGAACATATTATCGACTAAATCCAGCTGATTCAGGCTGTCCGGCGACAAGCCGCCACTGTCTTTCAGTCCACTGATCTCAGCCTGGTTCTGGGCAAGGTATTCTCTGAGCGAGGCACTTTCCTGGACGGCTGTGCGCAGAGAGGCATCCTGCTGCATCTGTCCCAGAATTTTGGCAATTGACCCTGAGTCGGCGAGTTCTCCCTGGTTGGCTGAATTAACATTCGATGCTTCGGTCGCTGGAAGGCCGGATGCCGCCGTTGCCAGGATCCCATCGGCTTCGCGTTTGAAGTTCAGGGCCTCGATAACCGATTGATAGAGCTTGTCGGGAGCAGGTTTGGTGTGTATTTGTCCCAGTAATTCCTCTGCGAGTTCGGCCACTTTTTCTGTGGCCTTGCGTTCCTGGTCTGATTTCTCTGCCTTTATTTCCGCAGGGGTGCGCTTGCGTTCGGGCGATTTTCGATAGGGACCCGGGCGCTGCAGTATCGACCCTTTGGCCCGAATTTCGTGTTCCAGATCAGCGCGTATCCCATGGGTTCGCAATAGCGCATTGAGTGAGTTGTAGTAGTCCTCCAGGCGGCGTATGAACTGGCGTCCCATGAAGTCGAAGATATCGGGTATCGCTTTATCCGGGATATCACAAGCCACTATGGCCTGCTGGAACACGCGGCAGAGCTGCGCAACGTGCACGGGGAGGCGCAGGGTGTGTGGGTCACAATCGGCAATGTCGGCCAGGCGCAGAGTCAGGCATTCCAGGCTAATTCCATAGAGGTTTTCGCCGTTACCGATCATTCGCGCTACAGCCAGGTTATCTTCGAACTCCTTGAGGTCGAGGAGGTCAAGGCTCTCTTCCTGCTGTTGCGAGCCTGTGTTTTTCTGGGTGTTCGTCTTGTTGGGCGTTAAGTCCTTATAGTACTCAGCGACTGTTTCGGTAACTTGTGTGTTAATAGCACGCCGGTTTTTGCTGATGGCGTTCATGGCCCCGTAGTGACCGTCCTCACCCGAAGTAAATTGCTTGGTCTTGGCTGAGAGCGTCAAAAGATGGCTGCACAGGTCATCCAGAAATTTGACGAGTAATTTGTCCAGTTGCTCAATACTCTGCAACTGCAAAGTGGGAAGGATGTCACTGTCATCATCCAGTGGGCGGGCGGTATTTTCTGCCGTTTCCCCGTCTTCTTCATGACCCGGCAAGAGGCTTAGGCAGCGCCTTTCAAGATCGCCCTTCGAATTGAGAAATGCAAGTATTAGCGTGGTGCCGGAAGCGGCGCAGACGGTGACGTCAAGGTTGTCAATGAAGCCCTCTCTGTCACGCAGAGCCCCCATGTTCAGTATGGCAGCCTTTCGCGCGGGCATAGAAAATTTACCGGTACGCCCGGCATCGTCAAGGACCCTGGTAGAGGAGAGCTGTAATCGCCCATCCGCCAGTAGGCAGAGTTCGCCGGCCAGGCGCACCGGTCCCTCCAGTTCGAGGGTCGCTGGCAGCGTGGGGGCTGGTGTTTTCACGTCAGGCATCTTGGCCTTGTATCCTAATAGGGGACTGCGATTTATCTTTGCTCTACTTTACTCAGCCACAGTATAGCGCGCTGAGCATTAGCGACAAGGCTATATACCCATAGAGGTTAGTGGGATGAGGTGCAGCCTAGCGATCGCTTCGCTTTTTGCCCCCTCCTTTGAGTTTTTTCTTGAATTTTTGCTTGTTATCGTAGTAATGAAACGGGATTTTCCACAGGCGGCTAAAGGACCTCCCCATATACAGCTCGTAAAAGGCCACAAATGACTCGCGGTCGGACCAGTTCAATTTATAGCAAATACGCATCAGATCCAGCAATCGATGGCGCTGCTTTAGGCCCGACCCGTTGCCCAGCCAGGCCCTGCCAATATCGATCAAGTGGGGATCAATCGTGCCATCGTCCCGTTGCCGCAGTAACAGGTTTCCGGCGGACAGGTCCCGGTGAACAATCTGCTTGTTGTGCATTTCGCAGGTGAATTCGGCCAGACACCTGAACCAGGCTTGTTTGTCCATACCCCGGTACTCGTCGGCCCCGTCTCGGAAGGCCCGATAGACCTCCCGGGCGGAAAACGCTCCCGGGATGAACTCACAGAGGTACCATGAATCCCTGATTCCCGGTTTTTCGTTCTGCTCATAAAATGCTATTGGCAAAGGGGTCTTAATACCCCGGCGCAGCATCTCGCAGGCGTTATTCCAGTGCCTTTGCCCTTTACTGGGTTTGAAGCGATAGCTTATGCGCTTCATGCCGACGACACGGTTTAATTTAATCGATACCTGATCGCAAATGTTGCGAGGGTCTTTTACATTCCAGATACGGTTTCTGGCATCGCGCAGTACAGCCGTTTCTTCCAGAGAGAGCAGTTCGCTGGGACGAAGCGAGGCAATGGTTGCCAGGTCCTGATGCTGGTGGTCAGCACGCAACATACTGGCTCCCGTCCAGGTGCCCACACTATCGCCGACAGACTGCTGGCTGGGAGAGACCAGGTGAATGACGCCGGGTGTCGCGTGAAGCTGCGCGTAACTCAGGTTCGGCGTGACTTCAGCTTCCTTGAATTCAATGAAAAGCGCTTGTTCGTTAATAACAGCGGGACGCGGGATTTTTTCCCCGACGGCGTTGAAAAACTCGGCTTGATCGAGTTGGTCGTCTGCAAAAACCCCCGTCAGGGGCCAACTCATGCCATCCCGGCACCAGGCGAGCGTGAATGCCTGCCCCTCATTCGGTTCAAACCTGAAAAGGCTCAGGCCGTAAGGCTGGTGCTGAATGCAGGTACATCGCGCCCCGGAAAAACGCGACACGGCATGGGCCAGGGCATAAAAGCCGGGCGTAATGTCAAAATTTTCCAGCTCTCCGCGCACACGTTGGTAATAGCTAACCTGGTCTATTACCGGATAATCCTCGATCTGATCACTGATGAGCCCGTCCCGGCTACAAATCAATGGCCCCCAGTAGACGCGACGCATGGCATTGCTGCTTGCGGCCAGGGCAAGATAACGAACCAGGTAGTCTACCCGCTTCTGTTCCGGCCAGGGCGATCGTCTGGCGAGTCGCTTGGCAGTCCAGCACTTGTAGGTGCAAACCAGTTCCGGGCTGCCATTGTCCTGTCCAATGCGGTGGAGAATACGGGCTTTTTTCAACAGATTTAGCTTTAGGTAGTGGGTAGCGAATCGGCCAAAGACCCTGTGATCATAGGCTTCCGGCTCAACGACCCGCTCGACAAACAAGTTGTCACTGTGAATGTCAGGGGAGCGCCCAAAGCGCTTCATATAAGAGAGGAAGCTGGCGTTGTAAAAGGGTTCAAAGTCCGACACGTTGGGGCCGGCGAGGATAATGTCGCTATCTGAGGCCTGCTCTACCGCGATCCCCCATGCTGCCTGATAGGAGAGAAAGGAAAAACCTGACCAACGCCCCCTGTTTGGGGTGCTGCCAATTTCAAACCATTCCACTTTGCCTTCATAGCGGGAAAAAACCCTGGACAGGAAGTCAGCCCAGTTCTGTTGAGCCCCGTGATCCTTAAATAGCTGTTTTGCCTGGTCCAGAGGGGGGAATACTTCCAGCATGACCCGGAATCCCTCCACTATCAGTCGATCCAATAGTCGCTCAGCGGGGCCTTCGAAACTGTCGTAGCTGAAATCCATCCTGACCTGGCCAAGGCCAATCTCATTCAGCCGCGCCACGATGTAGTCATCTACATTGGCGTCATCGGCGGGGGCTACGTTGATACCAAAATAGTCAGTGGGTACGACCGTGGTGGGCAGTGGTTGGTCGGACAACTGCAACCATTTGCCGATTTGGCCTACGGCTTTCGCAAAGTCCAGTGCCGCCAGAGGATAGGCCTGTAAAGGTTGGAGGAGTTTGTTCAAAAATACCGTCCTTACAGTGGGTTTGAAGGTGGGCTACAGTGGCGAAGCGGTCAGTCCTAGTCCTTTGGCAGCGCGAATGCAACCAGCGCATCACCCGGGCTGGACCAGCCGTGACCACCGGCAGCTACAACCACGAACTGTCGGCCGCCGGTGTGCGTACGATAGCTGATTGGCGTGGCATTTGCAGTATAAGGCATTTTGTGTCGCCACAGCTCTTCTCCGGTCAGGCTGTCAAAGGCCCTGAAAAACCCGTCGCCAGCGGCGCCGATGAACAGCAACCCGCCCCCCGTTGCAACAGAACCTCCGATATTGGGCGCGCCGGCGTTAAACCACAGCGGCCATGGCGCCAACCCCCGGGTTGTGCCCAGGGGACGACGCCATAAGGTGTCACCTGTTTTTAAATCTACGGCGGTCAGGCTTCCCCAGGGTCGGGGGTTGCAGGGCGCCCCGGTGAGCGGTGACGTTAGCGGGAATCGACGAACGCCGTAGGCCGTCCCTTTCATCGGATAGTGCTCCAGGGGGTAGCCGGCGCTGGGGTTCAACTCATCATAGGCTTTCCGGGGTATAAGTTGGACCACTGAGGCCAGATGCATCTGGTTGGCATAGAGAATGCCCTGCTCCGGGTCAATGGTAATGCCGCCCCAGTTAATACCGCCTGTGGTGGTTGGATAAATGATACTGCCCTGGAGGGACGGCGGTGTAAACATGCCCTCGGAGCGGTATTTGGCGAGTTCGGCCTGGCAGCCCTTGCGATCAAAATAGACAAAACCGTCCATGTTTTCGGCGGTGAGCTGTGTGGGTAAGTGCAGGGGAGGCGGGTGTGTTGGGAAGGGCTGGGTGGGAGAGAGCGATTCTCCGGGTACGCCATCCTGCGGCACGGGGCGTTCTTCGACGGGGTACAGGGGTTCGCCAGTTTCCCTGTCCAGCAAGAAAATATGACCCATTTTTGTCGCCTGAGCCAGACCGGGGCGAGAATTGCCTACGCCCGGGATATCGAACAAGGTGGGCTGTGAAGCCACGTCGTAATCCCAGACATCGTGGTGTACAGCCTGATAGTGCCAGCGAACTTTGCCAGTGCTAGCGTCCACCGCGACCGTGGAGGACCCATAATAATCTATGCCGTCCCTCTGGCCGCCGTAAAGGTCAGGTGAGGGGTTTCCTGTGGGGATGTAAACCAACCCCAGTTCCGGGTCGCCGGAGATGGGAGCCCAGACATTGGGCGACCCCAGATGATAGCGGGTGTTTCCCAGATCGTCGCGATGGCGCTGGCGATAGTCGTCGCTGACGGGTTCCCAGGCCCATACCAGGGCACCTGTGCGGACGTTAAATGCACGGACAACACCGCTTGGCACACCCGTCCGTTCATTATCGGGTACCAGTGCACCGATGACGGCGACATCGCCGATAATAAAAGGCGGGGAAGTGGGGTAGTACTCAAAGGGTTCGGCGCCGCTGATACCTTCGCGCAACTTCACCCGGCCCTCTTGGCCAAAATCCTCGCAGGGTGCACCCGATCCGGCATCAAGCGCAATCAGCTCAGCATCCCGTGTGCCATAGATGATGCGCTGGTCACAGAGGCGCCCGGTGTCTTCAGCGGCGCGCCATAGGGAGACACCCCTACAGACCGCAGGGTAGATGCCGCTACGTTTGTTTTTCACTTTCGGGTCAAATTTCCAACGCTCTTGCCCCGTTTCGGCATTCAGTGCGAATACTCGACCAAAGGGCGTGCAGTAATACAGCGAATCATCGGCGACCAGGGGGGTTACCTGCAGGGAGGTAAAAGTCCAATCGCCACTGCCGTTGGCGAAGTCACCTGAGTTGTGAGTCCACACAGGTTCCAGGTCGGCAACATTAGCAGGCGTGATATCCGCCAGAGGGGAGTACTTGGCTGCCTTCTCGCCACCATAGGCCGTCCACTCAGAAGGGGCTGCATTAGGGGCGGGCACCGGCGCTTGCGTGCTGCTGTTTTTGCAAGCTAGCAATAGGAAGCTGCACAGGCAGGCTGCCAGTGTGGTTCGAACTGTCTGCACTTGTATCAAGGTTTTAGCTGCTTACATTGGCGGCATCGAGAAAGGCGGGCTTCTCACCGCCCCCGTGCACGGCAAAGTTGGTACCGCTGACATAAGATGACAGGGGTGAAGCGAGAAACAGGCAGGCATTGCCAATATCTTCCGGAAGCGCCATTCGGCCCAATGGAATTGTGGCTCCAACCGCCGCGATTCCGTCGGCATCGCCATAGTGCAGGTGTGACTGCTCTGTCTGGGTCAGGCCGACTACGACAGCATTTACTCGTACTTTAGGTGCCCATTCAACAGCCAGCGAGGTTCCGAGATTGACCAGGCCGGCCTTGGCGGCACCGTAAGCCGCTGTCCCGGGAGAGGGGCGTATCGTGCTTACACTGGCAATATTGACTATGCTGCCGCCGGATTCCTGTTCCTGCATGACGCGGTTGGCCGCCTGACTGAAATTGAGAGGGGCGATCAGGTTGAGGCGGATAATGGACTCGGAAAATCGCGGTGAAACGGTGGCGGCGTCGGCATGTGGCGCGCCGCCCGCATTGTTTACCAGCACGTCCAGCCGGCCAAACTGCTCAACTGCGTAGTCCACACAGGCCTCAATTTGCTCGAAATCGCGAACGTCACAGGCGATAAATAGCGCAGTATTGCCGCCGCTTTGAGGTAAGGTTTCAGGCTCAGAGCGGCCACAGATCAGTACCTGGGCCCCCGCAGCGAGGAAGCTCTCGGTAATTCCTTTGCCTATGCCCTTACCGCCGCCAGTGACAATTACCGCTTTGCCGGCAAAATCCAGAGGGTTGTCCATCTATTTGACTCCTTGCGCATAATGTCTTGATCATTGCAGAGCTGTAATCCACCGCGCTTGTGATTGCACTATGTTTTACATAATATGCTCCAGCGGTGCACATCCTAACTCAAATGCCTTGAGCTGGAAATTATCGGGCACCGCTTTGCTGCCAATGGACAACACTATTTGGAACCGGTAGCACATACTGTACTTCACTTCGAAACATACCACCGGGAACACATGTTATGACAACAGAGAATTTACCCGTACTTGCCATTTTGGGCGGGACTGGAGACCTTGGTACCGGGCTCGCCCGACGTTGGGCTCAGGCCGGATATCAGGTCATTATCGGCTCGCGCACAGAGGAAAAGGCCGAGGCAGCTGCTGCCGACTTGCGTGAAATTATGGCCGAGCGCGGGGTGGGCTCGATCACTGTCCAGGCTATGGAGAATCTGGCAGCCGCACAGGCGGCCGATATCGTGACCCTGACCGTTCCCTTTAGCCATCAGGCGAGTACTTTGGAGTTGGTTAAGCCTGCACTGCAGGGCAAAATCTTGATTGACGTCACCGTACCGCTGAAGCCGCCAAAGGTGGCCAGGGTGCAAATGCCTGCCGAGGGCAGTGCCGGGCAAATAGCCCAGGAGATCCTGGGCGAGGAAGTGTCCGTTGTCTCCGCTTTCCAGAACGTCGCCGCCCATCACCTGCAGGACGGCAAGGGTCTTTCCTGTGATGTGCTGGTTTGCGGCAACAAGAAGGTAGCGCGCGAGGCGGTTATTACACTGGTAGAAGCTGCGGGTATGCGCGGCTTCCACGCTGGCATGATAAACAACGCGGCGGCGGCGGAAGCCCTTACCTCTGTATTGATCGTGATTAACAAGCAATACAACTGCCATGCCGGCATTACTATCAGTGGTCTGGACGAGGGTTAATGCCCAATACGCTTGAACTGATACCTCTGGAGGGATTCCCACGGGTAGAGCCCGGGGATGACTTGCCCGAGCTCATTTTGGAAGCCCTGGCGAACAACAAGCTGGCCCTGGCCGCGGATGATGTACTGGTGCTGGCCCAGAAGATCGTATCCAAGGCCGAGGGTCGCTACGTCAGGTTGGCAGATGTTATTCCGGGAGAACGGGCGTTACAGCTGGCAGAGCAGGCGGATAAGGACCCGCGCCAGGCAGAACTGATACTGCGGGAATCCCGGGAAGTTATCCGGGTACGCCCGGGGGTGGTCATAGTTGAACATCGCAATGGCTATGTTCATGCCAACGCGGGTATCGATAAGTCCAACATACCCAATAGTGAGGATGATCCCCAGGTACTACTTCTGCCAGAAGATCCTGATGCTTCTGCGGAAGCTCTGAGCCAGTCCCTAGGGGACCTGGCTGATGTCGCCCCAAAAATCATTATCAATGACAGTGCTGGACGGGCCTGGCGAAATGGCACAGTGGGTATAGCCATCGGTACCGCGGGCTTTTTACCGCTTTTCAACCAGGTGGGTGAAAGGGATATGTTTGGGAATCTGCTGGAGGTAACTGAAGCTGCCGTTGCTGATGAGCTAGCAGCTGCGGCTTCTCTGGTAATGGGGCAAGCTGCTGAGGCCTGTCCTGTGGTGCTGGTCCGAGGGGCACAGTTGGTTTCTGCTGCGGTGGGATCTGAAAGCCTGATTCGAGACAAGGCCGTGGATATGTTCCGCTGATGGTCGCTGAGGGTAAAACGATACTCGCCCTGAGTGGCGGAGTCGGAGGGGCCAAACTGGCGCTGGGCCTGGCCGATGTATTGCCGGCTGAGGGGCTGGCTGTCATGGTCAATACAGGTGATGATTTTACGCATCTGGGCCTGCATATTTCTCCCGATATTGACACATTGCTCTACACCCTCGCGGGTCTCAATAACCAGACCCTGGGCTGGGGGCTTGCCGGCGAGTCCTGGCAGGCGATGGATGCGCTGGAGTCCCTTGGGGGGGAAACCTGGTTTCGTCTTGGGGATAGGGATCTGGCGACGCATTTGTGGCGCACCCAGGCGCTTGCAAGTGGCAGTGGACTGTCACAGGTGACAGCAGATCTCGCCACTCGACTGGGCGTGACCAGTACGGTCTATCCTATGTCTGAGGACTCAGTGCGGACAGTGGTGCATTCCAGCGAGGGAGACCTCCCTTTTCAGCATTACTTTGTACGCCGACAATGTGAACCCGCTGTCGAGGGGTTCAAATTTGAGGGCATAGAGAAAGCCCGCCCAAATCCTGCGATTCAGGCCCTACTGGCTAGCGATCGATTGGCCGCTGTGATTATTTGTCCCTCCAACCCCTTTGTTAGCGTCGATCCGATTCTACAGATTCCCGGTATGGTTGACGCGTTGCTGGAGGCAGCAGTCCCTGTGGTTGCTGTATCGCCCATCGTTGCTGGCATGGCGATCAAGGGGCCTGCGGCCAAAATGATGGCGGAGCTGAGTATGCCGGTGACGGCACAAGCCGTGGCCGAACACTATGCCCACAATTACCCCGGATTACTGGATCACTTCGTTATTGACCAAAGTGACGTTAAACTGGCGACGGATATTGGTCGGACGGGAGTCAAAGTGGCTGTAACGTCGACAATTATGCAGAGCCGGGAAGATAAACAAACACTGGCGCAATTTACGCTTCAATTGGTTGAGAGTTGAGATTTGGCACAGGCTATTGTCCCACTGAAAGATCTGGTTAGCGCTAAAACCCGCTTGTCGGGGTTGCTGCGTCCTGCTGAACGCCGTGCGCTGGCCCAGGCGATGGCAGAAGACGTGCTCAGTGTACTGAGTGCTCACCCGGATATTGATCGTGTGACTCTGGTGTCGGATGATCCCGGGGCAGATCTCCTGGCCAGTAAATACGCTGTAGATTTTCTCGACGAGCGGATCCTGGATGGCAGAGGTCTCAATCAGATTCTCGAAAAGTCCTGTGATCGACTCTGTTTGGGTGGTGAGTGGCCAACGCTGGTTTTACACGGCGACCTTCCCCTGCTGTCGTCAGATGACATCACTGCCGTGCTGCGGGAACAGGATGCATCCGCGGGTTTGGTAGTTGGCTGTGATCGTGCATTTAAAGGGACGAACCTGCTCGCTTTTAATGTGGCCAGCCGGCCTCCGTTTCATTTTGGTTTAGACAGTTGTGCCAAACACCGGCGCGCTGCAGAGGGGGCTGGTATTCACGTTTCAATCCTGAGCAGAATGGGTATTGGCCTGGATGTAGACCAGCCTGCGGACGTCGCTTTGTTGATGTGTGAGTTGAGGGAAGGGCGAAGCGGTCATACAGCGGAGTTACTGTTGCAAACAGAATTGGGTAAGCGAATAGACATGTTAATACCAAGCCTTGATATTGAGAATGATTTAGCGGCCAGTGGTGGGAAGACACTATGACAGATTGGACAACCTTGAGAAGCAGGCTGGTCAGCGGAGATTCCCTGAGTAATGAGGAATCATTGTCCCTGGCGATGCTGGATGATACCGCTGCACTGGCGGCGGTCGCCGGTGAGTTACGTGACCGCGGTCATGGCAATATCGTCAGCTACTCGCGCAAGGTATTTATCCCCTTAACGCATTTGTGCCGTGATGTTTGTCACTACTGCACATTTGCCCAGACACCGAAGAAAATTGAGCAGCCTTACATGCCCGTTGAAAAGGTACTGGAGCTGTGTCGACAGGGTGCTGAGGCGGGTTGTCAGGAAGCCCTGTTCACCTTGGGCGAAAAGCCTGAGTTGCGTTACAGCACGGCACGCAAGGCGCTTGCTGAGCTGGGCTTTAGCAGCACTCTGGAATACGTTCGCGAAGTGGCCTCCCGGGTACTTGAAGAGACAGGGTTACTGCCGCATATCAATGCGGGTTGCATGACAGCTGAAGAGATCGCCAGTATGCGGGAGGTTAGCGCTTCCATGGGAATTATGCTGGAGTCGGCTTCTTCACGGCTCTGTGAGAAAGGGATGCCCCACTATGGATCGCCGGATAAGGACCCCGCTGTGCGTCTGCAGACCATGGAACTGGCAGGACAGGCGGCGGTACCCTTTACCTCCGGCATCCTGATTGGTATCGGTGAGACCCGGCGTGAGCGCATCGAATCGTTGTTGGCGCTGCGCGATATCCACCAGCGCCACGGTCATTTACAGGAAGTGATTGTACAGAACTTCAGAGCCAAGCCCGGGACTCTGATGGCCTCGGCACCTGAGCCTGACCTGAATGAATTGCTGTGGACGATTGCGGTTAGCCGGCTGATTTTCGGTCCTGAAATGAATATACAGGCGCCTCCGAATCTCAGTCCGGGTGTGTTGCCACAAATAGTTGCGGCCGGTATTAATGACTGGGGCGGTGTTTCACCCCTGACGCCCGATTTTGTGAATCCTGAAGCGCCCTGGCCCCACCTTGAGAAACTTGCCCAGGAGACCGCGTCCGCCGGTAAGTTCCTGGAACAGCGATTGACAATTTATCCTTCCTACGCCCAGCGGGGGGAGCGCTGGCTGGCACCTGGCTTGCGCAGTGCAGTGTTACGGCATATGGACAGCGGTGGTTTTGCCCGGCGTGACACCTGGGCCCCTGGGGAGGAACAGCCTGTCCCCGCGGTTGAGAAAGACCTGCTGGAAAGGAACGTAGCACCGAATGAAGTCGCCGCCGACCTGCGTGAGATTGTCACCCGGTGTGAGGCGGGAAGTGCCCTGTCGGAAGAAGAGATTACGCGACTGTTTACCAGTCGCGGTAAGGAATTCAGCTATATAGCCCAGCGAGCTGATGCCCTACGCAGCCAGATAAATGGCGATGCTGTCAGCTACGTCGTTAATCGCAATATTAACTACACGAATGTCTGCTATTTCAAATGCCAGTTTTGTGCTTTCTCAAAAGGGAAAATGAGTGAGAATTTGCGCGGCAGGCCCTATGATATCAGTGCGGAGGAAGTTGCCCGCCGTTGTACCGAGGCCTGGTCACGCGGAGCAACAGAAGTATGTATGCAGGGCGGAATTCATCCGGATTACACTGGCCAGACTTATCTCGATATTTTAGAGACAGTACGCCGGGCCACACCGGGTATGCACATTCATGCTTTTTCGCCACTTGAAGTCTGGCAGGGTGCGGAAACCCTTGGACTAGGTGTTGGCGAGTATCTACAGCAGCTGAAAGACGCAGGGTTGAGTACTTTACCCGGAACGGCGGCCGAGATACTACACGATGAAGTCAGGGCGCAACTGTGTCCCGATAAACTCAATACCCGGCAGTGGCTGGAAGTCATGGAAGCGGCCCATGGAGTGGGTTTCAAGACCACCGCCACGATCATGTACGGGCACATAGATGAACCCAGACACTGGGCCCGTCATTTGTTGGAGGTCAGAAACCTGCAGCAGCGTACCGGCGGCTTTACCGAATTTGTGCCCCTGCCATTTGTCCATATGGAAGCGCCCATGTACCTCAAGGGCAATGCCCGTAAAGGTCCCAGCTTCCGCGAAGCGATATTGATGCATGCCGTCGCGCGATTGGTGTTTCACGGTCAAATCGACAATATTCAGGCCTCCTGGGTGAAAATGGGCCGAGAGGGGGTCAAGGCCTGTCTCAACGCCGGAGTGAATGACCTCGGTGGCACCCTCATGAATGAGAGCATCACGCGCGCGGCGGGTTCAAGCCATGGCCAGGAGTGGTCGCCGCCTGTTATGGAAGCCGAAATCCGGGCAGCGGCACGCGAGCCTGTGATGCGTACCACCCTCTACAATGCCGCGCCGGAAGAGCGCAGAGCTACCGCCCTGGATGCTATTGAGCTTATTGCAATCAACAATGAGGATGCGGGCAAATTTCAGCGTAGCAAGCGACTGACCGAGACCCAGAGCGAACCGTTGCGCCTGGTGCCTAGCCAACCCGCGCTGGAGCAGGTTGTTTTGATAGCGGCCTGTAACTAGCCAGGGCTCGCCGTGACTGAAGCCGAACTGCGTACCGCCGGGCTTGAAGAGAGCTGGGCGAGAGCGCTGGATGCTGAATTTGACCTTTCCTACATGCGTGCTTTAAGTGCGTTCCTGTTGGAAGAGGCGACGGCCGGCAAGCAAATCTTCCCGACAACGGACGAGATTTTTTCAGCGTTTTCCCACACCCCACTGGATAGCCTCAAGGTCGTTATTCTGGGACAGGACCCCTACCATGGGCCCGAACAGGCGCACGGCTTATGTTTTTCAGTTAAGCGCGGCGTTCCAATTCCCCCGTCGCTGAAAAATGTCTATCGAGAGTTACAGGACGAACTGGGCCTGCCTGTGCCGACGGAGGGTGATCTCACCGCATGGGCGGATGGGGGCGTGTTACTGCTCAACAGCGTATTGACAGTAGAGAGTGGCAGGGCGGCCTCACATCAGGGCAAGGGCTGGGAGACCTTCACTGATCAGGTCATTCAGCTCATCAACAAGCGGTGTGAGGGCGTGGTCTTTATGCTCTGGGGCAGTTACGCGCAGCGTAAAGGCTCGATCATCGATACTTCAAGGCATTGTGTACTGAAATCCCCGCATCCATCACCTTTGAGTGCATATCGTGGTTTCTTCGGCTGCGGACATTTTCTCCAGGCCAATGACTATCTGGAATCTCAGGGGCGGGAACCTGTCGATTGGTCCCTGCCCGTAACAAAGGGCTGATTGGGGATAACGAGCGCTAGGGTTTGTCCATGGTGTAGGGCAAGTTGCTCAATTCCAGCGTTGGGCCGCTGGCTTCGGCTACCTTCAAGCCTCCGGCGATACCGTCTTGTGTTGCCACCACCAAAACAAGGGTTTTGCCTCCCTCTGCCGGCGCGCTGTTGACGATGTTGCCGACACTCTGTCCTCCCTCTCCGCTAAAGAGCGGGGTGCCGGCTGCCGCTTCGGTCTCCCCGGCAAGTGACGCTAGATAGAGCCTGCGTTTGGGTTTACCCCGGTAGTGCATGCGAGCGACGACTTCCTGGCCGGTATAGCAACCCTTGGTAAAGCTGACGTGTCCGGTGATATCGTAATTGAGCATCTGTGGAATGAACTCTTCAATGGTGCTCGCCTCGATGCGACCGATACCGGAAGCGATCTGTAGGGCCTGCCAGTTGGCCTCTGCGCCGATCTGGAGAATACGTTCCAGTTCAGCTTGCGCGCCCTTGCGCAGGTAGCACTCGAATTGTTCCCCTTTCTCATCGATCTGTACCAGTACAAAGTTCTCGCCCATGGTTGTATTGAGCCGGGTCTCAGGCACAGCGGGGAAAATGTCGGTCAAGGCCTGGCGAATGTCGCTACCCCAGCAGGCTATCGTCAGCCACTCCTCATTCTGGGCGTCCAGTTCAGCCTTGGAAAAAATGATGTACTTGCCGAAAGTCTCCGCGGTCCTGGCGATAACATCCTGTCGCAGGCGCATAGCGAAGTGATCGCTTCCCAGTTGGCACAACAGAAAATCGCTCACCATGCGGCCTTGAGGGTTGCAGTACGCGCCCAGCAGGGCATGTGTTTCGTTAATTTCACTGGTGTCACAGGTGGTTTGCCCCTGCAGAAACTTCAGGGAGTCGGGGCCCGTGATGTGTAGCAGGGTCTCATGTTCCAGATTACAATAGTGTGCATCCAAAGTGATGGTCTCAAGCGGTGAAAAGGGGGGTAATAATAGGCTTTGGAACCGACCTTGTCAGCTTCTCATGACAAAGACTGTATAATGGCCTTTTTTGATCTTCCCGAGACGTAAAATTTTGTCAATGATATCCGATATCGAACTGAATCGTATGCGCTGGGCGGCAAGGCGCGGCATGCTGGAACTGGACCTGGTGTTGGAGCCTTTTGTGAACGCCCGTTACCAGGAGCTCAGCGAAAGCGACAGGCTGTGTTTTCAGCAACTTATGTTGTGCGAGGACCAAGATCTGTTTTCCTGGTTTTTACGCAGGGAACAGCCCGAGGAACAGGAACTCATCGGCATTGTTAAACAGATACTGGAATTCGCCAGCACTCGCCCTGACCGTTAAGCGTTCCCGTATTCGGCGCTATTTTCTACTGGCACTTGCCTTTCTCCAGATGTTGGCCGTCTATCAGGTGCACGTTGCCGGTTTCTCACTGCTAGCTTTATTCATGCTGCTGCTTTCGGCTAGTTGCCTCAAGTCGCTGTCGGTCGAGACCTTGTGTGGGGCCAGCGTCGGCTGGCGCCAGGGACAGTGGATGGTATTTCATGCGGGCAAGTTAAGCCCGATGGAATTACGCCGGGGCTGGGTCTGTCTGCCATGGCTGGTCCAATTTGCTTTGGAGTCGCCGGATTCGGGGCAGGTCGTTAGCTTCTCCTTGTTTGCAGATAGTGCAGAAAAGGCGGATTTGCAAAACCTGCGCAGACGGTTAACGCTAGAGGGGTGAATTGGTCGGCGTTAAGACCGTATCCTCCGCAATCGCATCAAGTTCGGGGTAATCCAGCGTGTAGTGTAGGCCGCGGCTCTCCTTGCGGGAGATAGCGCAGCGAATCATTAACTCGGCAACCATGGCGAGATTACGCAGTTCCAGGAGGTCATTGCTGACTTTGTAATTGCTGTAGTACTCGGCAATTTCGGCCTGTAACAGCTGCGCCCTGTGTTGTGCGCGCTGAAGGCGCTTGTTGGTGCGGACAATGCCGACGTAGTCCCACATGAAACGTCGAAGCTCATCCCAGTTGTGGGAAATCACCACATCTTCGTCGGAGTCGGTCACCTGGCTTTCATCCCACAGCGCGGCTTGTTCGGGTATGGGTGCATTGCCCATAGTAGACTGGATATGAGCGGCGGCCGATTCAGCATAGACGATGCATTCCAGCAGGGAGTTGCTGGCCATACGGTTCGCGCCATGCAGTCCGGTACAGGAACTCTCGCCTATTGCATACAGACCCGCGACATCCGTGCAGCCATTGGTGTCAACCACCACGCCGCCGCAAGTGTAGTGTGCGGCGGGTACAACAGGGATTGGCTCCCGGGTAATATCGATACCCAGTTCAAGGCACCGCGCCAAAATCGTGGGAAAATGGCTGTGCAGAAATTCGGGTGACTTGTGAGAGATATCGAGGAAAACACAGTCGCTTCCCAGCCGTTTCATCTCGTGGTCAATGGCCCTGGCAACGATGTCTCTGGGAGCCAGTTCGCAGCGCTCGTCGAAGCGATGCATAAACTGACTGCCATCGGGAAGCAGTAGCTTGCCGCCCTCGCCCCGAATAGCTTCAGTGATCAAAAACGATTTCGCCTGTGGGTGGTAGAGACAGGTGGGGTGAAACTGGTTAAATTCCAGATTGGCGACCCGACAGCCGGCGCGCCAGGCCATGGCGATGCCATCGCCGCTGGCGCCATCGGGATTACTGGTGTAAAGATAGGCCTTGCTTGCACCACCTGTCGCCAGGATCACGGCCCTGGCCTGGAATAGCTCAACTCGCTCTGTTTTCCGGTTGAGAATATAGGCTCCCTGGCAGCGTCCTTCATTAACCACCAGATCGACAGCGACCCGGTGGGTATGAATTTCAATATTTTTTGCTTGTGTCGCTCGCTCCGACAAAACTTCCGAGATGGCTCTGCCGGTGGCGTCCGCTGCATGAATAATACGTCTGTGGCTGTGTCCCCCTTCGCGAGTGAGGTGGAACTCCTGGTTCTCTCCCTGATCGAAATCGACGCCTTGTTCGACCAACCATTCAACACAACGGCGGCTGTTTTCTACGGTAAACTCCACGGCGTCTCGATGACATAAGCCGCCCCCTGCCGATAAGGTGTCTTCAACGTGAGAGTCGATGCTGTCGTGGGTATCCAGCACCGCCGCCATGCCGCCCTGGGCCCAGTAGGTTGAGCCCTGGTTGAGGTCCGCTTTACTTACAATCGCGATGCGATAATGTTCCGGCAGGCGCAGGGCAAGGCTCAAGCCAGCTGCGCCACTGCCAATAATGAGTACGTCGTGTGGGTGATGGCTGGACATAGAGCGATTACTTGCCGCCTTTTCAGGTGAATTATATGATGTGACTCAAGGACTTAGCGCTTGGTCACAGTACAGGGTGCGAGTATATACTAGTGTGCTATATGAACCACAGTACACTGTGGTCGATGAATCGGGAAAATGGTCTTGGGGAACTTTATTCAATTAAGTGTCTCTTATAGTGGGTCGCTGGCAACTAGCGGCGAACTTATTGATATTTCGGCTGTCTATTCAAGCAGTTGGGAGAATTTCACCGGGGCAGTAATGTCATGGTCTAGGGAGGGGAGCAGGGCATGACTGCCGCAGAGACGGATCAGCAGCTTGTCGCAAAAGTACAAAAGGGCGATTCGAGAGCATTTGATCTACTGGTGCTGAAGTACCAGCATAAGATTTTTGGGCTGATTAGCCGCTATGTACATGATGCAGATGAGGTACAGGATGTTGCTCAGGAGGCTTTTATCAAAGCCTACAGGGCGTTACCACGCTTTAGGGGCGATAGCGCGTTCTATACCTGGCTATACCGCATTGCGATTAACACGGCGAAAAATCATCTGGTTTCGAGGTCCAGGCGCCCCCCTGGCTCAGATGTTGAGGTTGAAGATGCTGAGTACTACGACGGTGGCGCGGCGTTGCGTGACCTTAACACGCCCGAGAACGCCCTTTTTGGTGCGGAATTAAAGGAAGTCGTAGATCGGGCAATTCGTGAATTGCCCGATGATTTACGAACAGCGGTAACACTTCGTGAATTTGATGGTCTCAGTTATGAGGATATCGCTGAGATTATGGATTGTCCTGTTGGGACGGTGCGGTCGCGGATATTCCGGGCACGGGAGGCTATAGACCGGCAGGTAAAAGAACAGTTGGACGGTGAATTCTGAGCATTATTTCTGCCATATTGCAGCGATGCCCGGTTAGATTTAATTTGTATGCAGGTGTGAACATACGTGTGAGAGCACGAAGGATGAGAAAATGAGTGAAAGATTGCGGGAGTCGCTTTCCGCCCTGATGGACGATGAGGCCAATGAACTGGAGTTACAGCGTGTGCTGTCCAGTCTGGGTGAAGACGCGGAATTACGTCAGACTTGGGTACGTTATCACGCCGCGCGTTCTGCCATGGGTGGTCAGCCTGTCCAGGATTTGTCTATGGACATCTCCGGACGTGTGCGCGATGCGCTGGCCGATCCCGGTGAAGGTCAGAAGACGGGAACCTTTCAACGGATGCTCAGGCCCCTAGCCAGCTTTGCCGTAGCCGCCTCCGTGGCAGCGGTGGTCGTTGTTGGTGGGCAGCAGTTGTCGCAGCTTGCAGAAGGAGATACCTATATGGCAGCTAATAACCAGTTTGGTGGCGTCTCCGCGGTTGGTTTTGTGAATAGTGTGGGCGCCACACCGGTTCGAGCAAGTTTTGGCACGCAGGGCGTTCCCGTACTGCAGCCCGCTGCACGCACCGCCTACAGAGAGTTGGCACGTCAGCGTATGCAGAAATATATGCAGGAGCATGCCGAGCACGCTGCCTTGAATTCCCCCCAGGGCTTGGTACCCTTTGCCCGCGTACAGGAAATCAAGGAGTAGAGTTGGCGTGACGTCTTTGGCTGGCCGGTCCCGAAAGCTGTTTTCCACCGTACTTTTACTGACGCTGTCGGCACAGGTGACAGCGGCTAGCTGCCCCGGTGCTGATTCAGTGGCCCTGCAGTGGCTGGACAAAATGTCCAGGAGCTCACACGAGGTTAATTATCACGGTGTTGTCACCCTGGAACGAGGCGACAATATGCAGGTGATGCAGGTATCCCACTCTGTTGTGGATGGCACTGCGTCGGAAAGCCTGACTCAATTGACGGGGCAGGGCGCGCAGGTTGTGCGCGTCGATCACCCGCTGCACTGTGTTCATCCCGGTCATCGCCTGTTACGAATAGGTGAAGAGATGCAGTCGGGTGACTGCGGTATTGCGGCCCATTACCGCTTTGCGGTTGGCGAGGGTGAAGGCGACAGGATCGCAGGACGCAAGGCTGTGCTTATCCAGATCGAGCCTCGGGATATGTACCGGTACGGATATATCATGGAGTTGGACCGGGAAACAGGCCTGTTGCTCCGTGCCAGAACCCAGGGGCGAGGTCAAAAAACCCTTGAGCGTTTCCAGTTTGCTAACCTCTCCTACACAGAAGAAGCCCCGGGCGCTGCCAGTGCGGAAGTAGTGCATAGGGCGACTCACCCCGACATGTCCTCCTCCAATGATGCCTCCCTGCCTTCCAGCCATTGGGATATTCGGTGGGTTCCCGAGGGTTTTACCATGACAGACGAGCCGAAGCGGCAATCTACCCGAAAAACCTACACTGACGGCCTGGCCGTGTTCTCCGTTTTCCTTGAGGAGCTGTCGCGAGAGATACAACCTGGCGAGGGCGTGGTGCGTCGGGGCGGTACGACATCCTATACGCGAGGGATGCGAATGTCTGACCAGCCGGTATTGGTGACGGTAATCGGGGAAGTTCCTTTGAATACCGCTAGAATGGTTGCCGACTCTGTAACCTGGGTGGCGCAATAATATGCAGTGGATAGCTTTGGAATGTTGACGGAGACGGGGCGTGTCGTGGCTGTAGAGACCGGCAGTCTCTGGGTTGAGACGATTCGACAGAGCACCTGTGGCAGTTGTTCGGTACAGAAAGGTTGTGGCCACGGCCTGATCAACCAGATTTCTGATGGCAGTCGCAGCTATATCAGGGTGTTGCCCGGGAAACTGGCTCCAACGGCCTGTGAGGTGAACGACCAGGTCAGAATTAGCATTCCTGAAGAGGTGATTTTACGCGGCTCTTTTATCGTTTACATGTTGCCCCTGGCCGCGATGCTGTGCGGTGCATCCGGCGCTGTCGGTTTCTTCGAAGGCGACCAGGATCTATTGGCGGTGTTGGGCGCGGTGGCTGGCTTCGTCCTGGGGGTGGCGGGTGTCCGCTGGCATGCCTGGCGTCATCGCGATGATGCCGACTTGCAGCCCACCTTACTGGAAGTTGTAAGGTCTGGCTCGCTGATCGCTACTGCGGTTTAACGCCTTTTTTTTCAATTCAGATCGGAAGACGACTATGAATGCATTGTCTCGAGTGGTGGCGGTTCTATTCGCTACGGGTTTACTGTTGGTTAGTGCCGCGGTATCAGCTGCCCAATTGCCGGATTTCACGGAAATTGTCAAAAACAGTTCGCCAGCGGTAGTCAAAATCGTGGTCGAGCATAGCGGCAAGCGTGCCAGTCAATCCGGGCCAAACCCGGAGGAGATTCCCGAATATTTGCGACGCTTTTTCGAGCATCGTGGCGCGCCGCCCAGCCAGCGACAGCAAATGGCCATGGGTTCTGGCTTTATCATCTCAGAAGACGGTTATATCGTGACCAATAATCACGTAGTTGAGGGTGCCGACAGTGTATTGGTGAGATTGAGCGACCGTCGGGAATATGACGCTGAGGTTATTGGTACAGATCCTCGGTCAGATTTGGCGCTGCTCAGAGTGAATGCGAAAAACTTGCCGGTGCTCACACTGGGTAAGGCGGGAGAGCTTGAAGTGGGTGAATGGGTGCTCGCGATTGGTTCGCCTTTTGGCCTCGATTATTCGGTTACGGCGGGTATTGTCAGTGCCAAGGGGCGCAGCTTACCTACCGAGCGAAATGAGAATTATGTGCCCTTTATCCAGACCGATGTCGCTATAAATCCAGGCAATTCAGGCGGACCGTTGTTTAATCTGGCGGGTGAGGTCGTTGGCGTAAATTCCCAGATATTCACTCGCAGCGGCGGATCCATCGGTCTTTCGTTTGCTATTCCGGCCAGTGTCGTGAACAACGTGGTAGAACAGCTTAAGGAAAATGGTCGGGTCACCCGCGGCTGGTTCGGTGTCACTATCCAGGATGTGGATAAGAATTTAGCGGACTCGTTCGGTCTCGACAGGCCTCACGGAGCCCTGGTTTCCCAGGTTGCACCCGAGGGTCCGGCAGATAAAGCGGGACTTAAGTCGGGCGATGTAATCGTGCGCTTTAATGGTGTTGAGGTGCTAACTTCCGCAGATCTACCCCATATGGTGGGCCTGATAAAGCCCGGTACAGATGCCACGGTGGAAATTGTACGTAATCAGCGGAGCAAAACCCTGACTGTAGAGGTGGGCGGTCTCGATTCCGACGATAGTTATGCATTAAACCGACAGCAAGGCCAGGATGGTTATGGCGGTCGATTGGGGCTGGTCGTGGAGACCGCGCAGCAAGAAAACCTCGAGCGCTGGGGTATTGATGGCGGCGTTGTTGTACGTGAGGTCGTGCCCTCATCAGTCGCCGCCCAAGCGGGCATAGCGGCCGGAGATGTTATTACTTTGATCGGCACTGCACCTGTTAAGACACAACAGGCGTTTGAGGATGCGGTAGGTAGACTCAAGAGCGGCTCTTCCGTTCCCCTGCGCCTCATTCGCCGGGGTAACCCCCTGTTTATCGGCTTGAAACTGGGCGAATAAGCGGCGGTTAATGGCGGTGCATTGTCTCTGATGGAGCGTGGCGGTTGTATCCCTGATAGGGTACAATCGCGCGTCTTTTGAAGTAAGACGTCATAGGCCCAATTTCACGGGCCATTCCATGATCCACACAGAATCGAGCTTGAGTGCGTGAGCGACCTTAGTAACATCCGAAATTTTTCAATTATTGCCCATATTGACCACGGCAAATCCACTTTGGCGGACCGATTTATCCAGCATTGCGGCGGCTTAAGCGCGCGTGAAATGGATGCTCAGGTACTCGATTCGATGGACATCGAGCGCGAGCGCGGAATAACGATCAAGGCACAGAGCGTCACCCTGGATTACACGTCCCAGGACGGCAAAATATATCAATTAAACTTCATTGACACGCCTGGGCACGTGGATTTTTCCTATGAGGTTTCCCGTTCCCTGGCGGCCTGTGAGGGTGCCTTACTGGTGGTTGATGCGGGGCAGGGCGTAGAAGCACAGTCAGTCGCCAACTGCTATACGGCGATAGAGCAGGGTTTGGAAGTCTTGCCGATCCTCAATAAGATGGACCTGCCCCAGGCTGACCCGGAAAAAGTTCAGCTCGAAATTGAGGAAATCATTGGCATAGATGCTTCGCATGCTGTGCAAGTCAGCGCAAAATCGGGCATGGGAATTGAAGATGCACTGGAGTACCTGGTGGCAACGATTCCGCCCCCCGAAGGCGACCTGGAAGCGCCACTGCAGGCTCTTATTATTGACTCCTGGTTCGATAACTACCTCGGTGTAGTGTCTCTGGTCAGGGTCAAGCACGGCGTATTGCGAAAGCGGGACAAAATTGTCGCCAAGACCATAGGCAAGGCTCACCAGGTGGACAGCGTGGGTATTTTTACGCCCAAAAGACAGGAGACCGGCGAGTTAAAGGCGGGGGAAGTCGGGTATGTGGTAGCGGGTATCAAAGATATCCACGGGGCGCCGGTTGGTGACACGATAATCCATTCTGGTAATGCCGACGTGCTGGCGCTGCCGGGCTTTAAGCAGGTCAAGCCCCAGGTCTACGCCGGTATTTTCCCTATTTCCTCTGACGACTTTGAGGATTTTCGAGATGCTTTGGCCAAGTTGACGCTAAATGACGCCTCCCTGTTTTACGAACCGGAAAGCTCTGATGCGCTGGGATTCGGATTTCGTTGTGGTTTCCTGGGTATGCTTCACATGGAGATTATCCAGGAGCGCCTGGAGCGTGAGTACGATCTCGACCTGATTACGTCTGCCCCCACGGTAATCTATGAAGTTCAAAAAAATAATGGAGAGGTTATTACTGTAGATAACCCCTCGTCCTTGCCTGACCTGGGCGTCATCGAGCAAATGCGCGAACCCATTGCCCGCGCCCACATACTCGTTCCGCAGGATTACCTTGGTAATGTGATTACCCTCTGTGTCGAAAGGCGGGGCGTGCAAAAGGATATGCAGTTCCTGGGCTCCCAGGTATCTGTTATTTATGACCTGCCCATGGCCGAGGTGGTACTGGACTTTTTTGATCGCCTGAAATCCGTAAGTCGAGGTTATGCCTCTCTGGATTACAGTTTTGAGCGCTTCGAAGCCGCTGATCTGGTGCGTCTCGATGTACTGATTAACGGCGATCGCGTCGATGCGCTGGCGATCATTCTGCACCGGAATCAGGTTCAGTCACGCGGACGTTTGCTGACTGAGAAAATGAAAGAGCTCATTCCAAGGCAAATGTTCGATGTGGCGATTCAGGCTGCAGTGGGTAGCAAGGTCGTTGCCAGGCAGACGGTTAAGGCGCTGCGTAAGAATGTTACCGCCAAGTGCTATGGCGGCGATGTATCGCGCAAGCGCAAGCTACTTGAGAAGCAAAAAGCCGGTAAAAAACGCATGAAGCAGGTCGGTAGTGTTGAAATCCCCCAGTCGGCCTTTTTGGCTGTGCTGAAAGTAGATGGCTGACAGGACGTTACGATGAACATTGATTTCCCCCTGATTCTCGTAACCCTGGTTTTTGGCAGCGGCCTGATATGGGCCCTCGACGCTATTTTTCTCGCGCGGTCTCGAAATGCGACGCTTAACCAGCTTCAACAGGAATTTCCACAGTGGTCGACCGAAGGTAGTGAGCATGGCATCGCCTACCGTGCCAAGGCTGCACAATCGGCAAGAGAGCCAGTACTGGTCGAGTACGCCAAATCCTTCTTTCCGGTACTGTTTGTTGTGTTTGTGCTGCGATCTTTTCTGGTAGAACCCTTCCAGATCCCCTCGGCCTCAATGGTCCCCACCCTCAAGGTGGGAGACTATATACTGGTGAACAAATTCACCTACGGTATACGTTTGCCGGTAGTGCGTACCAAAGTACTGGACCTGAATACACCCGAACGCGGCGATGTGATGGTTTTCTTCCCGCCCCATATGAACGATACTTATTTTATCAAGCGAGTGGTGGGGTTGCCCGGCGACCAGATCAGCTACCGAGATAAGGAAATTTATGTCAATGGCGAGCGACTGGAACGCGAACACCTGGCAACGATACCGGATGGAAATTCGCGATATCAGTTGGCTTTGGAGACGCTGGGCGATGCCACCCACCTCATGCAAGTCGATGATCTGCGACAGGCCCGGGGCTTTTCTGTTGTTGTTAAACCTGGCCATTATTTTATGATGGGCGATAATCGGGATAACAGCAGCGACAGTCGGATTTGGGGTCAAGTGCCAGAAAAGGATATAGTAGGCGAGGCGTTTGCAATATGGATGCACTGGGAATCGGTATTCAGTATCCCGAGCTTTAGCCGTGTTGGGTCAATACAATAATTAAACCTGTAGTATTAGAGGTGACTAAAATGGGGAGAAAAACATGGTAATGCGCCACCGTCAATCGGGAATGTCACTTTTGGGTATGCTTAGCATAGCAATCATGGTGGGCTTTTTTATCATGTGCGGTATGCGTCTGGCACCCAGTTATTTTGAGTATCTTACTGTTAAGGAAGTTGTCACCAAGGTGGCAACGGAGTATGAAGCCGAAAAAAAGACGATTCGAGAGTTGCGTCGTCAGATGGAGAATCTGCTCAATACCAACCAGGTTTACGATGTTGACCCCCGGGATATTGAAATATATCGCAAAGATGGCAAGACCTGGATCGATGCCAACTACGAAGCGAGAATCAGTGTAATGGGGCGCATTGATGCGGTTATGAGTTTCGATGACTTAAAGCTGCAGGTAGGCCAACCGGCGCCGTGATGTGCTCATGAGCAGGTCTGGATGAGTAATTTCGCGGTTCTACAGCGCACTATCGGCTACGAATTCTCCAATAGCGAGCTGCTCGCTCTGGCGATGGCGCACCGCAGTGTTGGTAGTCACAATAATGAACGTCTCGAGTTTCTGGGTGACTCCATTGTTAATCATGTGATTGCTGAGGCTATCTATCAGCAATTTCCCAGCGCCCGCGAGGGTGAGTTGAGTCGTATGCGTGCCTCCTTAGTGAAGGGTGAGACGCTGGCTGAGATGGCGAAAGAGTTGGGTTTGGGCGAGCACTTGAGCTTGGGCCCAGGAGAGAAAAAAAGCGGTGGCCACCGCCGTGGTTCCATATTAGCGGATGCACTGGAGGCTGTTGCCGGGGCCATCTTACTGGATAGTGATGTGGATACCTGCCGCACACATTTGCTGCGCTGGTTTGGTCCACGCCTGGCAGATCTAGACAGCATGGCGAGCAGTAAGGACGCCAAGACCCGGTTACAGGAGTACCTACAGGGGCGCGGTAGGCCCTTGCCTGAGTATGAGTTATGCACAGTCAGCGGTGACGATCACAACCAGGTTTTCCAGATCGCGTGCAAGGTGCAAAAGCCGATCAAGGTAGTGATGGGAGAGGGCAGTAGCCGACGAAAAGCCGAACAGGCGGCGGCTGAGGCTGCTCTTTTGGGATTGGAATCCAATGCAAACTGATAAAAAACGCTGTGGCTATGTCGCTATCGTTGGTCGCCCCAATGTGGGGAAGTCCACACTGCTGAATCATATCCTGGGTCAGAAAATCAGCATTACCTCCCGTAAGCCCCAGACCACCCGACATCAGGTTTTGGGCATCAAGACTGAGGGCGATCACCAGATCATCTTTGTGGACACTCCGGGTCTGCACAAGCTGGAAAGTAAGGCCATCAATCGCTACATGAATCGTGCGGCGAGCTCTGCAATCAAGGATGTTGATGTCATCGTTTTCGTCGTGGACCGAACCGCCTGGACCGAGGAAGACGATATGGTTCTGCAACGGGTCAGTGGGGCGGGCGTGCCGACCCTATTGGCGATTAACAAGGCTGACCTTCTGGAGGACAAAGGGCGTTTGTTGCCCCATTTAAAGGCCTTGGCCGAAAAAGCGGATTTCGCAGCTATTATGCCAATTTCGGCGCTACAGAATCACAATGTAGCCGAGCTTGAGCTTGAAATCCTGAAATACCTGCCAGAAGCGACGCACTTTTTCCCAGAAGACCAGATTACCGATCGCAGTCAGCGTTTTTTGGCGTCGGAGATCGTGCGTGAAAAAATCATGCGGCAACTGGGTGATGAGCTACCCTATGCTGTCACCGTGGAAATTGAGGAATTCAAGCAGGAAGGCGCTATCCTTCATATCTCTGCAGTGATTTTTGTCGAACGCAAGGGCCAAAAGAAGATATTGATTGGCGAGGGTGGGGCAAGGTTGCGTTCAATTGGATCGGATGCACGGCGAGATATGGAGCCCCTGTTTGATAGCAAAATCATGTTGCGTTTATGGATCAAAGTTAAATCCGGCTGGTCCGATGACGAGCGTGCCCTGCGAAGCCTGGGGTATGATGATCGGTAAAGCGGCCTGAGCCCCGTGCGCGTCCATTTACAGCCAGCCTTTGTTCTACACAGTCGACACTACCGCGACAGCAGCTTGCTACTGGAAGTTCTGACCGCAGAATACGGCCGTATCAGCCTCGTTGCCAAGGGCGCGAGGCGCTCTGTTCGCGGGCGCTCCAGCGGTGCGATACTGCAACCTTTTACGCCGTTATTATTGTCTTTTAGCGGAAAATCCGAGATGAAAACCCTGGTCGGCAGTGAAGTGGCTGGAGAGGTTCCCGCTCTCCGCGGTGAGCGCCTTTACAGTGGTATTTACCTGAACGAATTACTCATGAGGCTCATGCATCGCAACGATGCCCACCCCGGGCTCTTTATTGCTTATGGTGACGCTGTGGCTTCACTGGGAGACAGCGGGGCTCTGGGCGACATTCTGCGCCGTTTTGAATTTAATTTACTGGATGAGCTGGGCTACGGCTTCGATCTTCGCGCGGATGGATACAATGGCGAGGATGTTCAGTCAGGTCGCTGGTATTACTATCATCAGGAGTTTGGTCTGGTAGAACAGCGCGCTAAAGCCGCCCCCGGTATCCCGGTTTTCTCCGGCGCAGATATGCTGGCAGTCGCGGCGGGAGAGCGCAGCGATGCCGCTCGCCTGGCCGCCAAACGGTTGCTGCGATATGCTCTCGCGGGACATCTGGGGGACCAGCCCCTGAAGAGTCGGGAATTGTTTCGTCGACCCCCGTCTTCGACCGTGACGCAGGAGAAAAGTGAATGATTGCACTGGGCACGGATATCCTCAAGATCGAACGGATCGAGGACGTGGTAAATCGCCTGGGGGACCGCTTTGTTAACCGGATCCTGACAGCTGCCGAGCGTGGGGAGTACGATGAAAGCCGCCAGGGAATCCGGCTGTTGGCCAAGCGTTTTGCTGCAAAGGAAGCGGTGGCAAAGGCGCTGGGCACAGGCATAGGCCGAGGGGTCAGCTGGCAGGATATTCAGATTGAACACGATGCGAATGGTGCGCCATTGGTTAAACTAACGGGCGGTGCAGAGGCAGTGGCCATTGAAAAAGGGGCAAGTAGTGTGTTGTTGAGCCTGTCAGACGAAACGGACTATGTGGTCGCCTTTGCTGCGCTGGCAAAGTGAGCGAGGATAGTCATTTTTGACTGTTCGCACCGCTGAAATTATATATACTTCCCTCCTCCCTATAGTGGTACTAACCCATGCCCGAATACCCAACTGTTGAAGCCTGCATTGGTAATACGCCTCTGGTACGTCTACAGCGATTGCCCGGCTCGACCAGCAATACCGTTCTTGTCAAGCTGGAGGGTAATAATCCCGCCGGTTCTGTAAAGGACCGGCCCGCCCTGAGCATGATCGCTCAGGCCGAGGCTAGAGGTGAGATTAAGCCTGGGGATACCCTCATCGAGGCCACCAGCGGCAACACAGGAATCGCCCTGGCTATGGCGGCGGCCATACGTGGTTATCGGCTGATCCTTATCATGCCGGACCATATGAGCGTCGAACGCAAACAGTCCATGTCGGCCTATGGTGCCGAACTGCTGGAAGTTAGTCAGGTAGCAGGCATGGAAGGCGCTCGTGATCTCGCGTTACAAATGCAGGCAGAAGGGAAGGGGCGGGTGTTGGATCAATTCGCAAATCCCGATAATCCCCTGGCTCATCTTACCGGTACCGGCCCCGAGATCTGGCAGCAGACAGAGGGCACTATTACGCACTTTGTCAGCTCCATGGGGACGACAGGCACAATTATGGGCTGTTCTGCTTTTTTGAAACAGCAAAAGCCGGAAATTGAAATTGTGGGTTTGCAGCCCTTGGAAGGGTCCAGTATCCCCGGCATCAGGCGTTGGCCGGAGGAATATATGCCCAGTATTTTTGATGCTGCACGGGTTGATACGGTCATTGATATCTCTCAACAGGCGTCAGAGGAAACGATGCGCAGACTGGCTTCAGAGGAAGGTATTTTTTGCGGTGTGTCTTCCGGCGGTGCGGTGGCGGCGGCACTGCAGATAGCCAGTACGGTGGAGGATGCCGTCATTGTCGCAATTATTTGTGACAGGGGAGACCGCTACCTCTCAACCGGCGTTTTTTCGGCTAGCTAATGGTTCAGGTAAGACAACAGTCACATATCACGGATACGGGCGAGATCGACCTGGAGCGCTGGCTTGCGCAGTTGCCTGAGGAATTTAATGAACAGGAACTCACCCGGCTGCGTGCGGCCTGTTCCGCGACCCTGGCCGCAAAATCCGTAAAGTGTGGAGATACTAGCGATTGGTCTGCGGATCCGGATTGCTTCATAGCGGGCCTGGATATCACCCAGATTCTGGCTGATTTACACGTGGGCACTGACTGTCTGGTGGCTGGGATACTGTATCGCGCGGTGCGTGAAGAAAGGCTTTCGCTAGAGTGGGTCGATGATAATTTTGGCGAGGAAGTAGGAAGCCTCATTCGCGGCGTCCTTCGAATGGGAGCGATCAGCGAGTTTCAGCATCAGGGCGAATCACCGGTACTCGGACAAGCGCACGGGCAAAAAGACAATCTTCGAAAAATGTTGATCTCACTCGTTGATGATGTGCGGGTGGCGCTGATCAAACTGGCAGAGAGAAGTTGCGCCATTCGTGCCGTAAAAAATGATGAGCAGCGGCGTAAGGGCGTCGCTCAGGAAGTCTTTGACGTCTACGCTCCGCTGGCACACCGCCTCGGCATAGGGCATTTGAAATGGGAACTTGAGGACCTGTCTTTTCGCTATATTTACACGGATGCCTACCGGAAAATCGCAGGCCTACTTGATGGCAAACGACTTGAGCGGGATGAATTTATTGTCCGCGTTAAAGAGGAGTTGTATCGGGTATTAAGACAGGTAGGTCTGGAGGTGGAAATCGAAGGGCGATCCAAGCATATCTACAGTATCTGGCGAAAAATGCAGCGCAAGGGGATAGGGTTTTCCCAGGTCTACGATATCCGAGCAGTGCGAATACTGGTTCCGGAAGTGAAGGACTGCTACGCGACACTGGGTATGGTGCATGGCCTGTGGCGAAATATTCCCCATGAGTTTGATGATTATATTGCCAACCCCAAAGAAAATGGATACCGCTCCCTGCATACCGCGGTAATTGGACCCGAGGGGAAAATCCTGGAGGTCCAAATTCGTACGCGACAGATGGATGAAGAAGCTGAGCTGGGAGTTTGCGCCCACTGGCGCTATAAGGACTCGGATTCAGAAGGGGGAATGGCCAGCACCTACGAGGAAAAAATCGCCTGGCTCAGGCAGGTCCTGGACTGGCACGAGGAAACGGGTGATTCCCAATCTGTTGCCGAGCAGTTCAGCTTCGATGTAGCCCAGGATCGCGTTTACGTCTTTACGCCGGAGGGCGATGTAGTCAATCTAGCCCACGGTGCCACCCCGTTGGATTTTGCCTATCACGTACATACCGAGGTGGGTCATAAGTGCCGGGGTGCGAAGGTAAATGGTACGATCGTGCCTTTAACGTACGCCCTGAAGACAGGCGAACGGGTTGAAGTACTGACCAGCCAGCAAGGCTTGCCACGTCGGGACTGGCTGCAACCTGGACTGGGGTTCCTGAAAACCTCCCGGGCCAGAGCCAAGGTGCAGCACTGGTTTAAGGCGCAGGCGAGAGAGGATAACGTCGACGCAGGCCGGCATTTGCTGGAGCGTGAATTCAGGCGCTTGGCGTTGACCAGCATTGACTACCAGCGTATTGCCAGGAAACTGCAGCAAACAACGGTTGACGACCTTTATGCAGCCGTGGGCTCGGGGGATATCTCCTCCTCTCAGGTGCTCAATGTGGCCCAGGGCCTGGTTGAGAGTCGAAAAGAACCGGAATTACGCCTGGCCAAACCTGGGGGCAGTTCCTATCGGGGCCAGGTTCAGGTGCACGGTGTGGGTAATCTTCTCACCTACATGGCGGGCTGCTGTAAGCCACTGCCGGGTGACGGCATTACCGGGTTTATCACTAAGGGTAAGGGCGTGAGTGTACACCGCAGTGATTGTGGTCGTTTGATGAAGCTACAGCAATCATCGCAGGACAGAATCGTCGAGGTGGAGTGGGGTAACAATGCTCCCCAGGACAAGTTTGAAGTGGATGTCGCGATTGAGGCTTATGACCGGCAGGGGCTACTGCGCGATATTACTGAACTCTTCGCCAATGCCCGTATCAATGTCTTGACCATTAACACCCAAACCAATCAGAAGCGCCATACTGCGACCATGCGTTTGCGCGTCGAGGTACCGAACCTGGCCGCATTATCCAAGTTGTTAGAGCGGTTGAATCGTCTCAATAATGTGGTTTCCGCTGCTCGTCTCGTGGATGAGGGTAGCAGCAAGTGAATTCTGGCCGCCCACTTTACGGTATAGCGGACCTGCTGCAGGTGATGGAGCGACTGCGCGACCCGATATCTGGCTGTCCCTGGGACAAGGCACAGACTTTCAGTTCGATTGTCCCCTCTACACTCGAGGAATGTTACGAACTGGCGGCGGCTATAGAAGAGGAAGATTACCCTCATGTTGCAGAAGAACTGGGAGATGTCCTCTTTCAGGTGGTGTTCTACGCGCAACTAGGTCGGGAGATGGACCTGTTTGGGTTCGAAGACGTAGTCGATACACTGGTCGATAAGCTATTGCGGCGGCACCCTCATGTGTTTCAGGACGGTGCACTGGACAAGGCGGCTTCAAAGTCCGTGTCAGTTGACGAGGTTATGCTCAGCTGGGAGGAGATCAAGCAGCAGGAAAGGGAGGAAAAATCCCAGCCTGGTGTGCTGGCGGATGTTCCTCTGGCTCTGCCAGCCCTCCCACGCGCCCAGAAACTGCAAAAGCGGGCTGCGGGGGTGGGTTTTGACTGGAGTGATGCCGCCGGGGTGCTTGCCAAAATGCAGGAGGAGATCGCCGAGTTGCAGGCCGCTGTTGCCGAAAAGTCCCCTGAGAAGATAGAGGACGAGATGGGTGATGTGCTCTTTACGGCGGTGAATTTGGCCCGACACTTAAAAGTCGATGCGGAGGCGAGTTTGAGGCGCTCTTCCATGAAGTTTGAGTCCCGTTTCGGGGCGATGGAGAGGCTGGCAGCGGAAAATGGGCAGCAGCTGGAAGCGCTTGGCAGCATTGCGCTCGATGCACTTTGGAACAAAGTTAAACTGGGTTCGTAGACTAGCCAGCGGGGGTTGTACAATTATCACACGCTGTGTATGGTTACGGCCCTCTGAATTACCTAAACACCTTCGGTGCTGGTCACCGTCTCACCTTGAAACACTGAGGACATCTGCTAATGCGATTGATTTTATTGGGCGCACCCGGCGCCGGCAAGGGCACTCAAGCACAATATATAGTAGAAAAATATGGAATCCCGCAGATATCGACTGGCGATATGCTCAGGGCGGCGGTGGCGGCCCAGACTGAACTGGGTAAGCAGGCCAAAGAGGTAATGGATGCCGGTGGCCTGGTGTCGGACGATATTATTATCGGGCTGGTCAAGGAACGGATACAGGAGGCTGATTGCGAACACGGTTTCCTTTTCGACGGATTTCCCCGCACGATTCCGCAGGCTGAAGCGATGGTTCTTGCGGAGGTGGCAATAGACCACGTGGTAGAAATAGCCGTGGATGATGAAGCTATTGTGGCTCGTTTGAGTGGTAGGAGAGTGCACGCGGAATCGGGTCGTATTTATCATGTTAAGCATAACGCGCCCAAGACGGAAGGTCTGGATGATGTTACTGGCGAGGCGTTGGTGCAGCGCGACGATGACAAGGAAGAAACCGTAAGAAAACGTCTGGAGGTTTATAACAATCAGACCAGTCCGCTAATCGATTTTTATCAGGGTATGACGGGGGATGATGCGCCGAAATATCATCGTGTTGAGGGCGTTGGTGGCATGGATGATATTCGTGATCAGGTGTTTGCTTCCCTCGCGTCGTGAATCCGGTTGTCTTGTAGAAAAAGGGAGCTATGCTCCCTTTTTTTGTTTTTATTGTCGAAATACCGGAAAAATACTAAAAAAGTAGAAAGTATTTTTTTTCGCGAAAAGCGAATTGTGTTCGCTGTTTCAGTTGTCAGATATTTCGAAGAGAAATCATATTAGGCTATTAATACAGTGTTATTTGTGTTTAAAGCCGACTCCAAGTTTTTTCTAAAGTGATAAAAAAGCGATTTTGACCCTAAAAAAGCCGGTATTTCGAGAAACTCTTTTGTGGTTTAGCGTATTGTGCCGCTTCAAAATTGTTGTTACTTTTGCCTTGTAGGACCCAAATAACAATTCTGGAGAACGGCGAAATGGCAACTGCTAAGAAAAAAGCGACAGAAAAACCCAAAAAAGCAGCGCGAAAGCCAGCTGCTAAAAAATCATCAGCGAAGGCTGCAGCGAAAAAACCCGTTGCAAAAAAGGCAGCCGTTTCACCAGCCGTAGCAAAGGCGAATGAAGCGTTGGCAAAGATCCAGAAATCGATAGATGCCGAGAAGAAATCGGTCGCCGCCGCCCGCAAGAAAGTGGAAGCGGCCCGCGCTAAATTGGCCAAGGATGCCAGTGCGGCAAACAAGCGTGCTGCGAAGGCGGCGTCCGCTGCATCGGCCAAGACTTCAGCGCGGGTTAAGGCCTTACGTGAACGTGCTTCAGCTGCCAGTAGTCGTTTGGCAGACGTGAGCGCTCAGGCCAAAGCCAAAGCTACAGAGTTGGCAGCCAAGGAAAGAATTCTCGCCCATAAAGCCGAAGTAGCAGCGCAGCATGAGCTGGATAAGGTGAAATCCATCGCCAAGCATGCCGAGCAGTGGGTGAAAGCCCGTGCCAAGGCTGATGCCAAGAAGATTGCGGCTTTGGAGAAGAAAGTCATAGGTCAGCTGAAGGCTGCCGAGAAGAAAGCCGCGGCTAAGATAAAGGCGGCGGAAAAGAATGCCGCTGCGAAAGTTAAGGCAGCGGCTAAGAAACTGAAGGCCAAGCCTAAAGCTAAGCCTAAAGCGAAAGCCAAGCCCAAAGCAAAAGCTAAGCCCAAAGCAAAAGCCAAGCCCAAAGCAAAAGCCAAGCCCAAAGCTAAGCCTAAGGCCAAAGCGAAAAAGTAACCGTCAGCTTAAGCTGTTTCGGATGAAACCCGCTGGAATTTTCCAGTGGGTTTTTTTATGTCCAGGGACGGACGGTATGTCGCGGTAGCCATGGATGGCGTGAGCGACGTGCCATGGTCTGCTCCACCAAAAATATAGTACTCTGCGGTATAAGGTCGCATGTGCAAAAGGCGCCCGGTCGGGCGTCAGGCCACCAAGAAGGTTTCTACCCCCGATAAGGCCAGATGCGAAGAGAAAACAGCAATAGTAATTCCGTCTCCCGCCCGATCCACGATTATGGACCTGCCGCAGAGTCCAGGTGGTTGTAGTTCAGGAATGCCCCAGGTTGATCTGAGAAATCTACAGCGATAGCACGCTGGAGTGTATACCAGTGTCGAACAGCGCGCTGTCCATCGGCGAGATAATCCTTGAGTGAGCCAAGGCAGCTGTTACGGATTGCCGCACAGAGGTATTGGTTGCGTTCACCGTCATTGGCATAACTGATGTCGAAGGCGCTCCCAGATTCCCCGCATAGCGGTTTCAGAAGCCTGCAGACAAGATCTGAAGGTAGCAAGGGGGTGTCACAGGCGACGACAATGGTGTAAGTGCTGTCAATGATGTGGGGAGTGGCGGCTTCGATTCCCGCCAGCGGTCCCTGAAACCCCCCCCGGCTATCCTCTACCAACGCGGTGCCGATCTGGGCATATTTATCCAGGTTTCGGTTGCAACTGATAATCAGGCGGTCGACCTGCGGACTGAGTCGGGTGGCGACATGTTCTATCAGCGGTTTTCCTTGCCAGGATAGTAAACCCTTGTCTTCTCCCCCCACTCGCCTGCCCGCACCGCCGGCGAGAATGAGTCCACAGATGCTTACCTCGTTGTTCATATTTTACCTTTGATGCATGGATTGTCGAAATTGTGGAGATTGTGGTTCTTTGGACGCGACTCTCTGTGGGATAATCCACGCGTTTTTAGTGACAGAGCTTTCAGGACGATGACGACTATTTTGGCAATCGACACAGCGACTGACGCTTGCTCCGTGGCTTTGTACCGCGATGGCGAGTACAGCGAAATATACGAAGTGATACCCAGACAACACTCCCAGCGATTAATGCCAATGTTACAGGAATTACTGCCCAGTGGAGATCTGCGTTCCCTGGGAATCGATGCGATTGCCTATGGCAGTGGTCCCGGATCGTTTACCGGCCTGCGAATTGCCGCCAGTGCGGTTCAGGGCCTTGCATTCGCGAATGACCTGCCCACCATCCCAGTATCCACTTTGGCCTGCCAGGCACAAACAGCGTACCGACAGGGCCGGGTTCAGTCCGGCGATCAGGTGCTGAGTCTTCTCGATGCAAAGATTAATGAGATCTACTGGTCGGTAGCGTGTATTGAGAGCGGGATGGCTGTGGAAGCGTCGCCGGCGGCAGTTTGTACGCCAGCCGACATCCGTGTTGGGGCCCATTTTCAATCCCTGGCGGCAGTGGGCAGTGGTTTGAAATACCTGGAGGCGATGCCCGAGGAATTGCGCACCCGGTTGCAGTCAACTGCCGTCGAGGTCCTGCCTTCTGCGCAGGACCTGATTCCACTGGCAGTAGCGGCGTATTCGCGTGGTGAAACCCAGCGGGCGACTGAGGTGGCGCCGGTCTATGTAAGAGAAGAAATTTCCTGGAAGAAATTAGCGGAGCAGGGCAAAAAACCATGATCGATTGGTATCAGGCCATTATTCTGGCCCTGCTTCAAGGTTTTACCGAGTTTCTACCGATTTCAAGTTCGGCCCATCTGGTTCTTCCATCGCTGATTCTGAATTGGCCCGATCAGGGGCTCGCATTTGATGTGGCTGTACATGTCGGCACCTTGCTCGCTGTGCTGTGGTATTACCGCGCAGATTTACAGCTGATGAGCCGAGATTGGTTTGCGTCTCTTGCCGGCGGGTCCGTGACAGACAATAGTCGGTCGGTTTGGTATTTAGCGGTTGCCACAGTCCCCGTCGGGGCGGTGGGACTCCTGGGGAGGGGCTTCATTGAGTCTGAACTTCGCTCATTGCTGGTTATAGCCTCTACTACCCTATTTTTTGGCCTGCTGCTGGGCCTGGCTGATCGGGTGGCAGGCGGGCGCGGGCAAACCAGGCTGCTGTCGCTTTCGGTCGCTATCCTGATTGGTGTCGCCCAATCGATCGCTTTGATACCGGGGGTGTCCCGTTCAGGGGCGACTATAACCGCGGGCTTGTTTCTCGGGCTGGGTCGTCAGGCGGCAGCCAGGTTTTCATTTTTGCTCTCTATTCCGGTAATAGCGTCGGCGGGCGCGCTGAAGGTTTGGGATTTATACCGTAGTGGGGCTTCGGTGGACTGGCTAATACTGGCCGTGGGGGCTGCGGTTTCCGGCCTGACGGCCTACCTCTGTATTGCCTTGTTCATTCGTTTACTCGACAGGGTCGGAATGGCGCCCTTTGTCTACTATCGCGTCTTCTTGGCGTTGGCCCTCTACGGTCTCTGGTTGCTCTAAAGAGGTTTTCAGGCAGGTTCCATTTCCTTTGCTACACTTTGAAGGTGTTTTTACGGAGGGAACTCCGACATGCCTAAAATTGTTGATCACGAACAGCAACGCCAGAGCATATCCGCAACGGTTGCCCGCGTTGTCGCCGAGCGTGGTCTGGAAAATACCACTTTGCGCAATGTGGCATCTCATCACGGTTGTACCAAGGGCATGGTGCAGCACTATTTTGCGGATAAAGAAGAGTTGTTATTGGCGGCCCTGGTCTATATTGAGGAATGCTGTGCCATCAGAATGGCTGGGCCGGGTCAGCATCATACCGGCCTTGAGTTGTTGCAGGCCCGGCTGTCGGCCCAGTTGCCCCTAAAGCCTGAAATTGTCGATGAGTGGCAGGTTAGGCTGGCATTCAACCATCGGGCTGCCATTTCCGAGGAGATGCGTGAGGCCTTGTCTACGCGCCTTGCTGAACAGGAGAAACAGGGCCTTAGCCTGCTGCGAGCGGCGCGAAAATCCGGCGAGATAAAGAAACAGCTGAACTTGCGTAATAGCTACCGCTCACTGAATGCCCTGGTTCAGGGCCTGGGCGTGGACGCGGTGATGAATCCGGGGGCACTACAGCCGACCGCTCAGCGCCAGATCTTGAAACGGGCTATCGATGAGTTGCGCAGCTGATCTTTTCCAATTCTTTTTCGATAATCCCAGACTTCCTGTACGATACTGATCCAATCACAGCATGTGGCTGCGTCTATGGGCGTACCCAGTGCTGGCGTTGCCACGGATAATCGGGATGAATACATGACACAAAAGGCTTTCAATGAGCAGCTGTGCCAATTTATAGGCCAGGCTACTACACCCTTTCACGCTGTTGTCGCCATGAGCGATCGCTTGGCAGCCGCGGGTTTTGAAGCCCTGGAAGAGGGTGCCGCCTGGCAGTTGAATGCTGGAGGGCGGTATTACCTGCAGCGCAATGACAGCTCTTTGGTCGCCTTTATCGTGGGTAGCGAAAGCGGCCCGTTGGAGGGGTTGCGAATGGTCGGTGCCCACACTGACAGCCCGTGTCTGATGGTAAAACCCACGCCGGAGAAGGTCCGCCATGGCTATTTTCAGGTGGGCGTTCAGGTGTACGGCGGCGCGCTGCTAAACCCGTGGTTTGATCGGGATCTTTCACTGGCGGGTAGGGTGAGCTTCGAATGCGCAGATGGCCTGCTCAGAAGTCGCCTCATTGATTTTCGTGATCCCATCGCCATAATCCCCAGCTTGGCTATTCATCTCGACCGGGAGGCCAATAAGAAACGTAACATCAACCCCCAGACTGATATCTTGCCGCTATTAAAGCTGGTGGACAAAGATGACGCGACCGACTTTCGTGATTTGCTGAAAACGCGGTTGCTGCAGGAGCATCCTGACTGCCGTGTTGCCAGGGTGCTCGATTTTGAGTTGTCCTTTTATGATACCCAGGCACCGGCGATCATTGGTCTGGCGGGTGACTTCATCGCGTCTGCCCGGTTGGACAATCTTCTGAGTTGTTTTACGGGTCTGCAAGCGCTGTTGCAAAGTGACGGAGCCGTCAGTTCACTCTTGGTTTGCAATGACCACGAGGAGGTTGGCAGCCTGTCCGCCGCCGGAGCACAGGGCCCCTTGTTGAGTTCGGTACTCAAAAGGCTGGCGGGCAGTGAGGCGGACTATGTCGCTCTCACAGACCGCTCGATGATGATATCGGCTGATAACGCCCACGGCTTGCACCCCAATTATGCCGATAGGCACGATGAAAATCATGGTCCACTGCTCAATCAAGGCCCCGTCATCAAAATAAATGCGAATCAGCGATACGCAACCAACAGTGAAACGGCCGGTCTCTATCGCCTGCTTTCTGCGCAGGAAAAGGTGCCCGTGCAGTCCTTTGTTGTTCGCTCGGATATGGGCTGTGGCAGTACTATCGGACCGATCACCGCTGGTGGCACGGGTGTGCGTACTCTGGATATTGGTGTGCCAACGTTTGCCATGCACTCCATAAGAGAATTGGCTGGTAGCGAGGATGCCTGGAATCTTAGCCGGGTTTTACGGCGATTCTATAACCACCGTGGTTCCCTGAATGCCAACTGAATAGCCGCTTTTGTGAACGTTCTGCTGCTTTCAGCCTACGCTGCCAAAAGCCATGTTCATTGGCAACGGTGTCTGGTCTCAATGTTTGCTGACTGGCAGTGGCAGGTTTTGTCCTTGCCTCCCCGTCACTTTAGTTGGAGGGTTCGCGGCAATCCACTGTATTGGGCGCTGGAAGAGCAAGCGGTACTTGAAGGGGACTACCAGTTGTTGATAGCGACTTCTATGGTCGATTTATCCACATTGCGTGGCCTCGTGCCGAAGCTTGCCGCCATTCCCACGGTTCTTTACTTTCACGAAAATCAGTTTGCTTATCCCCAGGGTGAAAAACAGCAGAGTTTGCTGGAAGCGCAGATGGTGAGTCTTTACTCGGCGTTGGCCGCAGATACTCTGCTGTTTAATTCCCAGTACAACAGGGACAGCTTTATGGCGGGCTGCGATGCCCTTCTGAAACGACTGCCAGACAGGGTGCCGGCCGGCATTGTCAGTGGTTTGCAGGGGAAGACAGCGGTTCTACCGGTACCTTTGCCGGCAAGTACCAGTGAGGCCAGTACGGATGAGGGTTTTGTCTGGTCGGATGTCACCGCGACATACCCAAGCAGGCCTTTACGACTCTTGTGGGTAGGGCGATTCGAGTATGACAAGGGGCCTGAGGGGCTGTGGTCGATACTGCAGCTATTGGAGGAAACGGGCATAAATTTCGAGTTGGCGATGGTGGGTCAGCAGTTTCGCAGCAGCCCGGCGATATTCGATTCGATCCAGTCCGATTTCAGCCATCGTCTGGTACAGTTTGGTTATCTTGAGTCGGCAGAGGAGTATGGGCGAACTCTCGATGCAGCCGATATGGTTCTTTCCACCGCCCTACACGAATTCCAGGGCATTGCCGTGCTCGAGGCGGTCGCCAGGGGGTGTCTTCCCGTGGTGCCGGATCGTTTGGCGTACCCCGAGATATTCCCCGCTAGCTATTGCTATGGGAGCTACCCGGATGATCTTGAGGCAGAGGCGAGAGAAGCCGTGAAGCTGATAGTGGCCCAGGCAGGTCTACTCGCGGCTACTAGGTTGGAAGTCCCCTGTGTCAGCCACTTTCAACTGGATAGTTTGAAGCCCCGCTACGAAAGTACTCTGTTGGCGTTGGCTGGTGGGATCGACTAGGCATTCCAGCCCATAACCCGTATGATTACCGCCTTTTTGAGAATCAAGAACTGCTATGAGTAAACAACGTGTTCTAACCGGTATTACCCCAACCGGCACTCCTCACCTGGGAAACTATGTGGGCGCAATTCGACCGTCGGTAGAAGCCTCTCGTAGCGATGGGATTGAGTCATTTTTCTTTCTCGCAGATTACCATGCCCTGATTAAGTGTCAGGATCCTGCCCTGGTGAAACAATCCAGTAAGGAGATCGCTGCGACCTGGCTGGCGCTGGGTCTGGACACAGAAAAGTCCGTGTTTTACCGCCAGTCTGATATTCCTGAAATTACCGAGCTTACCTGGGTGCTGTGCTGTAATTCCGCCAAGGGCTTGATGAACCGGGCTCACGCCTACAAGGCTGCTGTACAGGATAACCAAACGGCGGGTGAGGACCCAGACTTTGGCGTGACGATGGGTCTGTTCAGTTACCCGGTGTTGATGGCCGCCGACATCCTGATGTTTAACGCTCAGAAAGTACCCGTGGGCAGGGACCAGATTCAGCATGTCGAGATGGCGAGGGATATAGCCCAGCGCTTCAATCATAACTTTGCGGATGTTTTCACTTTGCCAGAAGCGGTGGTGGACGATAATGTCGCCGTGCTGCAAGGGCTGGATGGCCGCAAAATGAGCAAGAGTTACAACAATACTATTCCCCTGTTTGTAACAGAAAAGCAGCTGAAGAAGGCCATTAACAAGATCAAGACCAACCTGCTGGAACCGGGCGAACCCAAAGACGCCGATGACTCAACCGTCTTTCAGGTATGGTCTGCCTTTGCCAGTCCCGAGGAAATCACCCGCATGCGGCAGGAATTTGCCGATGGCATTGCCTGGGGGGAGGCCAAGAAGCAATTGTTTGAACTGGTAAACGGTGAGATTGGGGAGGCGCGTGCGCGTTATCAACAGCTCATGGATGATCCCGGCTATATTGAAAGCGTGCTGAAGAAAGGTGCTGAACGGGCACGGGGCCACAGTGCTCCTTTGATGGATAAAGTGAGGGCAGCGGTCGGCATTTCAGCGATCAGCTAAATTCGCCGCTCCCGCCGGGTCTCGGCCAAGCTCGACCCGGTATTTATCGACCGCCTAGCTGATAATTTAGCTCGACATAGGCACCCAGCGGTTGGCCGACGAAATAACGGTAATTGCCAAAGCCATAATCCGCGCGCTCAGCATAGTCTTCATCGGTCAGGTTGGTCAGGCGGAGACTGCCCTGCAAGCGCTCTGTAAACTGGCTGCTGATCCGCAGGTTTAACAGCGAGTGGCCATCATATTCGTGCTCGTTATCAGGTTCCAGGTAGTAGCTATCCATATAGACCCACTCTAATTCAGCACGGCCTTCTCTCCCGCTGATAGAGGTCAGGTCCCAGCCAATACGCGCCGAGCCGAATACCCTCGGTGCGGTATCAATATCATTGCCCTTGATATCACCATTTGAGCCTATTAATTCAATGCGATTGTCGTATTGGTGGCGGGCGTAGGTCGCATCCATTCCGAGGTCCCAGTCTTCAGTCAGTTGATAGCCCAGGCTGACATCGATGCCCTGGTGCAGGGTCTTTGCGCCGCTCACATTTTGCCGATTTGAATCCTGGAAAATAACCTCATCTTTATTCATGCGATAGACGGAGAGGTCGTATGAAAAATTGCTGAGGTAGCTGCCGCGCAAACCCAGTTCCAGGCTGGCAAGTTCCTCTGAATCCAGGTCAGCCACTTCCTGCCCTGCCTGCAAGCGGTACAATTCGGTTGTTTGCGGTGCGCGGAAGCCCTGGGCGATACGAACATAGCTGTGGAGATCATCGGATAAGGCGTAACTGACACCGCCGTTCAGGGTCCAATCTGTGAAGTCGTCCTTGCGGTCTGCGGGCCGGTAAAAGCGGCAGGCAGAGGCTTCCGGGCCACAGGCCGAACCGTCGCCGGTTTGGTTGTCGTAGTCATAGCGGGTGTGTTCAAATCGGGCACCGGCGGTGATCTCCCAGCGCTCGCCCAGGTTTGTACTCAATTGGCTGTAGGCGGCAGCGACCGTGGCATCGACCTGGTAATCGTAGTGCACCCCCTTGGGCTGATTCGGGCTGAAGTCCTCGGCCTGGGTTTCTTTCAGCCAGCCATCGGTGTATTCCAGATCAATGCCGTTAACCCAGCTGTAGTGGTCGCCTGTCGTATGCAGTGTGCTTTTCAGTCCAAAACTGCGGTGGCCATTTTCTTCCAGCGGCTGCCAGGGCAGGAAATGTTGGAGAAATTCCATTTCGTTGTCGCGAAAATAGGGCGTGAAGGTGAGGCGATTGCTGTCACTAATATCCCAGCCAATGCTGCTTTGTAGGCGCACAGACCAGGCATCGCGAAAGGCTTCCGGATTGGGGTTGGTTTTCTTGAGGTCCTCATCCTTATAAGCCTCGTAGCCCTGGATAAAGCCCGCGGTCTCCTGATTGAGATTGGCGTAGTCCAGCACGGTCTTGCTGTCGATCCGGGCGCCGCTATAGTCGTGTCGCAGGGTCATTTTCTGCTGGTCGTAACCGGAGTCATCCTTGTAACCGCCGTCGGTGGCCCCATTGAGGCGCAGGCTCACACCGTGCTCACCGAAGGTGTTGCTATAGCGGTACTTGGCGCGGTAATAGTCGTGTGGGCCGGCTTCCAGTCCAATGTTGTGGTCTTCCTCCGGAGTGGGTGCAGCGGACAGGATATTGATGACGCCGTGCATGGCATTGGAGCCATACAGCGCCGTCGCCGGGCCCTTAATGACCTCGATCCGCCCTGCCTGCTCCGAATTAGCATCAAACAGTTGGTTGACGTTGCAAAACCCCGGCGCCCGCAAGCTTATGCCATCTGCCGCCATGAAGAAGGCGCCACAGCTACCCGAGCCGGTGAGTACCGGCGATCGCAGTGATGTCAGGCTTTCTTGACCATTCCCCCGGCTGATCCAGGCGCCAGGAACCTGTTGCATGATTTCGTTTATATGTATCTGGCCGGCCAGCTCTAATGCCTCCTCATCAATGGTGGACCAGGCCAGCGGTAGGCCAGCCGCATTCACTTCCTGCCGGGTGGCGGTGACAAGCGTCTGCTCTGGTTCGGTAGATAGCGCCCAGGGCGCAGTAAAGAGGCAGCTCAGGGCGGTTGCCAGAGACAGGGGGGTTCGAGATAAAGGGAGCATGCACAGGTTTCCAAATTTACAGTCGGGAGGATTGTACATTGCTTCCATCTAATGACCCAATGGTACCGGCTTGTATTTGATAGGGCTTCCCAGCCGACTATTCTGCGTTATACTTGTCGCCTTTACAGGGTTGGGCCTATGCGCTCAATCATCGATTATCTATTGGTAGATACCTGAGGAAAGCTCGCATGTCATTGAAACTGGTTCCAGCCCTCGTGGCCTTGACTTTTATTCTGGGCGGTTGCGCCCAGAGCACGACGACGCCTGAGTCGGCGGTGCCCGAGAAGGGAGACCCGGATTTTCTTGTTTCGAGAAATGCCAGCGCCAAAGTGTATCTGAACCCGGATGCCTCAGGCGGCGGTAGCAGCTTCCGTGAGGTCTTTATCGCGCCGCTGAATCTGTCAAAAGTTCAGGTCATCCAGCCTGAGGGTGTTGATGCAGATGAAGAGTGGAAAGTCAGTGACGTCGAAGACGGCATTCTCCAGAATGCGATGGTGAAAGAGTTTGCCACCCAACTGAGTTTCGAGTCAGCCTACAATATCGTCGATAGACGCTCTGAAGCAGACATGATTATTCACACAACGGTTGTGGCGATACACCCCTACGCCAACAAAGCTGAAGTCGCTGCCGGTGCGAAAAAAGGCGGGGCTATCACGATTAGCCTGGCGCTCATTAATGCCGAGACCGGTAAAGTAATGATTCGCTCGGTAGATACCAAATCGAGCGACGATATCTGGGCCTTTAACCAGGTTGATAACGATGAAGACGCCATCAATCTGATATTTCGCTCCTGGGGTAACAGCATGCGCCGCGGTCTGCTGAGATTGCAGGGCAGGTCAAATGATCCGATGGATCAAGCCCTGCAAATGAAAGAGCAATAGTAGAGCTGGTTTCTTTACTATCTCGATCCGCAGCGGACCTGGTCCGCTGCTTTACTGACTTCCCGCTAGCTAGTGATTGTCGAGAAACTAGCCCGCAGCAATAATATTATCATCCAGGCTGGCTGCACTGACGTCATCCCGGTTGCGAATAGCATCGGCTATCCGGAACATTGGTACCTTCAGCATTTCCAGCAATTCATCACTGGCTTCCGTTTTTTCAAGTGCTTTGTCCATACACAATAACCACTGGTCCCTCTCTCTTGGGCCGATGTGGTAGTGTTCGTGGGGCGATGTCATACAGACGCTACCGTATTTGTCCGAGTAAATCGGTGGTCCACCCATCCAGCCCGTAAGATACTCCGCCAGCTTTAACTTCATACCCGATAAATCAGCGACATGCATGGCGCGAACTTCAGCGGCCTCGGGCAGGGTGTCCATTATGTCGTAGAAGGTCTCAGTCAACTGTCGTATACCCTCCTCACCCAGAATTTGGTAGGGGTTTTGTGCGGCGCTCATGGGGTTCTCCTGATCTTCAACATAGGGGTACTAGTTTACCGTGAATCCAGGCCGAATGCCTGATCTGCATCATGCCTATTTGAACTGTGAGGCGTGCGCTCAATAGGCGGAGATTAACTGCAGGGGTGGTGTCTGCTGCATTCCTTTCTGCTAGAATATCGCGTCCGGTGTGTCACCTTGAAGCGGGCTTTGACCATGTTAATCCCCCGCGCTTTGGCGTCGCATCAATCCAGTCATACACATAGCAACAGGGCATATAAATGAGTCTTGCGAACAAGGTATTGGCAGTTAACAACGATCTACCTATCCGAACCGACGCTGCGGTTCACAGTGGAAAAGTGCGTTCAGTCTATTGGTTAACCGCGGCAGACAGCGCCCGACTAATAGCCGAACGTGGCTACGATGTGGCGGCTGACGCGCCGCTGGCAATCATGGTAATCAGCGATCGTATCTCTGCTTTTGACTGTATCTGGCATGGCGAAGGCGGAATGAACGGGGTGCCCGGCAAGGGTGCCGCACTCAATGCAATTTCCAACCACTGGTTTAAGCTGTTCAAGGAACAGGGGCTGGCGGAGAGCCATATTCTCGATATTCCTCACCCCTTCGTCTGGATCGTGCAAAAAGCCCGGCCGGTGATGATTGAAGCCATTGCCAGGCAGTATATAACCGGTTCGATGTGGCGCTCTTACACCAAAGGGGAGCGAGATTTCTGTGGCATCCAACTGCCGGAGGGCCTGCAAAAGGATCAAAAGCTCCCCGAACTGCTGATTACCCCGTCGACCAAGGGTATTCTCGAGGGTATTCCGGGCGTGCCAGCCGCCGATGATATCAATATCAGTAGAGTGGATATTGAACGTAATTATGAAGCTTTCAAATTCGGTAGCACTGAGGATATCGCGCTTTACGAGCGACTGTTGACCGAGGGCTTTGACACAATCAGTCGTGAACTGGCCGAGCTCGATCAGGTCTTTATCGATACCAAATTTGAATTCGGCTATGTCACAGACAAGAACGGTCGGGAAAAGCTTATTTACATGGATGAGGTCGGTACGCCTGACTCCTCTCGTATCTGGGACGGCCCCTCATACCGTGATGGCAAGGTTGTAGAAAACTCCAAGGAGGGCTTTCGGCAGCTATTATTGGGCCATTTCCCCGATCCGGATATTTTACTGAACAAGGATCGCATGCCTGAACGCGAGGCCCTGGCCAGGGATAACGCGCTGCCCGAATCGGTCTTGATGTCAGTCTCTGAGACCTACGTGAGTATCGCCGAGAAGATAACCGGTGAAGCTCTGACCCTGTCGGACAACCCCAGAGCGGACCTCATAGCGATTCTCGATCGAGATTTCGGCCTGATCGATTAGTTGCTGACCCAGGGCTTTGGTTCTCCGCCATCGCCCTGTTTCGAAATTTTGCCATTTGCTGGCTTGCGGCGCGTTGCTCTTCTATAGTGAGGTGACAAACCAATAACTGGCGAGGACAGAATCATGTTGTACGCAAACCCCGGTAGCGCTGGCGCTATACACAACTTTAAAGGCCGTTATGAGAACTTCATTGGTGGCGAGTGGGTGGCACCGCTGGAAGGCCAGTATTTTGACAATGTTACGCCGGTTACCGGTGAAGCATTTTGCGAGATACCCCGCTCGACGGCTGCCGATCTGAAGATCGCACTGGATGCCGCCCACGGTGCTGCGGACGCCTGGGGGAAGACGGCAGTAGCAGAGCGCTCCAATCTGCTGCTGAAAATTGCGGATCGTATTGAAGCGAATTTGGAGATACTCGCCTACGTAGAGACCTGGGATAATGGCAAGAGTATTCGTGAAACCCTGAACGCAGATATGCCCTTACTGGTCGATCATTTTCGTTATTTTGCCGGCTGTCTGCGTGCCCAGGAGGGCAGCGCTTCGGATATAGACGGCAGTACAGTCTCCTACCATTTTCATGAGCCACTGGGTGTTGTAGGACAGATCATTCCCTGGAACTTTCCCCTGTTGATGGCGGGCTGGAAGCTGGCGCCCGCGCTGGCTGCAGGCAATTGCGTTATTCTAAAGCCTGCTGAGCAAACTCCGGCCTCCATCCTGGTGCTCATGGAAATGATCGGTGATTTACTGCCTCCTGGTGTGTTGAATGTCCTGAACGGATATGGCGCTGAAATCGGACAGGCTTTGGCCAGCAGCGACCGGATAGCCAAAATCGCATTCACCGGTTCTACTGCTGTAGGCCATATTATTCTCGCCAATGCCGCCAAGTCACTTATTCCTTCAACGGTGGAACTGGGTGGCAAGTCGCCCAATATATACTTTGAAGATGTCATGGCGCAGGAAGATGACTTTGTCAGCAAATGTGTGGAGGGCTTGTTACTGGGTTTCTTCAACCAGGGTGAAGTCTGTACCTGTCCATCCCGGGCGATCGTACAGGAAAGCATCTACGAGGCCTTTATTGAGAAAGTGCTGGAGCGCGGAAGCCTGATAAAGCAGGGCAACCCGCTGGATACTGACACCATGGTAGGTGCGCAGGCGTCGAAGGAGCAGTTCGACAAGATTATGTCCTATATGGATATCGCCAGAGAGGAAGGCGCGGAATTTTTGATGGGAGGCAGTCAGGCGACTGTCGGCAGCGATATCGCCGGGGGGTACTACGTGCAACCGACTCTGCTCAAAGGTACAAACGATATGCGTATCTTCCAGGAGGAGATCTTTGGCCCCACCCTGGGTATTACCACCTTCAAGGATGAGGCAGAGGCCCTGGCCCTTGCCAATGCGACAGAGTATGGCTTGGGCGCGGGCGTCTGGACCCGTGATACCAACAGGGCCTTCCGCATGGGGCGCGGTATCAAAGCGGGCAGGGTGTGGATGAACTGCTACCATGCTTATCCAGCTCACGCCGCGTTTGGCGGCTACAAAAAATCCGGGATTGGCAGAGAGACCCACAAAATGGCTCTGGAGCACTATCAGCAGACTAAGAACCTGTTGGTGAGCTATGACACCAGTCCCCTGGGTTTCTTCTGATTGCTCAGCGACCCCGGCTTCTATTTAGTCAGTATCCCCGCAGTCCTGCTCTATGGCATCGCCAAGGGCGGGTTCGGCGGCGCGGTGGCTGTGCTTTCGGTTCCATTGATGGCGCTGGTTATGTCCCCCACCCAGGCGGCAGCCATTCTGCTGCCGATACTGGTGGTGATGGACGCCTTCGTGGTCAAAGCCTATTGGGGCCTGTTTGATCGGCGCGCATTAAAGATCCTGCTACCCGGTGCGATGGTCGGTATTTTAATTGGCTATTTTAGTGCCGAGGCGATGAACGATAACTATATGCGTATTCTTATCGGACTGATGTCTTTGGTCTTCGGCGTCCAGAGTTTCTTTCAGCTGCAGTCTCGCGCTAGTCAGCAGCACAATGTCGCCACAGGGGGCTTTTTCGGGGTACTGGCCGGATTTACCAGCTTCAGTATTCATGCGGGTGGCCCGCCGTTTACCCTCTATATGATGCCCAAGAAACTGAGCCCTCTACTCTTTGCGGGCACCGCGGGGCTGTTTTTTGCGGCCGTCAATGTCGTAAAACTGGTTCCTTATTCTTTACTGGGGCAATTCAACAGCGCTAATTTGCTGTATTCATTGGTGCTTGTGCCGTTGGCGCCCCTGGGGGTCTGGCTGGGCCACTACCTGGTGCAACGCTCGGAGCCGAGGGTGTACTACAGGATTATCAGCTTTTTCCTGACGGTTGTGGGGGCCAAGCTGCTGTGGGACGGCGTATCAGCATTGTGACTCCCCTGGTTTGCTCGTTCAGGGCGTGTACCAGATAGGGGAGCCCCAGGCACGCTCCTGAATGGTTGCAGCCACATCTTCCATCAGCGGTAGGCCTGCGCGCACGGAATCATAAGTAGACCAGCGTGGTGTGGGGATCTCCAATACCCGGGCGTAGTAGAGTGCCGGCACGGCCGCATCAAACTCAGGGTCTTCCCAGACAGTTGCCAACTGGCTGGCGCCGATAGTATTGCGATAGGTGGCGTTGGCGAGGTTTACGGTATTACCCACCGTTGGAAGCTTGCCGGCGGCGTTGGCTTTACGCGAGCCAGACCAGGCCACATCAAATACCTTGTCCTCAACCTGGCCGGCTGAATCCACCCAGCCTTTGACAATTTGTATACGGTCGAGGTTGGCACCCAGGGCGTCTTTGCTCGCCATCACCACGAATCTGGGTGCTGTGCCCTTTTTCCCTTGGGGCATGTCACCACCCATAGGGACGCCGCCTGCATAGGCCTGCTCCAATACATCTGCGCGTGTATGCAGGCCCTGCTGATAGTTCCAGCCCCCGAACATTCGAACCGCCATTCGCGGCCCACTGGTTGCAAAAGTTTCACGCTCGTAAATAGCATCCCAGATAGCCCCCCGGGTATTGCTGGTGGCCCATACTGCGGTAATCGATCCGGGACTTAGGTCCTTGCCTTCAATCCAGCTACCAACCTCGCCGGTACGCCGAACTTCCACCGTGCCATCGACTGGTCCATGTCCGCCGACAAAGTTATCTTCATCGACATCGCTCATCATACCGTTGTGATTATCCGTACCACCCACAAAAGCCAATTTAAAAGGGTTCGCACCCAGTGTTTTCTCGTGCGCCATACCCTTCACCACCGCGTGGCGTATGAAATTTCCCTTGGCCAGTTTTCGATTGCTGTAGTTGGCGAGAGAGTCGGCATTTTCAAAGTCGGCGAACTCATCTGCTGCCCAGAACTTCCGGTGCACTTCTGAATTGCCCTTGAGCTGCATGACCTCTATAGCGCGCTCGAAATGTGCTCGCGTCTGCGCGTACTCCTTGTCGATGGGGTCACCTTTTGCGTCATTGGCGGGGAACATCATGCCCTTGCTGGCGTTGGAGTTGTGCGGGATAGCCAGAGGCTTCATCCCTTGCTTTTCCAATCCGCTGAGCCAGTCCCACAGAGACTGTTCCGTATTCGCATCAATATAGCTGGCGGGCATATCCGGGACATTGCTGTCCCTGAACAAAACATTGCGATGGAGGTTTGCTCCCTTGGGTGCTGCGCTCCATTCGAAAGCGACCAGTGCCGTAAATTGGCCCGGCTTATTGTGCTCGTCGGCCGCATCAACCGCTATTTTCCAGGCACTCTTCACTGTTTCCGGGCCTGCAAAAAACTCCGGATGTTTTGGTGTCGTACCTCTGTTGTTACTGATGACGTATTTAAAAAACCAGGCTTCGCGTTCTTCTAAACCGGTCAGGCCCCTCAACTGTTTCAGTAGATCCTGGTCATAGCCCGGTGCACCCTCATGAATGGCGGAATACATCTCACCGATGTATTCCGCGTGATCGGTGACTGCAGCAAAGTCCAATGGCCTGCGCAACTTATGCGGTTGGCCATTGATACTGACAGTCTCACCCTTGGCCGCACGGTAGGCGTCGCTGGGAGACTGCCGATTGCCGCCGATAAAGGCGTCCAGGGAGTAGGCCGTGTGCATGTGGGTTTCACCGTAGTAAACGTTGCGCAACGGATTATCGTCCACAGCCCATACAGTTAATGGCATTAATCCAGCGAACGAGGCCAGGGTAGAAACAAGGGTGGCGCTCAAGCGTCGATTATTCATGACCGGTACCTTTTTGGATTTTTTTGAGGACATTCATAGCGTATTAAAACTCCCTGGTGCCTGGGGGATGTGTCGCTGATGTAACACTGGGCCCGGGAATATAATTTTCTACTACCCACGTTGCACGAAGCCAGGTTCGGCATATAACGCTATTATTCTTGTGGGTTTAATTCCGCCCGGCCTCTTTAAGTTTTCGAAAAATGCACATGAACGTGTCGGCAGTATAGTCTAAGCTTGTCTTATTTCAATAATAGTGAGGTACCTCGCATGTTAGTAAGCGCTAGTCTTAAAACAATGTCCGTTGTCGCAAGCATGCTCTTGTTGGTAGCGTGTGCAGGTGTTGAGACCACTGAGCCAGCCCAGACACATGATGGCCTTGTTCTGGTTCCTGATACCAAGGTGGATGCAGTGTACAAAAAGCCTGGCGCTGACCTCAAAGCCTTCAGCGAGTTCGGTATTGAGCCCTGCGAGGTTGCATTCAAAAAAAACTGGTTGCGAGATCAGAATCAGAGCCGAATTGATCTTTCTAGCCGGGTAACCCAGAAAGATGTCGACAAGATTAAGGATACCTTGTCAGATTCCTGCACCGGCGCTTTCCGGGAGTCGCTGCTGGCAGACCCGGCCTACGCATTGGTGGATAACTACAGCGATGGGGAAGCGGTACTCATATTGCGGCCCTCCATTATCAATCTGGATATCAACGCCCCGGATGTACGCTCAACAGGCATGAGTCGATCCTACACGACGTCAGCCGGAGAAATGACCCTGTCTCTGGAACTGGTTGACGCGACGACGGGTGAAGTGCTGGCGCGCGTCATTGATAAAAAGCGTGGTATGGATACCGGACGGATGGAATGGACCAGCAGTGTGAGTAATAAGGCCGATGCGGACAGAACGCTGAGACGCTGGGCCCAGTTGTTGCGCGATGGTCTGGACGAAGCGCGCGGAATCTAGCCTGTGCCGGGACAGCGATACATAGGCATCTTGGCAGTTGTCATGTTCATGCTGATGCCGCAGTGGGTGCTTGCCGAGGAGGGTGGCAGTGGGCATTACTTTCCCGGTTCAATGGCTTCGTTTATGGATGGTGTTTCTCCTACCCCCACACTGATATTCCGCCTGAATGTTATTGATTATGAAGGCAGCTTCGATGGCGATGTGCCAGTGCCCATTGCGGGGCTCGCTGCCCTGGATGTGGATGTAGACTCCTCTGCAGTTGGATTGACCGCTTTTTGGCGGCCTTCCTTTGAGATGGGGGAAAACTGGAGCTACGCCGTCTCTATGACAGTTCCCTATGTGGATTTGACCGTAGAAGCTGATGTGGCTGTCCCCATTGACCCAATGGGGCGCACGGTTCGTCGCAGCGACAGCGCGTCTGGCCTGGGCGATATCCTATTTTTCCCCGTTATGCTGAACTACACCTTTAGTCCCGCGCTCAGCGCGAATTTTCGTTTGGGCTTTTATGCGCCCACTGGAGACTATGAGGTGGGGGCCTTGGCAAACACAGGTAAAAATTTCTGGACAGTAGAACCCACCGCTGCACTGATGTATCTCAGCCCTGAGTCAGGTGTGGAAGCTTCCGTGTTCTTTGGAATTGATTTTAACGAGAAAAATGAGGATACCGATTACAAGAGTGGTAACCAGGCGCATATTGAAGCCACGGTCGCACAGCATTTTCCACTGTGGGGTGGTGGCGCGAGCGCAGGTATCACCGGTTTTTGGTATCAGCAGATAACCGGCGATAGTGGTTCCGGAGCGGCCTATGGTGATTTTAAAGCCAGGGCGCTGGGTATCGGCCCGGTGGTTTCACTCAGTCGCAAGTTGGACAATGCAGACCTGATCGCTGAGTTTAAATGGCTGCATGAGTCCGGTGTGGAACGACGTGCTGAGGGGGACACTTTGTTCCTCAAGGTCATGCTCAAGTTTTAAGTATCAAGAGGATACTCGATTGATGAAAAATACATCGCGCTTTTCCCTTCCCTCCCGCCGTTTGCTGGCTTCAGTGCTGGGTCTGGCGGTCGCCTCGATGGCTCCATTGGGGGCGGTAGCAGAGGACAGCTATTCCCCCTATGCGGAGCGATTATTCCCTACCGAATTACTGTTTGGTGAAACCCACGTGCACTCGGCACTGTCGGCCGATGCGGGGGGTGGCGGCACGAGATTGATGCCGCGAGACGTGTACCGTTTTGCCCGGGGTGACCAGTTGCAATCCAATACCGGACAACCCGTCCGACTGGCTCGGGCTTTTGACTTTTTCGCCCTGACAGAGCACACCGACGGTATGGGTGTTATCACGGACATATTGCGTGGCGCACCCAGCATTATGGCCGATGAACAGGGAAAGTATTTCCACGAACAGTTTACCCAGGGCGGGGAGGCTGCGCGCCAGGCATCCTATGAGTTGATCAAGAAATTCAGTCAGGGGGAGCTGTCACCGGCCTTGAACTACCAGCCCGGTAATCCCGGCTATCAGAGTACCTGGGAAGATCTGGTGCGCTCTGCAGAAGAATTCAATGACCCCGGTAAATTTACGACCTTGATAGCCTACGAATGGACGTCCCTTGTGAAGGGGAACAACCTTCACCGGAACGTGATTTTCCGTGACGGTCCCGAGCGGGCACTCCAGATGTTGCCATTTACCATGACACCTCCCACAGGCAGTCCTGACCCGCGGGATCTTTGGAAGTGGTTACAGCGTTATGAAGACAAAACGGGCGGCGACGTACTGGCTATTCCCCACAATGCGAACCTGTCCAATGGCATCATGTTTGCCCTGCAAAACGACTTTGAGCAGGGCGCGGCGTATGACAAGCACTATCTCGAGACCCGTAACAAATGGGAGAAACTCTACGAGATAGGTCAGACCAAGGGCGATAGTGAGACCCACCCTGTACTGTCTCCAGAGGACGAGTTTGCCGATTACGAAAGTTGGGACTGGGCCAACCTGGACGTCACCCAAAAGAAAACCCCTGCGATGTTGCCCGGCGAGTATGCACGTTCTGCACTCAAAAACGGCATAGCCTTTGAGCAGTCCATGGGAACCAATCCATTCAAAATTGGATTTGTGGGTGGCTCTGATATTCATACGGGGCTTTCTACAAGTTACGACGATAATTTCTTTGGCGCATTTGCCTGGATGGAACCCTCGCCTGAACGGGCCATCAAGGTAGCCAAAACGAACAAGGAACTTGGTATTTCCTACAAAGGCTGGCAGTACGCCTCGCCCGGACCGACCGCTGTGTGGGCCACTGAAAATACCCGCGGTGCCATCTTCGACGCCATGGAGCGTCGTGAAACGTATGCCACCACAGGCCCTCGAATCCGGGTACGTTTTTTTGGTGGTTATGACTTCAATGATAATGACATTATGGGCCGGAACCTCGCGAAAGTCGGCTATGCCAAGGGGGTTCCCATGGGAGGAGACCTGGCTTCTTCAAGTAAAGGCAAGGCCCCTAACTTTATGGTCTGGGCCGTGCGTGACCCCGAGGGTGCGAACCTCGACCGTATCCAAATCGTCAAAGGTTGGGTTGATAAAAAGGGTGAGACAAAGGAGCAGGTTTACGATGTTGCCTGGGGTGGGGATCGCAAACCCGGGAAAAACGGTAAACTTCCTCCCGTTGGCGACACAGTCGATCTCAGTGTTCCGAGTTGGTCAAACGATATAGGCGCAGCGCAGTTAGCGACAGTCTGGCAGGATCCGGGCTTTGATCCAAAATTGCACGCGTTTTACTATGTCAGGGTGATAGAGATACCCACGCCCCGTTGGACGGCCTATGACCGGATTCGGCTTAAGGTCGATATGCCCGAAGAGGTTAAATTAAAAACCCAGGAACGGGCGTATACCTCGCCTATCTGGTACACGCCTTAGTTATATGAAGACTATAGGAATGGTGGGCGGAATGAGCTGGCAATCTACTGCCAGCTACTACAGGGCACTGAATGAAGGCATCAAAGAGTCACTGGGGGGCCATCATTCAGCAAAAATTTGTATGTACAGTGTCGATTTTGATGAGCTTCAAAAGCTACAGCATCAGGGAGACTGGAGCGAGGTTGCCGATATTTTGTCCCGCGCTGCCATGGCCGTGGAGGCGGGCGGGGCTGATTTTCTGCTGATTTGTACCAATACGATGCACAAAGTGGCGGATGAAATAGCCAGTAAACTATCTATCCCGATTCTACACATAGCAGACGCCACCGCGGATAGACTCGTGGCGGGACATATTGACTGCGTTGGCCTGCTCGGTACCCAATTTACTATGGAGCAAGACTTCTACAGAGGACGCCTGTCGAATAAATACAATATCCAGGTCCTGGTTCCCGAGGCAAAAGAGCGAAAAATTGTTCATGAGGTTATCTTTAACGAGCTGTGCTTTGGAAAAACCCTTGATGCATCAAGAGACGAATATCTACGTATTATCAATAATCTCTACGCAAGAGGGGCGCAAGCAGTCATTCTCGGTTGCACCGAGATAGCCTTGCTGGTCCAGCAGCAACATACATCGGTACCTTTGTACGACACGACGGAGATTCATGCAGCTGCGGCGGTAAAGTTAGCTATTTCGTCGTAAGAGCTTCCGGGACACGGGGCAATCATTTTGAGTTAGTCATTATTGTGAATGCCAGGAGTCCCAAACGTCAGCAGAATGTTAAGGGGAGTATAGAAGGCAAATGTTTCACCTGGCCCTGCATTTTTTAGTCCCGGCCGTTCTAGCCGGGCTATTCTTTAGAGCAAACTGGAAGCTCGTCTATCTCATATTGATTGCAACGATGCTGGTGGACGTTGACCACCTGCTTGCCAATCCGATCTACGATCCCAACCGCTGTAGTATTGGATTTCATCCATTGCACCAGCTGTGGTTTATTGTCCTCTACGTTTTGCTTTCGATTGTACCGAAGACGAGAGTAGTGGGGATTGGCTTGTCTGTTCATATGGCTTTGGACGCAATCGATTGCCAGGTAAGCAGTGGGGTGTGGATGAATTAGCGTTGCCTGGGCCAGTGCGGCCTCCCAGTATCGTCACTAATCATCAACTTTCTGTCGTTATTTCTAAAGTTTTACACCCCGTGAATCGCTAGACTATGATTCATTCAGGACGACCTCCAAGTCGTCCTTCCATCGTTGGGAGTTGTTATATGAATGGGGACACCGTCAGTCAAGTCCTAGAGCTTAGCGGCAAGGTTTTTATTACCGGTGCCAGCGGGTTTATCGGCAAAGCGCTGTCAAAGCGCTGCCGTGAACTGGGGGCTGAGGTTTCAGGCCTGGATTTCAAAGCAGACCCTGCAGGGGGCGTTGTTGCCGGTGATTTGACTCAGCCAGACCAGTGGTGCCACGCCCTCGATGGCGTCGACACGGTCATTCATACCGCTGCATTGGTTTCCAACACCGCTTCCATGGACCAGGCCTGGCGTATCAACGTCAAAGCCACGGCTGACTTACTGGAACACTGCCAGGCTGCCGGGGTAAAACGGTTTGTTCAGTTGTCATCTGTCGCGGCCTACGGCTTTAATGCAACAGAACCCTGCGTAGAGAGCCAGCCATTGAGGCCTATGGGCAACACCTATGTAGATACCAAGATTGCCAGTGAGCATATCGTGCTCGCCTGCCACGCCAGCGGAAAAATGGACTGCACGATTGTGCGGCCGGGTGATGTCTATGGACCGGGCTCTCGCCCCTGGGTGGTGCTTCCTCTGGAGATGATTCGCTCCGGGAAATTCCTGTTGCCCGCCCATGGGAAGGGTTTGTTCAGTCCAATCTATATCGACGACCTGGTAGAGGGCTTGTTACTGGCGGCTACCCGAGCAGAGGGCGCAGGCCAGATATTCAATATCAGCGGCGGCATAGAGCCCACGTGTCAGGAGTTTTTTTCCTATCACGTGCGCATGGCCGGCGCGAAATCACCTCGAACCATGAGCACAGGCGTGGCGCTACTAATTGCTGAATCGGCCAGAGTGCTTGCTCAGGCAATGGGTGCCAGCACTGAGCTGGGCCGAGGCACCATCGATATGTTGTCCCGCAAGGCGGGGTATTCCATCGAAAAGGCACAACAACTACTGGATTACCAATCCCAGGTTGGTCTGGAGGATGGTATGCGACGTACTGAGGAGTGGGCCAAGCGTGAGAAGTTGCTATAGGGGGGATGTGTCACAAATAATCAACTATCTGTCGCCAAATATAAAGTTTAGTGGGGGTAGATTGGTTAAATTATGCACTGTAAAGTAAGCTGTATATAAAATATAAAATATAAAAAGTAATCAGGTGAGGTAGGTCAAAATGAAGCGATATAACCGATCGAAGTCCACACAATTTTCAAGGGCACTTTCCTGCCTCCAAAGTTCAAGAATAAAAACTTCTACCGGTATACCTTATTAATCCGATCAGCGAGAAGCCGTTCTTTTAATTTCTTAAATAAGCAGTGGCGAACGAATTGTCCGTCATCAAGATAATTTCAAATCAATAAGGGAATTCCGCATGAGTATTTTTAACAAGCCCCACCTAAGTCTGACTGCACTGGCCCTGGCTGTATCGCCCGTTGCACCCACCATGGCCCAGTTAATGCTCGAAGAGGTGGTGGTCACCGCCCAGAAGCGTGAACAGAGTCTGCAGGACGTTCCCATCGCCGTCGCCGCCATGAGCGGAGAAAAAGTGAATGATGTGGGTATTGTGAACTTGGAGGAGCTGACACTCTACATCCCCAATGTCAGCATCACCAGTGGCGCCGCTTCGCCGAACCTGTTTATTCGCGGAGTAGGCTCGGGTACCAATGCCGGCTTTGAGCAGTCTGTCGGTATGTATATCGACGGTATCTACTCTGGTCGAGCCCAGTTGGCCTCGGTGCCGCTGACGCTGGATCTGGCGCGAGTCGAGGTGTTGAAGGGACCGCAGGGAATTCTTTTTGGCAAGAACACCATCGGCGGTGCAATCAATATCACCAGCGCGCGACCCGATCATGAGTTTGAAGCCTACGTGGAGGCTTTGTACGCGCCGGAAGATGGCGAACAGCTTTATACCGGTGTGATCAATGGTGGAATTACCGACAATCTCGCTGGGCGCCTCGCCGTGCGCTATGAAGGTATGGATGGCTGGTGGGATAACGAGACGCTGAACGTAGAGGGGCCGGACAAAGACAACCTGTTTGTTCGCGCCAGCTTACTGTGGGATGCGACGGACAATATCGAAGTGCTGGCCAAGTATGAGAATGGTGATTTTGATGTTGCCAACCTGCCCAGTGTTATCTATCAGTCGGATCAGCCTATCAATTTTGAGAACGAAGAGCCGTTCCCCATCTTGAGTGACCGGGACCGAGGCGCGTTGGACCTTGCATCCACCACTGAGACCGACACAGACGTCTTCGCCTTAACTGTTAACTGGGACCTGGCATTCGCCACCCTGACCTCTGTGACCGGCTACGCCGGCTATGAAACCGTGCGCGATCAGGACAGCGATAATGCCGCGACTGCGGCCGTGCACCGTCATTTGGAAGAGGAGTACGACCAGTTCAGCCAGGAGCTTCGCCTTGTCTCCCCCGGCGGTGAAACGCTGGACTGGATTGTCGGCGGTTACTACCAGAGTTCAGAGCTGAGTATCAGCAGAACCAATACTGCGCTGGACTTTGCCCTGCTCGGGCCGGTAGGCGTGAATGCGCTGGTGATTCTGGATGATATAGGCCCGCCCAGTGTCTACGATCAGGAGTCCAGCTCCTGGGCTTTATTTGCCCAGGGTACCTGGAATGTTGCGGACACCGTGCGTATCGGCCTGGGTATACGCTACAACGAGGAAGAGAAGGATCTGGATAAAATCAGCGAAAACCGGGGCATTCTTGGCGCCAGGGCAGGGACCAGTCTGCCGTCGGCCGATACGATCGTGCAGGCCCGTCCCAGGGATAATGCACTGATTGGGGATTTGCGCAGTCATTCTTTTACAAACCTTTCGAGGGACGAAGATGCCGTGACCTGGTCAGGCAACATCCAGTGGGATGCGACCGACAACAGCATGCTGTACGCCAGCGTGAGTACGGGCTTCAAGGGGGGTGGTTTTGATGAAGCCTATAGCAGTGAAGGCCCCACGGTTCGTACGGGCGATCTCTTTACCGGTGAGCCCGATGGTGGCGTGATTGAAACCGGCGTCGATAGTTCCATTCTCGAATTCGATGAGGAAACGGTGATTGCCTATGAGTTGGGGGCCAAGATGACCCTGGCCGACGGCGCGGCCACCCTCAATGTTGCTGTTTTCCGAATGGAGTATGAAGATTTGCAGGTGAGTTCTCTTGTGGGGGATGTGTTCCAGGTGAGCAATGCTGGTGAGGCAATCAGCCAGGGCGTCGAGGTAGACGGCCGTTGGTTGCTGGCGGAGGGCTTTACTTTGGGCGGTTCAGTCGCCTTCCTGGACGCCACCTACGACAGTTTCGATGGCGCTACCTGTACCGTCCCCCAGGCCACCGACCCCCTGAACAACCCGGGTTGCATCAGTCCAACCACGGGTGAAAACCTGACCGCTCCCTTAACCCCGCTTAATCCCGGAGGCCAGGACCTGGCCGGCGAGACGCTGCTGTTTGCCCCCGAGTGGAGTTACAACATCAATGCCGAATGGATAATCCCCTTGACGGGCAGCATGGAGTTGCGCACCAATGCGGATGTGAACTACAGCGACAAGTTTTACTCGGCGCTTGACCTGGACCCCAGCACCAAACACGACGCCAACACACGGGTAAATGCCCGTATCGCGTTGGCCAGTGTCGATGACACCTGGTCGGTGGCCCTGATCGGTAAGAACCTGACCGATGAGGAAACCCGGGTGTGGAATAACGACGTACCTACCAGCGCCAGTAACTCCTATTTTGGCGTCCCAGAGCGGCCTCGCTCTTTCGCCCTACAGGCAAGGTATCGCTTCTAGAGCGGCCTTTTTTAACGCAATAACGATGCCATCGTCGAGCACGACGGTCATGTGGGCAAACTCCTGGCTAAGCTCAACTAGCTGGGTCATGCAATCAGGTGAGGGAAGTCATAATGAAAGCGAATACTACATCAAGGTTTACACTGTCTGCGATGGCACTGGCTGTCGCCAGCACGTCAGCGTTGGCTCAGCCCATGTTGGAAGAAGTGGTTGTCACAGCCACAAAACGTGAGGTCGGTCTACAGGATGTTCCCATCGCCTTGTCGGTCATGAGTGGCGAGAAGATTAGTGAACAGGGCATTGAGTCCCTGGAAGACTTGGCCATTTTCATGCCCAATGTCCATATCGCCGAAGCCAGTGGCGGTGATCAGTTGTTTATTCGTGGTATCGGCTCCGGCGTAAACTACGGGTTTGAGCAATCTGTGGGCACATTTATAGATGGCGTTTATTTCGGTCGCGGCCAGGCATCCCGTTCCAGCTTTCTCGATGTTGCCCGGGTGGAAATACTGAAAGGACCCCAGAGTACGCTGTTCGGCAAGAACACCATTGCCGGTGCCATCAATATCACCACTGCGGGCCCAAGCGATACGTTCGAAGGTTCTGTGGAAGCCAACTACGAGCCGGAGTTTGACCACTGGAATACCACCTTGATGTTGTCCGGGCCGATCACCGAGACACTGGGCGCTCGCTTCGTCATCAAGCGGGACGAAACCGATGGCTATATGGATAACACCTTCCTGGGACAGGATGAAGTTCAGGGCAAAGATACAGTGGGTCGCTTGGTACTGCACTGGTACGCGGCCGATAATCTCGACGTACGTTTCAAGTACGAAAGCGGTGAGTCTGAACGTTTGGGCCGCCAGGATATGGTATCGATAGCCACAGACTTTTCCATCGACCGTTATCGGGCGGCGGACCCGGACTTCAAACCCAGCTTTGGCTACGACCGCTCGGCCAAGAATGTGGGTGGTATTCGTTCCGATTCTGATTTTCACGACAGTGAGTGGGATATCGCGACACTTACGGTGGATTGGGGTATCGGTGAGCACAACCTGAAGTCGGTTACGGGTTATGTTGACTACCATTTTGATAATTATCTGGATGTCGATTACGGCCCTCTGCAGTTCCTGGGTCGAGGCCGCGATGAGACGCACAAGCAGTTCTCTCAAGAATTCATTTTGTCATCGCCCACGGGCGGTACACTGGAGTACCTGGCTGGGTTGTATTATCAGGAAGAAGACCTGGAGCACGACCGCTTTACCGATGCTGTTCTATCGTCTGCGGGTATCGGTGACGGTGGCTTCGACAGCACAGGCATCGGCTACTTCCAGCAAGATGCAGAGACCTGGTCTACTTTCGTCCAGTTGACCTGGAATGTCAGCGACGCCTTTCGCCTTATCGGCGGGCTGCGCTTCAGTGATGACCAGAAAGAGTTCGAAAAATCGCTGTTCGTGCACGACCTTTTCACTACGAATCGTAATCCACAGTTGGCGGGAATTTACGACCAGGTGCTGCAATTTTCGACCGACCACGTTTTCAATTCCAGTGGTGCAGTGGTTTGTGAGACGGTTGCCTATGTTTGCACGGAGTACCCAGACTTCAGCAACGAGCGGTCTGAGGAGCACTGGACGGGTGATATCACCGTCCAGTGGGATGTCAGCGACGCGACGATGACCTACTTCAAGCTGAGTAATGGTTACAAAGCCGGCGGCTTTGATGAGGCCAATGGACGCGGCAATGTCGACGCCGCAGAATATGAAGACGAGAGCGTGGAAGGCATTGAACTCGGTGCCAAGATGGATCTATGGGAGGGGCGTGCCCGCCTGAACGTCGCTGCGTTTTACAATGAGTTCACTGACGTACAGGTCAGTACCTTCGATGGCAACGCGGGCTTCACCGTGGGGAATGCTGCAGAGACGGAAACCAAAGGTGTTGAGCTGGACGGCTCTGTGGCGGTGACCGAGAGCCTGACGCTGTCTGGCGGGCTGGCTTACCTGAAGGCCGAATATGGCTCCTTTGATAACGCCGGTTGCAACGAGCCACAGGTGATCGACTGGATTGCCTCGGGTGGCTCACGTAGCAGCTGTGTGCAGGATCTGGCCGGCAAGCCCTTACAGTTTGCGCCTGAGTGGTCTGCGAATCTGGCAGCAGATTACTATCTCAGCGTAGGCGACAACCTGGAAATGAAATTTGGTATGGATGTGATGTATTCCGATGACTTCGTTATACCCAATGATCAGGACCCGGTGCTCAACCAGGATGCCTACTGGAAGCTCAATGCCCGCGTCCAACTCGCTAACAATGGGGATACATGGAGCGTAGCCCTGATTGGCAAGAACCTGACAGATGAGGAAACCACCACCTGGGGTAACGATGTGCCTCTGGCGGGCCAGGGTTTTGGCGAGACCTATCATCAGCAGATTGATGCGCCACGCAGCTATGTTCTGCAGGCAAAATATCGTTTTTAGGCTACGCTTTGTAACTCAAACTTAGAGAAAGGAAACAACCCCCATGAACATGAAAACCACGATGTGTTCTCTCGCTCTTTTCATGGGGGCCTTTTTACCCCTCTCGGCGCTACAGGCCGAGGAAAAGCCCAATATCCTGGTGATCTGGGGTGACGATATCGGCATCTGGAACATCAGTCGCTACAGTATGGGCCAGATGGGATACCAGACACCTAACATTGATCGTATTGCCAACGAGGGCACGGTCTTTACCGATTATTACGGTGAGCAAAGCTGTACAGCCGGGCGCTCCGCGTTCATAACGGGTCAGCACCCTGTGCGCACGGGCCTGACCAAGGTGGGCATACCGGGCGCTGAGCTGGGCTTGCAGGCCGAAGATCCGACCCTGGCCCAACTGCTCAAACCCCACGGCTATACTTCCGGCCATTTTGGAAAAAATCACCTGGGCGACAAGGACGAATTCTTGCCCACCAATCACGGTTTTGATGAGTTTTTTGGCAATTTGTATCACCTGAATGCGGAAGAGACACCGGAGGATCCCGACTACCCGAAATTCCCGGGATACCGTGAGAAGTTTGGCCCCCGCGGCGTCATCCACAGTTACGCTGATGGCAAAATTGAGGACAGTGGTCCACTGACCAGAAAGCGCATGGAAACTGTAGATGAAGAGTTTTTGGCGGCTTCGCTTAAGTTTATCGACAAGGCCCATAAGGACGATAAACCCTTCTTTGTCTGGTTTAACTCAACCCGCATGCACTACTACACCCACGTGAAACCTGAACAGCTGGGTGCCAGTGGCCAGGGTTTTTACAACGACGCCATGGTCGAGCACGATGGCCATGTGGGCAAGCTCCTGGGTAAGCTCGACGAGCTGGGTATAGCGGATAACACGATCGTGATCTATTCCACTGACAACGGCCCCCACTTCAACCAGTGGCCCGATGCGGCTATTACGCCCTACCGGGGAGAGAAGAATACCAATTGGGAAGGGGGCTATCGGGTACCGGCCATGGTCCGTTGGCCTGGTCAGATAGGCTCCGGTGTCATCAGTAACCAGATTATGTCCCACCTGGATTGGGTGCCTACGCTGATGGCCGCCGTCGGGGATAGCAAGGTCAAGGCAGATCTCCTCAAAGGCAAGCGCGTTGGTGGCGATAACTTCAAGGTGCACCTGGATGGGTATAATTTCCTGCCGTATCTGCAGGGGGATCAGGCGGCAGCACCGCGCCGCGAGTTTTTCTACTTCAGTGACGACGGATTGTTGACATCGACCCGGGTGGGCGACTGGAAGTTTGTCTTTGCCGAGCAGCGTGCACGCAGATTCGACGTCTGGCGAGATCCTTTTGTGATACTGCGTATTCCCAAGGTCTTTAACCTGCGTCGGGACCCCTTTGAACGCGCCGACACGGATTCCAATAGTTACAATGCCTGGTGGGATAAAAAAATTGGTGCGGTGGGTATGTTGGGCATGGGGACTGTTAGCCAGTTCGTCCACTCGCTACAGCAGTTTCCGCCCAGACAGCGCCCCGGAACATTTACGGTCGACCAGATGATGGAAGCGGTGTACAAGAAGTAGTCCATTCCGTTTCCCGCAACATTTCATGTAAAGGAGTTACTCATGAAGCGAGTTACTGTCACCAGGCCTGAAGACGCTACTACCAAAAAATCTCTACTCTGTGGGATCTGTCTTTGTGCTGTGAGTTTAGGTTCTGGTGCTGCGGCGGAATCCGCCGGTGCAAGCAAGGGCCAGCCTTATTCGCCCTATGCAAATCAAACCTACCCGTCAAAAGTGCTGTTTGGGGATGTCCATGTTCACACCGGACTCTCAGGTGATGCCGGGGGCAGTGGCACGCGCCTGATGCCCAGGGATGCCTACCGTTTTGCACGTGGTGAGCAGCTCACTTCCAACACTGGGCAAGCGGTGCGCATCTCCCAGCCCTATGACTTTCTCGCGGTTGCAGATCACACAGACGGCATGGGCGTAATCCTCGATATTCTCTCCGGCAAGCCCAATATCATGGCTGACCCCTACGGCCGAGAATTAAATGCCGCATTCAATAAGGGCGGGAAGGCGGCACGGGAAGCGACCGTCGAAATGATCAGAAGGTTTTCCCAGGGGGAAATGAATGAGGCCTTGAATTACCAGCCGGGGAATCCGGCCTATAAGGCCACCTGGGAAACGATCGTGCAGGCCGCGGAAGACTACAATGACCCCGGTCGGTTTACCGCGTTGATAGGTTTTGAATGGACATCGCTGGTCAAGGGCAACAACCTGCACCGTGTGGTATTGATGCGCGATGGCGCTGATAAGGCCAACATGATTGAGCCTTACACCACGACCCCGCCTAAGGGCAGTCCGGATCCCCGTGACCTGTGGAAATGGATGGCAAACTGGGAGCAGGAAACCGGCGGCAGCATGCTGGCAATTCCCCACAACGGCAACCTGTCGAACGGCTGGATGTTTCCCCTGGTTGATAATTTCAACGAAGATAAACCGCTGGATGCTGATTACCTCGCAACCCGCAGCCGTTGGGAACCACTGGTTGAAGTAAGCCAAACCAAGGGCGATGGAGAGGCGCACCCCCTGCTTTCTCCCGAGGATGAATTCGCCGATTTTGAGACCTGGGATATTGGCAACCTTGATGTCAGTCAGGCCAAAACACCGCAGATGCTTCCCGGGGAGTATGCTCGATCGGCTTTGAAACGCGGTCTGGAATTGGAGGCGTCCGGGGGAAGTAATCCCTATAAATTCGGCATGATTGGCTCGACCGATACTCACACTGCGCTTTCGACAAATGCAGAAAACAACTTCTTCGGGAAGATGGCTCCTAAAGAACCGCACCCCGGTCGCTCCGCCGGCGTTGAAAAGGCAAACCCTGCCCTGGGTATCGCACGCCTGGGCTGGCAGACCGTCGCGTCGGGTATTGTTGCTGTCTGGGCCAATGAAAATAACCGCGGTGAAATCTTTGACGCCATGCAGCGTAAAGAAACCTTTGCGACCACCGGGCCGCGTATCCGTGTGCGTTTCTTTGGGGGGTTTGATTTCTCACCGGAGGATGCCAGGAGTCGTCAACCCGCTGCCCTGGGTTATCGCAAAGGGGTGCCGATGGGAGGAGACCTGACGACAGCAGAGGGTAGGGCACCGACCTTTCTTGTCGCGGCGATGAAGGATCCTCAGAGTGGTAATCTCGATCGTATTCAGATCGTCAAGGGTTGGCTGGATGCCAACGGTAAGGCACAGGAGAAAGTCTATAATACCGTTTGGGGCGATGCCGACAAACGCAAACTGGACCGCGATGGGAGTCTGCCCCCGGTTGGCAGCACCGTAGATGCGACTAATGCTACCTGGACGAATACCATAGGTAGCGCAGAACTGATTGCTGTGTGGAAAGACCCTGAGTTCGACCCGTCCAGGCAAGCCTTCTACTACGCCAGAGTCATTGAAATACCCACGCCGCGCTGGACAACCTATGATGCGGCCCGGTTTGGTGAAGAGATTCCCGCAGGTGCACCGGTCAGCCTGCAGGAGCGAGCGTATACCTCGCCAATCTGGTATTCACCGGGGCCTTGAAAGCCGCTCGCTGCCTGTCGGTGTTCAGCGCCGTCCGGCAGCGTCTATTAATTCGGATGGAGAGCCAGTAATAAACGGCCGCTGTCTCGATCCCTGACGCCGATTAGCAATTTTGTGTCGTCATATATTAAGTTTTCGAAGATTCAAATGCGTAGCATATCAACCGTACCTACAACCTTTGATGAAAATGGGGAAAACGTTATGGACACAGAAACAATGAGCATCATCCGCGATGGCAATCAGGAGTGGATAGGAATACCGCTTCCCGGGTCTGAGGGCGTATTCATTAAAGTCCTCAAGGCCGATGTGGAAATGGATCGTGTTGTGGTTAAGATCAAGTTTGAGCCGGGCAGCAAGATGCCACGCCATACTCACTATTGCCGTGCAATTGCCTACACCATCAGCGGCGAGTGGGCCTACGATGAGGGCAGTTTTGGTCCGGGTGAAACGGCCTGGGAAGATGAGGGTAATGATCACACGCCCTGGAGTGATAACGGCGCAGAGTTGTTTATTGTTTTCGATGGCAAAGACGGTCAATACCTGGATAACTTTTTGGAAGATGGAACAGTGATCAAGCTGAACATGCCACTGCTGAAAGCGCTGGAGGGCGTGACCCAAGCTGAAGCGGATCAGCTGGATATCATGAGCCTGGTCGACGTCATAGCACCGGCGGCCTGAGTCGAATGAGTTCATTACCGCTTTGCCAGATCGCCATGAGTGTTACGGACTTGCCGCGTACCCATGCGTGGTATACCGGCGTTTTCGGCTTTGTGCCGTGTTCGGGTACCAATGCTTTTAAGGGCTATATTGCTGAGAAAGTCCAGGGCGTGCCGGGAGCTCGCAGTAGTTGCTGGTGGTTGGGTGACGGGCAGGAGTTTTTTCAGCTGGAGCTATTCCAGTTTGAACAGCCTCGAACCCGACTTCTAGCACACGATTGGCGGCCTTGCGATATTGGATACAGCAGCCTGATGCTTCAGGTTCAGCAATTCGACGAAACCATCGCCCGATTGCAAGTGATGGGCTCAGAGCCTCTCACTGCACCGCAAGGCGAGGTCGGTCAGCGCAGGGTCTGTGTCAGGGATCCGGAGGGCGTTTTACTTGAATTGTTTGAGTCTGATCCTGTGGCTGATCGCGGCATTGCCGTTAATCCGGGTGTTCCGGTAATGACTGTCGGCGTCACGGTTTCCGTTCCCGACCTGGAGGCCTCACTCAACTATTTTCGCGATGTGCTCGGCTTGGTTGAAGTTGCGGATGAGTTACACTTGCCAGAGCATGAAGCTCTCTGGGGTTTGGCGGGCGCACAGTCCAGGCGACAAGTGCTGCGTGCGGGGGACGCGCTGGTGGAACTTGCTCAGTATACCGACCCTGTAGGTCGGCCCCAGGCAGAAGATTACCGGATCAGTGATCAGGGTTTACTGAATATTGCGCTGGGTTTTCGCTCCAAAAAAGTGTTTAAGGCTGTACACAAACGCTGTCAGGACGCCGGCGTAAAGGGCAACTGGCGGCCCTTGAATATGGGGGCCTGGAACGTGGTGTATGTTAACGACGACCAGGGCTTTAGTGTTGAGTTGTTGCAGGTTCAGCCATGGTATGACGGTCAAATGGGCTTTGATGCTCGCCGTTCATCGCCCAGCCTTGCGGTTGACGGTTTACGGAACCTGACGGTGGAGCTTGCCATGAATGTTCCGCCGGAGATTGTCTGGCAGGCGCTGACTGATCATGCGTCCATGGGGAAATGGTGGGCACAAAAGCATGTCACCCTGATCGCTGAGGGTGCACCAGACAAAAACGGTATTGGCGCCGTGCGGCAGATGAAAGGTCTAGGCGCAGTGCTAGAGGAAGAAGTCGTGAGCTGGGATGCCGGCACAGGCTATGACTATCGCCTGCGCAAGGGCGCGCCGGTTAAAGACCATCTCGGCAGTATCCGGGTACTTCCCATGGGGCAGGCAACGCTTGCGCAATGGCGGATTCAATTCAGACCGATGATTCCCGGTACCGGATGGGTCACGCAGTGGTTTCTGCGGCGGCTTATTTCCTATGTTCTGGGCAGGCTTAAGCGCCAGCTGGAATCCGGCGCCATCGCCTAATCCTCGACTACACCGCTTGTGACATTTGCTTTTTCCATTCCCTGGGCGACATGCCGTAGCGCTGGCGGAAAGCATTAGAGAAGACGCTTAACTCCGAATAGCACAGCATGTGGGCCAACAGCGTAAGCGGCCCAGTCGACTCACGCAAATAATTACAGGCTATCTCAAATCGGACCTCATCCAGCAGGTCCTTGTAACTGGTGTCAATGGCGCTGAGTTTGCGTTGCAAGGTGCGCTTGTTCATGGCGAGGAAACTTGCCACGCGGTCAACAGAACAATCCCCGGTCAACAGCGCCTGCTTTATCAGGTAGCTCACCTTGGCGCTGAAGTCGTCGCTGAACGTCCGTTGTAATTCGCCTAAATGGGCCTCCAGAACCGAGTGAAGTCGCGGGTTCGCTTCAGCCAGGGGCGTATCAAGAATGGTTGCCTTGCTGGCGACAATAGTGGTGTCCCAGTCAAAGTAGATCGGACAATCAAACACCTCGCGATAGGGTCGTGTGTTGGCCGGTGCACTGTGGGGCAAATAAATAGCAGTGGGCTTCCATTGTGAATACAGCAGATGCATGACTTTGGTGGCGATTCCCGCCACCAGGTCGCTCTGCTGGTACATGGGGGCGTACTGTTGGGGTTTGCTGGTGAAAGTCCAGTGGGTGGTGCCATCCTCGACGGTGGTGGTGACGGTTGCCCCCTGATTGTGATGACCAAAGTACTGGCTCAACTCTCGCAGCGCTGTGCGGATATCGGGGGCTTGCTGGATTATAAAGCCCACTGCGCCCAGAATATTGATATCCTGTTTTTTTGACAGCAGGAGTCCGAAGGACGCGCAGTCCAGAATCTTTGCAGAGTTCTCCAGCAGTTGCAGGTAGGCGCTGTAGGGTATCCAGGCTTCCGGGTCGGCATCCAGACCGGTCAAGCCCGCACTGGCCAGAATCGTCTCAGGATTGCCATTCAGTTGGGTTACCGTTTCGCGGTAGCCCTGCAGCGCGGAAGCTCTCACCAGATAATTGCTCATAACTTCACTTATCGTTTCTGTCGTTATATATCAACTATACACCCATTGCTCTTCCCTTGGCCAACTGCGGTGAAGGTGCTCTCGGTTCAGCCCCATAAACCTGATTCGCTTTTACCTTTTTTTGACTTGGGGGAATGCTACGACTCGGGTACGGTGTAGCCCTCGCATAAGGAGAGGAAGAACAATGAGTGCGCTTTTATTTGAGAAACGCGGCCATCAGGCCTGGCTGACCCTGAACAGGCCAGAGCAAAAAAACATGCTCAATGGTGAGCTGTTTGTGGAACTGGCCGACGCCTGGGATGAGGTGCGTGCGGACGACAATATACGCGTTGCCGTGCTGACGGCCGCAGGCGAGGTCGACTTTTGTTGCGGGGGAGATTTGTCCCAGGTGATCCCCTTGTGGACCGGAGCGAAGCAGCCGGAGAATGCATTAGAGGAGCGTTTATTGGCGGACCCCATGCTGCCCGATCGCATCATGTTGAAGGGCGAACCCCTGTACAAACCTGTGATCGCCGCCGTGAATGGCAGGGCCCTGGGGGGTGGCACGGAACTGTTGCAGGCAACCGATATTCGCATTGCTGCAGATCACGCGCAGTTTGCTCTGCCGGAGCCAAAGGTGGGGGTTGTTCCCGGTGCTGGCTCGATGGTCAGGCTGGCCCGACAGTTGCCCTGGGCACATGCTATGAAAATCTTGTTGGGGGGTGAGCCAATTTCAGCACAGGATGCCCTGGCCATGGGGCTGGTTTCCGAGCTTGTGCCACTGGCTGAGTTGCAGGCCAGGGCGGAACAGTATGCTGACAATGTGTGCCGGCAAGCACCGCTGGCATTACAGGCCATCAAGCGTACTGCCTTGGAAACTCATACCATGCCCTGGGCAGACGCATTTCAGTTTGAAATGGGGCAGGCAGGCGATGTAATGATGAGCAAGGATGCCCGTGAAGGCCCCCGGGCATTCAAGGAGAAAAGGTCGCCGCAATTCAAGGGCGAATGATTGTCGCCGGCATGCTATAAAGGCCGCTTTGAAGTATTGAGAGGAAGTAGAAATGAGAATCGTGCAGTTAACGGACACGCTGTCTGTGTCAGAGCAGATATCCCCGGACGATGTCGCGGCGATAGCGGCGGCGGGTTTCAAGGTGTTGGTTAATAACCGCCCCGATGGCGAAGCCCCGGAGCAACCCGGGAGTGACGCGATCGCTGTGGCAGCACAAGCGGCTGGGCTCAGCTACTATTACCTGCCCGTTACAGCGCCCTCTTTCCCCGGGCCTGATGTGGGTGTCATGGCCTCATTGCTGGACAATACCGAGGCGCCTGTTCTGGCGTTTTGTCGCACGGGCACACGCTGCACCAATCTCTGGGTTACAACCCGTGGGGACGATGAAGTCGATGCCGCGGTGGGTGTTGCTAAAAAGTTGGGTTACGATTTGGCGATGTCTGGACGCAGCTAGTCTCTCTGACATCAACAACAACATTATTAAGGACAATCTCATGGTTAATAAAGGCCTTTGCGTCTCTGCGTTCATGGTTGCCGCGGCAAGTATGTTGCTTGCCTGTGCGAGTGTTGGGGGAGAGAGCGAACCCCCCAAGCCGCTAACTTCCGGTGTCTTGATGGAAAACCGCGACACCGCGGTACGACCACAGGATGACTTTTTTCACTTCGTCAATGGCGGCTGGTTGGCGGCGAATGACATTCCCGACGACAAATCCAGGGATGGGAGTTTCGAACGCCTGCGGGAAGCTGCAGATGACGATGTACGAAAAATCATAGAAGAATCGGCGCAGGAAACGGTATCACCGGACAGTCCGGAAGGCCGGATAAGTCTGTTGTACAACAGTTTTATGGATGAAGACAGGGTCAACGCCCTGGGTATAAAGCCCCTGCAGGCGGAGCTCGCTCAGATTGATGCGATCGCCGATAAAAAGGACCTTCTTTCATTCTTCGCCTATGCGGATGATGCGGGTATCAAATATCCTCTGGGGCTATCGGTGATGCCCGACTTCGATGAACCTGATCGATATCGTATCTTCCTGTTTCAATCCGGGCTGGGTTTACCCAATAGCGATTTTTATACGGATGAGAGTGAGAAGGGGCAAGCGATCATCGCTGCCTACAAAGACTATGCCCTCAAACTGTATCTCAAACTGGGCTACAGCGACCAGGAAGCTGGCGACGCAGTGAATGGTAGTTGGGCACTGGAAAGTGCTTTGGCCAGCCATCATAGGCCCCCTGAGAAGAACCGTAATTATCCGCTGTGGCACAATCTGTATGGCCCCGGCCAGGATGCGCTGCCAGACACTGTTGCCTGGGACGATTATTTTTCAGGTTTTGGCTTGTCTACAGACAAGGTGATCAGCGTGGCCCAGCCGGAATTTCTGGCCGGCTTTGCGCTCGTGTTGGGAAGTACCTCGCTGCCTGAGTGGAAAAATTACCTGAAGCTACGGCTGATCTCTTCTTCTGCATCTTATCTGAGTCAGGACTTACAGGAGCTGTCTTTCGATTTCTACTCAAGGACCTTGCAGGGCACGCCGGAAATGCGTCCCCGATGGAAGCGAGGAGTCAGTTTCGTGAACGGTGCCGTGGGTGAATCTGTTGGGCAGATATACGTGCAACAGCATTTTCCAGCAATTGCCAAAACCCGAATGGATGAACTGGTCGCCAATCTGGTGCTCGCCTACCGGGAGTCTATCGAGTCGCTCGATTGGATGGGTGAAGAAACCCGGGCCAACGCTTTGGAGAAATTGGAAAAATTTACGCCCAATATTGGCTACCCGGCGAAGTGGAAAGACTACTCGTCCATGGCGCTTGGGGATGATCTTCTCGCCAATGCCCGGGGGGTGAGTCACTGGGACTTGCATTTCCAACTGGACAAATTGGGTAAGCCGGTCGATAAGCGGGAGTGGAGCATGAACCCACAGACCGTAAATGCCTACTACTCCGCCTTGCAGAATTCGATTAATTTCCCCGCAGCAATACTGCAGGCCCCGTTTTTCGATCCGGCCGTCGATGACGCGGTCAACTATGGCGCGATTGGCTCGGTCATTGGTCACGAGATAGGACACGGCTTCGATGATAGCGGTGCACAGTTTGATGGTGATGGGCGTTTGAACAACTGGTGGACCGATGATGATCGGGCTGCGTTCAAGTCACGCACTGAAGAACTTATCAAGCAATATGACGCCTTTGAGATTCTTCCCGGCGTTGCCGTGAATGGTGCGTACACCCAGGGCGAGAATATCGGCGACCTGGCGGGAGCCTCTATCGCCTACAAAGCCTATCTCAAGTCACTGGATGGCAAACCGGCGCCGGTCATGGACGGTTATACGGGCCAGCAGCGTTTCTTCATCGGTTTTGCCCAGGCGTTCCTGGGGCATTCCCGTGAAGAGCGTGCGAGGCAAATGATCAAGACGGATGTGCATTCCCCAGAAATCTTTCGCGTGAATGGCACGCTGTCCAATGTCGATGGTTTTTATGAAGCGTTCAATATTGAGTCGGGTGATGCGATGTATCGCGCGCCGGAGAAGCGTGTTGCGATATGGTGAGCCGGCGGTGTGTTTGTCCGCGGGCTGGGCTATGATGACTAGGAATTTCCACGAGTAGTTGATATGTCCACGATAGTTGAACCCCGTCCAGCAAGCACCGTTGTGCTTTTGCGCGATAGTCCAGAGGGTCTGCAAACCCTGTTGCTACGGCGTAACAAGGCCCTGGCATTTGCTGGCGGTCTCTGGGTATTCCCCGGAGGCGCTATTGATGCCGAAGACCTGGAAGCAGCAGGTGGTGACCTCCAACAGGCATCCAAATTTGCAGCGGAGAGGGAGGCATTGGAGGAATCCGGTCTTCAGCCACGGTTGGAGGATATGATTCAGCTGAGCCACTGGACCACGCCGGTGATAGAGCCCAAGCGCTTCTATACCTGGATTTATGCGGCGCCCGTGGCATCCGATGATGAAGTCGTTATTGATGGCAGCGAGATTCATGATTCACGCTGGATAGGCGTCAAAGAGGCAGTAAGTCTGCAC
>JBALWA010000149.1:0-2373 GCA_036960305.1 Halioglobus sp. | reverse complement strand
GCGAGCGGATTGTTATGGGTGATATGCACACGCCAGCACATAACCGGATGCAGGAGCTGATTGTCGCGCCCACAAACCCCTCTTACCTAAGCAGCTACGAGGAATATCTGGAGAATAGAAGAAGCCCAGCAGTAACAATGGGGCTTCACTATTCCTATCTTGTCGCCGTATTTTTCTCTGAGGTATTTGAGTGAAAGCGCGAGTTTCTCTGCCGAGCGAGCCGAGGATAAGAGAAATTCTATGTCAGGACGTTTTCAAGTTTGTGTTGTAGTTCAGTCTGGGGCCATCTCACTCCATCATCGTAAGTGCCAGACTCCGTTATCATCTTTACTTTTTGAGCGCTTAGTTTGCCCAATTGTCCATCTCTCCAGTAGTACACCCAGTCGTATAGGGTTCGGGTGATGAGTGGGACTTGTTTCAAGGAGTCTGACCCCTTGGTCTCACATCTGGTAATTCTACCAGTTAAGGCGAATTTATTTGGCAGTGAACCCGCTAGCGCTCCAGTTCAATCGCCAGGCGACGCAAATTCAGTGCAAAGGGCAGAATCTCCGATATAGAACCCAACGTTACCAACACGCCATAAGTTCCTGATTCTCGATCAATCCAGGGAAATGTGCCAAACGCACCCGCGCTGTTTACCTGCGTGCAGCTCCCCGCAAGCGGAGATTCGCACCACAGGCCTAGCCCGTAAAACCAGTCTGGCGGTATTGGTCCACGCATATTTTGAACCAACGTGGAAGTTTGGTCGCTCTCCATTTGCACAATGCTGTCCTCAGCCAGCAAGCGGCGCTCCATTCCATCGAGAGACAGAGCTGTTAGAAAATTGAAATAGTCCTGGCCGGAAGCATACAGACCACCTGCAAGATTCGGCGAATGAATCTCGGTGCCTGGACTGTGCCAAAACGGATGGCCGTAAGCACTCTGCGCCATTCCCGAGGGCGTTGCGACCAACTCATCAAAGAGCTGCGACCAGCGTCTACCGGATGCCTGCTCCGCAACGTAGCCCGCGATCTGCATTGAAATGCCGCCATAGGAAAACTCAACTCCTGGTTCATTGTTTACCGGTATTTGAATCAGCCGCTCAAAGTGTTCCCTGTAGGACATGCCTGGAGGATTTTCAATGGCATGGCCCGGGCCGGCTCCGCTCGAGTGGCTCAACAACTGTCGCAGTGTTGTGTCCGCCCAGTGTCCGGCCAATTCGGGAATATAACTGTTCAGCGGCGCCTCCAGGGTGAGCACACCGAGCTCAACCAAGCGCATCAAAACCGCAGAGCTAACCCATTTGCTCGCTGATGCAACCGGTACAACCGTATTGGCATCAAAATCACCAGACGTAACCCGAATCCGCTCAACACCATTTCTGCCCACTAGCATCACGGCACCAGGTAACTCGAGAACTTCTACCATTTCGTCCAGCGCCGCCTGCAGAGACTCCCTCTGGACGTTATCGGGATATACAGGCAGCCCACGCGCGCGCCACTTACGCAGTATTACGTTGAACATGGAAAATCGTATATACGCGGCGATCTCGCTACGACCCATACTACCGTCGCCGTCACTATCGAGCTCGCTGAATCGCAAACGCATCAATGGCGAGGCTTCTTCGGTTTGAAGCACGCCGTTTTTATCGACGTCCATCATTGCAATTATTTTGTCGACCTGACCGTTTTGCCATGATGTAACTAGCCAGATGGTTACCCCAAGGGCAATAGTGAGGGTAAGTAATATGAGTTTAGTGTAGATTTTCATCGCGAATAGTTCCTTGCTGCCGACTGCCCTGCGCATGAGTGCGCAGACCATCACGCGCCGATTGATCTTGATGGGTAATTGACATCAAAGGCGTGGGCGGCCAAGCTCACTCACCTCGGGGAACGTCCAATGACCACTGAGGATTTCTTCTCGTGGTCGATACAACCTGACCACATAGTTCCAACCATCTGTCAGGGGAATGTAGTTGATACTTCGAGGGTCTCCGCCGAAATGTATCGTGATCGATCCATCGGCATTCTTTTCTGCGGATTGATCCGACACACCGTAGGATTCATGGTCATTCTTCTCAAAATAGCCCTCTTTGTTGTACAGTGCCAGAGACCAAAAACCATCTACAGGGACATCTTTAACTGTCAGCACGTAGGCGCCCGTGTGTGGCAAATCCGGGTTTACAGTCAGGAGTAGGGACTCACGCTCAGGCAGCGTACCAAAACCATAAGCCGCGACCAGTAGTTGCTTAATTGGATCGACTTCCTCCCTTGAGCCTGCCGCCCCCGCGTTGTCCTCTAAACCTTTTCCAAGCTCCAGCAAATGACCCGTTGTAGTGCCGAAACTTTCAGCGTCATATGCCGGATGCTCATAGGGTCTGTCAGACTGGCTATC
>JBALWA010000148.1:0-2390 GCA_036960305.1 Halioglobus sp. | reverse complement strand
GGCTAATGGCCGCAGGTGCGGTGATATTCAGTGCGGGTCTATGGGGAGTGGCCCAGAGCCAATCAATAACCCAGTACATTGTGCTATTCGGACTGACCATGGCCCTGACCAACGCCCTGGCCGGCTCAATGTCTGCAACAGCTGTTGTTTCCCGCTGGTTTACCGTCAGCCGGGGGCGAGCTCTGGGTGTCGCTGCCCTGGGCACTTCTGTCGGTGGCATCGTCATTCCTGTTCTGGTGAGCAGATGGCTGGGCGAGTATGGTTGGCGCGGCTCGCTGGAGCAGCTAGCTCTCTGGTCATTGATTCTGATGTTGCCTGTCATCCTCCTCACTGTGCGGGGCAAACCCTCCGACGTCGGAATGACAGCGGAAGCTGATGGCACTACTGGCGCAGCGGATGCGACAGCGGAATTATCCATGTCGCTGAAGGACATTCTGCGCACCCCGGGATACTGGTACCTTGGGCTCAGCCTCGGCATCCTGTTTGGAGCCTACGGCGCAATTCTCTCCAACCTAACGCCTTATGCCATTAATCTCGGCCACTCTGAAGACCTTGCCTCCAAGCTTATTATGACCATCGCCATCACCGGATTCATTGGCAAACTGCTGTTTGGCGCTGCCGCAGACAAGTTCAGTCTAAAAGCCGGCCTCTGGGCAGCACAAGGTCTGGTGATTCTGGGGTTTATCATTTTAGCGCTGGAGCCAGGCGTTACACTGCTATTTGTAGCCGCCAGTGCCATGGGGTTGGCAGCTGGCGGAATGCTACCTGTTTGGGCTGCAATGATGGTCCGGGTTTTCGGCTTACTCAGTTACGGACGAGCCATGGGCCTCATGGGCCCACTACTGACTGTATGCGTCATGCCAAGCTATGCGCTGGTAGGACGCCTGTATGACATCAGCGGTAGCTTTACCCTGGGACTACTGGTCTATGCCGGTGCGATGCTACTGGGGGTTTTGTTGTTGATCCCTCTTAAGCTACACAAGCATTAAACACTGTCGACAGTGTTCCGCAGTCCAGGAAACTGGGGTATTTTCTTATAGGTGTTATAAGGACAAGCGGCTATACACGCGGGATTCAGAGACATAGCATGGTGCCACTTCACTTATAAATTGCGATTCCTCTATGATAAAGCCATTTGGGTTATATGGGCTGGCTGTTCTTTGCACGATTCTAGCCGGTTGTGGTGGGGATAAACCCGCCAGCAGTGGCACCGCCCCTGCGCCAGAAATTTTTGCGCAGACACCCGAGTTTGTTCATTCCGATACCCGCCAACCCTGTCTCGACAACAACCCGGACAACCAGGCTTTATTTGGCGCGCTGCACATACACACCAGTCTATCCTTCGATGCCTGGGTGCTCGGCAATAACAACGGACCGGAAAACGCCTTTGCCTTCGCTCGGGGTGAAGCTATATTTTCCGGGGCCGAAGAACTTCGTCTACAGTTAGAACGCCCGCTGGATTTTGCCGCCGTCACCGACCACTCAGAACAGTTCGCCCAGATCGGAATATGTACCGACCCACAAGCGGCCGACTACGATCACAAAGTTTGTCGTACAATGCGAGGCGAGGTCTGGTGGGCAAGTCTACTTCCGGATTCACTGTCCATACTGGGGCGGATATTTTCGTCAGGTGGCGTGGGCCCTACCGCTGTCTATGTTGAAAATATATGCCACGGAGACCCCACCTGCACCCTGCAGTCCCAGCCAGTATGGGAGCGTATCCAACGCGCTGCAGAGGACAACTACGACCGCTCGGAAAACTGCGAGTTCAGTTCCCTGGTTGGGTATGAATACTCACTGACCACCGAGGGTGCCGGGAACAACATGCATCGCAACGTACTGTTTCGCAACGCGACCGTGCTCAACTTGCCGGTCAGTGCGCGCCTGGCGAAACGCCCTTTGGACCTGTGGCGTTACCTGGATCGGACCTGTAACAGCGCCGACAACGACTGCGAAGTGCTGGCCATCCCCCACAACAGTAACCTCTCTGCCGGGGAGATGTTCACACCCCTCTACACCGGCGCCAAATCTGTCGAGGAAGAAGCTGACATAGCAGCGCTGCGAGCCCGTACCGAACGCCTGGCGGAGATCTACCAGAGCAAGGGCGATTCCGAGTGCCGCAATGGACTGTACGGCGTGGGCGGCGCCCCGGATGAATTCTGCGAATTCGAGAAGGTGCGGCGAAAATCCGAAATACTGGAAGATTGTAAAGACGAGGTCGGTGAGCGCGGCATGGCCATGACGGGCTGTGTCTCTCGGCGCAGTTTCGTGCGCTACGCGCTTACAGAAGGTCTCGCAGAGCGGCAACGCCTTGGCGTCAACCCATTCGAGATGGGTATTATCGCCGCTACCGACACCCACGACTCCAATGGCGGTGATATCGACGAGAC
>JBALWA010000147.1:0-2474 GCA_036960305.1 Halioglobus sp. | reverse complement strand
ACTGGTCGGCCAACTGCGCAAGCCACGTTAAGCGCTGTTGCCGCAAAAACCGGAAATTGTAGAGGTAGTTCGGCATCAGTTCCTCGAACTTCCGAAAACCGGTAACTTCGGTAATGGCGATATCGCTGTCGGGCTCACCGGGCTCCAGCAGGTAAAAGGCGTGAATCGGTCTGGCGTGGGTAGAGAAGTTGTCCAGCGGGTAACCCAGTGTCTCGAATTCACGGAAGGGCCGGTGGTGCGGGTGCGAGGGCGCGGCATAAAATTGGCCCTCGTGTAAAAAGGTGGCGGCCTTGTCATCCGACAGCATGGGGTGGCCCTGCTTGAGAAAATAATCACCCAGCGTAGACTTGCCCCCGGTGGAAGGCGCAATAAATAAAATGGGGTCAGAGTCAACTTCTACGGCGGCGCAGTGAATGAAGTCGTATCCGCGCTCCAGGGTGAGTTGCAGGGGCAGGAAAATGTGTACAAACCAGAAGGTGAGCAGTTCCGGCGTGCCTTTTTCGTGCAACTGGTAATTGATGGTGGGCTCGCCGCCTGTCCAGCTGAAGCTGACAACATCCGTCACTTCCATACGCCAGGGTTGGCCGGGGGTGCTGAGGGCCAGCGTTCGATCTGTTTTGAGCCAGAGCTCTCTGCCGTGGGTGCTATAGAGCGGGGTTTTATCGTTTAGCTCTTTCAGCGTATTAGTGGTGCTCTGCTTGAGCTGCAGGGGCGCGTGCTCTCCCGGGGCCACCGCGGAAAGACTGTTGGTATGGTTGAACAGGGGCTGATCAGTGAAGACCTTGACCCCGTAGAGGCAGTGTTCAGTCATAGGGTGCGCCCCAGCTGAAGGTGGAAGAGAATATTGGGCAAGGGGGCATCAAGCGCTTGCAGCCTCACTTTATTTACCGAATAGCCACCAACTCAACACCCTCCAGCCGTACCGCCCTGGCATCGAAAGTCATCAACGGCAAGGCACCCCGTTTTACGGCGGCACCTCGAATCATCAGATCGGCAAAATCCGCACTTGCATTAAGATACGGATCTATAGCAGCGCTGAGCACATCGGCATCCTCGATTTCGAACTCGATAGCCGATAACAGCGCGTCGAGGGTGTCAGATATTTCACCACGATCGAAGCCATAGCTATGGCCAAGTACCCACACCAGCTCCAACAAAGCTTCCCTGCATATGAAGCCGGGGCTATCGGCAGACAACGTGGCAAATAAATCTCTGGCCCTGGCCAGCTGATCCGCGTCATCGGCAGTGAGGTAACGTACCAGCACATTCGTGTCGATGGCTATCATCGGGAGCCCTCAATTGCGCCCTTCTTGATAGCTTGATCCATTTCTTCAAGGCTGAGGCTTTTTTGCCCGGGACGTTTGAGCATACCCTCGAGCTCCATTACCGACCGGGCTTTTAACAGCCTGACCTCATTGCCCGAAATGATGTAGCGGATACGGTCCCCAGGCTCAAGACCCAAACTCTTACGAACAGTTCTGGGGAGAGTTGTTTGTCCTTTCACGGTTACCGCCGACTCAATCATTTCCAACACCCTCTTTGTAATGCATTTTTTATATTTGCATTACTTTTGCTGCTTTACAAGGGAAAAGTATCATCATGTTCGATCACAACGGTAGGCCAGCGCGCAGGTGGGGGTCGTTTCTAGTGGGCTAGGCCAGCTGTCTCACTTTTGATGCAAAGTACAGCGGCAAAACTAAAGCCCTTGGATCATCCACAGATCCGGTAGACCCTACTAATTTGATGGTTTTTTGCGGCGAATAGCGCTGGACATACACACTCAGTGATTTTGCTCGGGTACGCTTTCCGCTTTTCACTTCAATCGGAATTAGGGCATCCGTGGAGGATTTAAATATGAATTCTATTTCACTCCGGGCGTATTCCCATGAATAAGTCGGCCCACTCTGTTGTGCCACCAGTTCGTTTTGAACAAAGTTTTCAGCAATATAGCCCTTGTAACTAAAACCCTGCTCGCGGTGTTCGTTATAGCTCAACCCCAACAGCTGTCCGAGCAATCCAATATCAAAGAAAAACAACTTTTCATGAGCCACCTTGCTTAGGTTCAGTTCATCGAAGGCTTTTACGAGAAGCGGCTGCTGGGCGGCCCATAAAAACTCCTCAAACGTTAGCGGATAAAGCTCTAGCAGCTCTACCTTGCCCACGGGAAAAGAGGCCAGCAGGCCAATATTTGAACCCGATGCGCAAATAAACATATCGGGCTTTGAGTGCAGTATATGCCCAAGAGCTGACCACACACACTTTTATGCGCTATAAAGTGTAGATTATTGACACTTTTATGCGCATAAAAGTGTGTGAACATTCATGATTGCAGTTGCCCAGCGCCGTGCCGGCAGGCAAATCCAGGGCTAGTAGCGTAACGCTAACCGCTTTAGTCGGTCGAGCATCAGCGCCTGGGGTATGTCGATTGCCAAAGCTTGTAGGCAGGCAGCTAGTCGGTCCGGGCGGTTTTTCAG
>JBALWA010000146.1:0-2524 GCA_036960305.1 Halioglobus sp. | reverse complement strand
ATCGTGACTTCCCAGAAACGCGCGCAGCCGTTGAATGACCTGGGTATTGCCGTCTCCGCCTTCAGCGGCGAGCAGATGAAAGATTTGGGTATTGTCACCGCTGGCGATCTGGCCAAGCACACGCCCGGGCTATATCTGACAGATGCAGGTGCTTCGGGCATTCCGGTGTACACCATTCGTGGCATCGGCTTCGACGATATCAGTCCCAACAGCAACGGTACCGTCGGCCTGTACCTGGATGAAGTGGCCTATGCCTACCCGGTGATGACCCGCGGTATTCAGTACGATATGGAACGCATCGAAGTATTGAAAGGGCCACAGGGTGATCTCTACGGTCGTAACAATACCGGTGGTGCCATCAACTTCATCAGCAACAAGCCCACTGACAGCTTTGAGGCTGGGGTGACCGCTGAGTACGGCCGCTATGACTACCAGCGCATCACCGCATTCGCCTCCGGGCCATTCAGTGACAAGGTACGCGCCCGTGTCGCCATCGATTCCACCGGGCAGGATGGCTGGCAGGAAAATGAAGTTACGGGCGAGGAGTTGGGTAAGATAGACTCGCTGGGTTATCGCTTCTTGCTTGACTGGAATATTACCGAAAACCTGGACGCAATGTTTAAGTTTCATGGCAGCAAGGATGAATCCGAGAACCCGGTGCCGCAGTCTTTCCTGGCCTCGCCCAGTACCGATGCTAGCGCCTATCCCTATTATTACGATGACCCCTGGGCCTTTGCCAAAGGTGGTGAGCCGCGTGTAGTGCAAGATCTGGATGACAATAACGCCGCGCTATGGAATCCCGGGAGAACGCCGGGGCGGGATAACACAACAAGCGGTGCGTCACTGACCCTGACCTGGGATACCCAGTATTTCACCCTTACGTCGATCACTGCGGGCGACAAGTTCGAGCGGGAGGAAACAGGGGACTGGGATGGTGTTCTCGATGATCGCTCTTTCAATATCATGGAGACCGAAATTGACAGCTTTTCCCAGGAGTTGCGGCTCACTTCAAATGCCAGCGGGGCACTCAGTTGGATTGCCGGCGCCTACTTCGCATCTGATGAAGTGGACGATGATCTGACATTCCTGTTTGAAGATGCCAGTAACTCTGCAGGCGCTAATCAGGCACAGACAATTTACACCCAGGAAACAGATATCGCAGCGGTGTATGGTCATGCTGAATACCAGTTCTCAGAGCAATGGCGCCTGACAGGCGGACTGCGCTATACCGAGGAAGAGCGGGATATCGAAATCTGTACTTATGACGCCGATGGATCTCTTTCCGGCCTGTACAACGCTTTTGGCCTGACGGACAGTGATGGTGGTGCGTTCGCTACCGGTGATTGTGCCACTTTGGGTGAGTTCAACGGCGTCGGTTTCGACAACGGAATTTATTCAGATTCGATTGAAGTTGAGAAAGTCACCGGTAAAATTGGTCTCGATTGGTTGCCGAATGACGACTGGCTGGTATACAGCAGCGTGAGCACTGGATTCAAGTCCGGCGGTTTCAATGGCCAACCCTCATCCGGACGTGCCACCTATGCGCCCTATGACGAAGAAGAACTACTCGCCTATGAGTTGGGGTTCAAAGCCACACTGCTGGAAGGGTCCATGCAGCTTAATGGTTCTGCTTTCTACTACGACTACACGGACAAGCAGGTCACCGACGCTACCGCCGATGAGGTGTTTGGCTTTCTGACCAAGATCAAGAACGTACCTGAAGCGGAAGTCACCGGCCTGGAGATGGAAATGGTCTGGCGCCCCATCACCGGTCTGGACGTTAAACTGGCGGGCACCTGGTTGGATACCGAGGTCAAGAAGTTCGATAATGGCTTCGATTTCAATACATTCGAAGAGAATTTGGACTTATCCGGAAATGAACTGCCGAACTCCGCAGAAGCCCAGTACAACGCGTTAGTAGCCTACCAGTGGCCGGTCTCTGACGGCATGAACCTACGAATCCAGGCGGACTACATGTATACCGATTCGTACTTCTCCTACTTGTCCAACAACGACACCGACGCGGTAGACAGCTACAATCTCGTGAACGCACGACTCGCCCTGCAGTCGGTAGACGGCGCCTGGGAGGTCGCGGCATGGGGCAAGAACATCACCGACGAGTACTACTATGTCTCAAATACGCTCGGCAATGATGTCTTCTCCCGGTATGCGGGCATGGGCGCGACCTATGGCCTCAGTGTTTCTTATAACTGGTTCTAGAGAGAGACAGAGTTTGAACTTTCCCTACATTGGCCCCCTCGGGGGCCTTTTTTCCTGATGGCCATCGCTCTATCGGATAATCGACGTCGTCGACTGTGGCGGAGACTGGAAGGTTCCCCAACCGGTGATCCGGCGCAGACCCTTGAAGCAATTGAACAATTACTGGCCGATGGTGCCGATAGGCAAACACTGTTGCTGCTCAAGGCTCGGGCGCTCTCACGGTCGACACAATTTGGGGAGGCATCCCAGTGCTGGGGCGAGTTGTTACAAGACGGAGACAACAATCTGGCTCTGGAAGCACTAC
>JBALWA010000145.1:0-2670 GCA_036960305.1 Halioglobus sp. | reverse complement strand
GAGGTGCTCTATTCCAGATCCAGGGAAATTAACTTGTCAGAACCGTATTGATTGATATCGACGACCTTTTTACAGTTTGATTCCACAGGAGTCTCACTATTCCGGCCCGAGTGGGCCCGCATCTGGCAACTCCAGGTCACAGGCACTGTGCATAACACCATCCGGAGTCTCATCCTCCATTCCCATATCTGAATACGTTATTGCCAAATAAACTGCCCGAAATTGGTAGAATCGGCGGATGAATACATACAAGTGCCACCGCTTCCCACCCGAAACCATCAGCAATCCTTGGTAGCTGCCACAGAAATATTCTAGCCAGGGCTGTCTCGATGGCCCTTGCTGAATGAATGAGTTACAAAGACTAAAGGGGGTTTTGGGGGATTCTATGGTTGTTTTCGGTCGCTGAATAAATATTTACTGCATCCTTGATTGTCCATCTGACCTTGAAAGTCATTTTTCAAAAAATTTCCCAGTAGTTGAAATAGAACCCCGAATACCCCGTCGGTGACTTGTAGCCCTTGTCCTGTAAGGGTTTCGGGCACGGGGTTCTTCCGATAGAAACCCCGAGTAAACCCCTAAAACCCAGGCCATTATAGAAACTCCAAAAAATCCACGGGCAGATATGTTGCTCGATCTGGTGCGAAAAGTGGGCCTACCCCGGGGTAGAAACACCAGGTCAACCCGACGAAGCTGATGTATTCGGCGTCGGTTGGGGATAGGGTGCTTATGCAGCGGTCCATAATCTGTTCAGTCTGGGTAGACACTTGAGTGCGTTCGCTGATTGGAATAGGGCGGTTGCTTGATGGCAGAGGCCAGACTTCTGTGAACCCAAGAAGTTAATTTGTCAAAACCGCGCGCTGAGCCAATCTGGGTATGCACCTGGTTAGGGCGGAACACTATCGGAATCTTAGGACAAGTGCGTTTGAAGAGTGGGGTAGGGCAGTAGCTTGAAAATTCAGGCCAGATAAACGCAGCCTGAAAATGTTAACTTTTCGATACCCTCTACACCTCATATTGTGTCGAGGCAATATCGCCGCCACGACCAGTCCAATCAGTATGGAAAAACCTACCACGTGGCTGATCAATGCGCTCGTAAGTATGTGCTCCAAAGAAGTCGCGCTGAGCCTGGATCAGGTTCGCAGGTAGGCGGGCGCTACGATAGCTGTCGTAGAATGCCAGCCCCGCAGCCAAACACGGCGCTGGAACACCTGCAAGAACCGCTGATACAATCGTTTTGCGCCAAGAGTCCTGCGCGTCAGCCATCGCTTGACTGAAGAATTTGTCCAGCAATATGTTTTCCAGCCCCTGATTGCTTTTGTAGGCCGCTGCAATATCCTCTAAAAACACTGAACGGATGATACATCCTCCTCGCCACATGAGTGCAATCGCCTGGAAATCCAGATCCCAATCATTAGTTTTTGATGCTTCATTAAGCAACATGAAGCCCTGAGTATAGGATACGATCTTGGAGGCGTATAGTGCTTGCTCAAGCTCATCTACCAGCACTCCCTTGTCGCCAGAATACCGATCTTTCGGCCCCTTCAACGCCACCGAGGCCGCCATCCTTTGCCCATTTAGCGCAGAGATGCAACGACTGTACACTGACTCTGTTATAAGTGTTAAAGGCATTCCCTGTTCCAGTGCGCTCACGGCTGCCCACTTCCCCGTTCCCTTTTGACCCGCCGCGTCGAGAATATTCTCAAGAAGATAGCTACCATCGGTATCAACGTAACCGAGAATATCCGCAGTAATTTCCACCAGGTAGCTGTTCAATACGCCCTCATTCCAACGGGAAAAAGCCTGCTGCATCTCGGGATAACTGAAGCCAGCGGACAATAGCAGATGGTAAGCCTCACAAATAAGCTGCATATCACCATACTCGATGCCATTGTGGACCATTTTTACATAGTGGCCTGCACCGCCATTGCCCACCCAATCACAGCAGGGCTCGTCTTCGCCCACTTTGGCCGATATCGCTTGCAGTATTGGCTTGACTGCCGGCCACGCCGCTGCATTGCCGCCGGGCATGATGGAAGGTCCATGACGAGCACCTTCCTCTCCTCCGGAAACGCCTGTGCCGACAAACTGAACGCCACGTTCCGCCAGATTCCGCACCCGTCGTTCAGTATCAGAATAAAGGGAATTGCCCCCGTCAATGATGATGTCACCCTCGCTAAGGTAAGGCAGTAAGCTGGCAATATACTGATCGACTACCTCACCCGCTTTCACCATTAGCATGATGCGTCGCGGCGCCTTGAGCGAACTCACGAGATCCTCGATGGAGTGAGTGCCCAACACCTGGGTTCCTTTGGCAGATGAGGCGAGAAATTCGTCCATTTTAGATGTAGTTCGATTATATACCGCAACGGTGAAACCATGATCGTTCATGTTCATCACCAGATTCTGCCCCATTACCGCAAGGCCAATCAGCCCGATATCAGCGCTAGACATATGCTCTCCTAATAAAAGATTCCGACATGACATCCATTAGCCTAGCAGAACTGGACCTGCGTGTGCCGTTATTTAAAAGCTATAGGCATCTGAATGTATTGCTACCGGTTTAGAGGCGGCTGCCAGTTGAGGGTACCGACAAGTTTACTCGAAGGGGGTAGAAACGCATCGGACATGGTTTTCGGGGCAATGCTATTAGCACTGTTCGCTTTTAGAGGA
>JBALWA010000144.1:0-2718 GCA_036960305.1 Halioglobus sp. | reverse complement strand
CTTCCAGATCATTGTCGACCAACTGCGTCAGGACCTGTCCAGACACTATCTGAAACGCTCCAGCCTCAGCCTCGATGCGATAGCGCAACTGGTAGGCTTTACTGAAACCACCAACTTTCGCCGCGCATTCAAGCGCTGGGAAGGTGTTCCCCCAGCCCACTATCGACGTCAGTCAGTCAGGAGTGTTGATAGTCCTTAAGCTGTACCCTTAGATCCTTTTTACTGATTTTTCCCGTGGCGGTGTGGGGCAATTCTTCGACGAAAACCGCATCTTCCGGAATCCACCACTTCGCCACTTTGCCCTCGAGATAGGCAAGAATTTCCTCTTTGGCCACATCAGTACCCGGCGCCTTCACGACCACCAGCAGGGGGCGCTCGGTCCATTTCGGATGTGGCACACCAATCACCGCGGCCTCAGCGACCGCCGGGTGACCCACAGCGGCGTTTTCCAGGTCAATGGAACTGATCCACTCACCGCCTGACTTGATTACGTCCTTGGTGCGATCGGTAATTTTCATATAGCCGTCAGGGTCCATACAGGCAACATCGCCGGTGCCAAAATAGCCATTCTCGTCATGGGAGTCCGGGGCGTCGATACCAAAGTAGCCACTGCAAATCCAGTTGCCCTTGACGCGCACCTCGCCCACGGCTTCGCCATCCCAGGGCTGTACCTTGCCCTCATCATCGACAATACGCACATCCACACCGAAGACGGGTCGGCCCTGCTTGAGTTTAATAGCGTCCAGTTCCGCCTTGGGTAGGTCCGCCATACCCGGCTTAAGGGTGTTTAACACACCCAGTGGGCCCGTTTCCGTCATGCCCCAGGCGTGATGGGTATACACCCCATGCCGCTCCTGAAATTCTTCCATGATGGACAGCGGGCAGGCTGCGCCCCCGACTACAACCCGCTGCAGGCTCTCTACCGATTTACCCGATTCTCGAAGGTAAGCCAGCAGTGCCAACCAAACAGTGGGTACGCCCGCTGACATGGTCACGCCTTCCCGCTCAATCAAACCCTGCAGGGTTTCTCCATCCCCCATTTTCGAACCCGGCATGACCAGCTTGCAACCGATCATGGCCGCTGCATAGGGAATACTCCAGGCGTTCACATGAAACATAGGGACAATCGGTAACAGGGTATCGTTCACCGACAAGGCCATCGTATCGGGCAGAGCGGCGCCGTAGGAATGCAACACGGTGGAACGATGGCTGTACAGCACACCCTTCGGATTACCGGTGGTGCCCGATGTATAACACAGCGCGCTGGCGGCATTTTCATCCAACTCAGGCCAATGGTATTCCTCGGACTGGCCCGCGATGAAGCTCTCGTAGTCCTGGGCGCCTTTGAGACTGGTTGCCGGCATATTCGCAGCGTCAGTCAACACGATGTACTTTTCCACACTGACCAGCCTGTCCTGTAGCCCCTCCAACAAAGGCAGAAACGCCGGATCGGTAAAAATCAGTTTGTCCTGGGCATGATTGACAATGTAGTCCACCTGCTCGGGAAACAATCTGGGGTTAATAGTGTGGCAGACAGCGCCTGAGCAGGAAATACCGTAGTACAGCTCGAAGTGGCGATAATCGTTCCAGGCCAGGGTAGCGATACGGTCACCCTCTTCCATTCCCGCTGCATCTAAAGCATTAGCCAATTGGCGGGTACGGCGAAAGGCATCTGCATAGGTATAGCGGTGCGCGGGATTATCAGCGGTCACTGAAACGATTTCGGAATCACCGTGTACCTGCTCGGCAAAGTCCATGATGGTGGTAATCGTCAACGGCAGGTTCATCATTTGTCCGGCTAGCATGTCCTATCTCCTCTATTTGAAGTGTTATCTGTGCGGTAGTTTACCCAAGTGCTGTCACAAAAGAAGGTGTGATCAGGACAGAAAACAATCTTTTGAGGACAGCACCCTCGGACTTATTTCGCAGCAACGTTCACCGGCAAGGCCAGGCCTGCGGGTTCGGAAACTTCAGGCTAAACTGCTATGCTGGCTGACATAGATCAAAAAGGGATAAAAACATATGGAGTTTATGCAGAAACTGCTAGTGGTCTTCTGGCCGTTCTTCTCCACGCTGGCGGGGATGGCCCTTTTACTGTTCGCCGCCAACTGGGCTGCCAAACGTTTCAGTATCACCACGGCCAATCTGGGCTACCAGCTGTTAAACCTTTTAATCATTGTATTTGCCACTATTACCGCCATCGTCGCGCTACCGCTGACTGATCAAACCCAGGGGCAAGTCCTCAGCCTTCTGGGCGTGGTATTAACAGCGGTTATTGCGATCTCATCCACTACCTTTGTAGCCAATGCCATGGCGGGTGTGTTGCTGCAGGCGACACAGCCGTTTCGCCCAGGCGACTTCTTACGCGTTGGCGAGCAGTTTGGCCGCGTCACCAAACGTTCCCTGGTGCACACGCAAATGCAGACCGAGTCCAGAGATCTCACCACCCTGCCCAACCTGTTACTGGTCAACAACCCGATCACTGTACTCCACCGCGAGGGCACGATAATCTCCGCGGAGATATCCCTGGGTTATGACATCCCCTATACGCGCATCGAAGCATTATTGATGGCAGCGGCAGAAGAGTCCGGCCTGGAAGAGCCCTATGTAATGGTACAGGAACTACTGGACCACGCGGTGGTTTACCTTGTCGCCGGTTTTCTTCCGGAAATGAAAAACTTGCTCACCGCCCGCTCGCGTTTGCGCCAGAAAGTACTG
>JBALWA010000143.1:0-2741 GCA_036960305.1 Halioglobus sp. | reverse complement strand
CCAATAGGAAGCTAGAAAAATTGAATTTCATAATCAAAAATATAAAATGGCTAATGTTGGTATCAGGGGTGCTGACATTCACAATGTTCTATGGGTTGTTCGCTCCACAAGCAGCACTCGAATCAATGTTCGGCGCTTCATTCAACGGGACGCTTGAAAACATCGTTATTCGAAGTTGGTGTGCGTTGGTGGGGCTTATAGGAGCAATTCTGATTTATGGCTTTTTTAGCCAAAAGAATCGTGTATTTTCAGTCTCTGTAGCTGCATTTAGCAAAGTTGTATTCGTGTCACTAGTATTGTTATACGGACAGGAATTTCTAGGTAAAGCCGCACCCGCAATAGCAATGGATTGTGTTGTAATAACTCTGTCGGTGGTATACCTATTTGCAGTACGTATGCAGTCTAAAGCTGACGTAAGAGGCTAATAAAAATTGTTGGGTGCCTATGCGGATTTATCAAATCTATTCAACTTTGGGAGGCACAAGGTCGGTGTGCAGCATTACCGTGATCTCAGGATAAGTGCGTTCACTGAATGGAGCAGGGCGGTTGCCTAAAGCAAAGAGATGGGAATTGCTTTGTACCTGATTTTTAACTTGTTAGCACCCGCAGGGGTTCTTCAAATAGGAATAGTAACTAATGCGAATCTGTCAAATCCTCCAAATGGTACTGCCAAGTTAATGGGTCAAAATTGCTAGAATTGGCTCATGAATACATATAAGCGCCATAGATTCCCTCCAGATATCATTTCGTACGCCGTCTGGCTCTACTACCGATTCAACCTGAGTCACCGCGATATCGAAGATCTCCTCGCTGAGCGGGCCATTACTGTCAGCCGCGAAGCCATCCGCCTTTGGTGCATCAAATTCGGCGCCATTTATACCCGCCGGTTGAAACGAAAGCACCGAGGCTATGGCGATACCTTCTACATTGATGAAGTATTCGTAAAGATTAATGGCAAGCAGCATTACCTTTGGAGAGCCGTTGACCAGGATGGGGAAGTTGTTGATGTGTATCTTCAAGCTAGGAGGGATGGGGCTGCGGCTAAGCGGTTCTTCAAGCGTTTACTCAGATCACATGGTAGGGAACCCAGAAAGATCGTGACTGATAAATTGCGCAGCTATGGGGTCGCTCACCGAGAGCTGATACCTGAGACGATCCACAGTACTAAACAGTATGGGAATAATCGGGCTGAGCAATCTCATGAGGCGACAAGGGTAAGGGAGCGAGGGATGCGGAGGTTTAAGTCTGTGGGGCAGGCGCAGCGATTCCTTGGTGTTCATGCTGCTGTGTCCAATCTGTTTAACTTGGGTAGGCATAAAGTCGGTGCCCGGCATTACCGTGATCTCAGGATCAGTGCGTTTAGCGAATGGAATAAGGCGGTTGCTTGAGACTATCAGGCTATATCACTCTGGTCTCAAAAGTTAAGTTGTCGATACCTAATTGCTTGGTGACGCCCTTGCGCTTGAGTTCCTGGTGTACCGCAGGGAAGTCGGGCTCAGTAAACCGCCGCTGGCCAGTCGCCGGCTGACTTGGAAACAGCAGACGGCCCAGGGTTCGTTCGTCCATGTCGTCTGGAAGTGGCCAGGTGAGCCCGGCCTGTCTGGCGCGATTGAGATAATTGACCACGCTGCCGTAACTCACATTCAGCGCCTGGGCTATGCCCCGGCGACTGAGGCCCGCGTCGTGATGTAGTCGTAGTACGTCTTTGATTTTTCGCATTGATATCCTCTTGGACTTCACTGGCTACGCTCCCGCGGGTAAAAATGCGATAGCGTAGCCAGAATGGCCATAAAATCAATACGTTACAGAGAATTCTGGAAATGGTTGATCATGCATTCTGGAACTTGATCACTGATTCTGGAAATCCAGAAAAAAGTGATCAAATAAAACCAGAACGAGTGATCAGATAAAACCAGAATAGGTGATCAACTAAAACCGGAATGGGTGATCAAGATGGGCCGGAATATGCACCATGAAGCTCAGACTGGTAGGACGCAAGAGCGGCGTGCACTGTTGTCAGATTATTGGGTAACCGTTTTTGAAAGAGAATCTTGTCGTTTTCATCAATAACGACGGGGACGTTGTTGGTTGAGTGAAGATCAATAGCGCAGTAAAGTGCCATAACAGCCTCCTTTAGTAGCTGTGGGTCGTGGTGGACACCCAGTTTACTCCTTCAGTAGGAGGGGACTACTGGAGGCTGGCTACATGATTTTCAGGGTGGTCGCGACCGAGCTTATGCCGGGCCGGGGTGGCGATAATACCGAATTGAGTGGTCGTAAGTTGAAGAGGGGTAACGGGTTTTTGAAACCGAACTTCGAACCTTTGCCGAACTGGCTCGATCACGTAACTCCTTGATTCAGAGTATGAATTAGTAATTCGCCACCCACAGGTTCACTTACACTTTATTCCAACAAGTTCATCGTGGCTCAATCTGGTAGAGAGATTTTTTGGTTTGTTGACAGAAAGGCAGTTGCGCCGTGGCGTATTCACATCGGTACAAGAGCTGGAAGAAACCATCATGGATTTTATTGAGAGGCACAATGAAGATACAAAGCCATTTGTTTGGACAAAGTCCGCGGCAGAGATTTTGGAGAAAGTGGGTCGCGCAAGGCATGCATTATCAAATCAACAATCAATTTAATACACTACACTAGTTTCTATCCCCAAAATGCGCCTTTATGATGCGATGAACCACTGAAGCCATTGACCGCTCTTCCTCAAGGCTTACTGACTCCAACAGT
>JBALWA010000142.1:0-2824 GCA_036960305.1 Halioglobus sp. | reverse complement strand
CTTTAACCACGGACTGACCTACTCCGGTCACCCGGTCGCTTGTGCAGCGGGTATCGCCACACTGGAGATTCTAACAAGTGGTAACATCATTGAAACAGCGCAGTCGACGATTGGACCTCATCTGCAAAATCGTCTGGCAGCACTGCAGGACCATCCCATCGTAGGAGAAGTCCGCGGCCAGGGTATGTTTGCCGCTGTCGAACTGGTGAAGGACAAGGGCAGTCGCGAACGGCTGGCACCTGATTCTGCAGCCGCCGAGTTTTGCAGGGATACTGCAGTCGCAAACGGGCTCATGGTCAGGGCGACCGGAGACGCCATGATTATGGCGCCACCACTGGTGTGCAGTGTCGAGGAAATTGATACGCTAGCCGATAAGTTCGCCGAGGCCCTGGATGCCACGGCGGCACATTACGGAGTGAGTTAACCCTGAGCCACCCTCAGGCTGAAAGACCCACATGTGACCGAATGCTGTGAACGGGAAGTGGAAATAATAATGAATGAGCAGGTAACTCACAGCAAGACCCTGAAACAGCGGGATATGGTGCTGTTCACCGTGTCGGCCATACTCCTGCTGGATACACTGACTGCCGCCGCATCCGTTGGCGCATCCAGCATATTCTGGTGGCTGTTTCTCGGTGTGATTTTCTTTATACCCTTTGCTCTCATCTGCGCCGAAATGGGCTGCGCGTACCCAGAGCAGGGTGGGATTTACGCCTGGATTCGCGATGGCTTCGGCGGCCGCTGGGCTTCACGGGCCACCTGGGCTTACTGGGTTAACACGGCCGTGTGGATGCCGGCGATCTTCATTTTATTTGCCGGCGTGTTCAAACAGATGTTCGCGCCTGATCTCTCGCTAGGCTGGCAGATTGCCATCGGCGTAATACTTACCTGGCTAGCGGTGGCAGTGAATATCGTCGCTCTGGATATCGGTAAATGGATCCCAAACATCGGCGCCATACTGAAAATTCTCATCTTTCTCGCAATCATTGTCGGCGCCCTGCTCTATACACAGGACCACGGCATGGCCAACCCCTTAACGCTTGAAAGCCTCAAGCCGGATTGGGGCAGCGGCCTGCAATACATTCCCGCCATTATCTACGGCATGCTGGGCTTTGAGCTGGTCAGTGCCAGCAGTGAAGAGATGAACGACCCCGCACGGGATGTTCCCCGGTCAATTTTTATCTCCGGCTCAATCATCATCACGCTTTACATACTGGGTACTGTCGCCGTACTGGCTGCCATTCCCGCCGGCGATATCAATCTGGTAGAGGGCTTGATAGACACCTTTCATCTGTTCTTTGGTGATAGCGCCGCCGGCAGGGCCTTCACCATGATTCTGGGCGTTGGTGCTCTGTATACCTTTTTCTCAAATGGCGTAACCTGGGCACTGGGGTGTAATCGAGCGGCTGCGGAAGCAGCACTGGAAGGCGAACTACCACGCATCTTCGCCATAGAGAGCAAAAAACTGGGCACGCCCCTGGGAGCGGCCATCCTTATGGGACTGGTCAGTACCCTCATTCTAGTACTGTACGGCTTTCTGGCGGGCTCCAACGAGGACCTCTTCTGGTCGCTGTTCGCCTTCAGCGCGGTCATCTTCCTACTGCCCTACCAGGGCATGTTCATGGCCTTTCTGCGCGCCAGAAAAAATGATCCCGACCACCCCAGGCCCTACCGGGTTCCAGGCGGGACGGCTATTGCCAAGCTGTTTGCATGGACCTGCTTCGCAGTACTGGCGCTGGCGATTGTGCTCTTTATCTATACCCCAGGCGAGGGAATACAGTGGCCTGTTTTCATCGGTGTGATCACCACCCTTGCGATAGGCGAAATTGTGATTCGATTCTCCGAGAACCACCGTGCAAATTAATATACCTCGTCACTAAGGAACCAGCAGTTTGGAGTCTGCGCCTATGAGCGCAAAACTGATCATCTCCGAGTAAGACATATCGCCACGCTCATAGAGCAGCGCGACTTCACCCCCGGACAGCTTCCCGAGTTGCGAGTAACCGGCTGGACCGGGATAGACCACAAAGGAACGATCCCAATTCTTGCCGTCATCGCTGCTGGCCCGTACCGTCATCTGCACTCTGGCACGCGGGTCGGCCGGATTGGAAAACAGTAAGCCGCCCACCTCGTTGTAACGCAGTACCGACGCCTGGCAAATCGGCGTAGGCAATGCCTCGTCCACCTGCGGCGAACTCCAGCTTACCCCTCCATCTTCCGAATGGGCATGCAGCCGGCCATTAGGTTCAGGCGGCCTACCCACCGGTGCGATATGACGAGTGGCCATATAGAGCCGTCCATCGGACAACTCGGCAATTTCATTTTCATTGCCCGCGCCCAGGGGCTCACCCGCTTGCCAACTGCCACCGTGGTCATCGCTGTAGATCACAAAAGAGGTGGTGCTGCCGAGGTTTCCAGGGATAACCAACCGGCCTGCCGCCGGCGCCACCTGCTTCTGGATTCCATGCCCCGGGCCAAAAATCATATTGTCAAAAGGTAGGCGAACCGGTGTTTTCCAACTCGTTCCACCATCTGTGCTGCTTACCATGTGGGCCGAATGCGGTCGCGGCCCCTCAGGTAAATCCTCCGGTAGCCCACTGAGGTTGTAAGCCAGCCAGATAGTGCCGGTCTCTGCATCAAACACCGGGGTAGCATTGCCGCATTTACCGCGTTGGCGCCCTTCAACGTGAGTGCAAACGACTTGCTGTTCAGACCAGCTCTCGCCACCATCATCACTGACTCTCTGAACCAGGTCTATAGCCCCGGTATCCAGCGCGCCATTTAGGCGAGCTTCCGCTATCGCCAGAATACGATCCGCTTTTAG
>JBALWA010000141.1:0-2987 GCA_036960305.1 Halioglobus sp. | reverse complement strand
AGCTCCCGTGACGGGACCATATGTGTCCCATCTTTAGATGCTGTGTGGTTTATCAGTATTCGACCAACCGCTGGGTTGGGCATTTAGGCAACTCGGCGATCTTAGAGTCCATCGTGGCGTCGAGGGCGGCGTCGCGGAGGAGGCGAGGACCCGTAGCTTTCCGTCCCGACCTTTCGGAAGGTTTGGCTTTTACAGGAATGAAGTGTAGATGAGAACTAATAAATTGCCATACTGTTTTAATAGTGTTTGGATCTAAGTCAACTATTCCTTATGAAGCCCTATGCTAGGCCGAGCGGGAATTGATGTGAGATTATGACTGCTTAGTGATGTTTTCAGCCATAGGCTAATGGCCGTTATGTCCTAGGAACGGACATCCCAGCTATGCCTGCTATCGCCTTTCTTGAGATATCGGTCTAATATGCAGAACAGTGACAAGAGGGGTCTTAGGTGCCAGAGATATCCGAACTAGAGCGAGGAGAATACATTCAGGGCTGGATAGCCTTGATGCAGAATCAAGGTTCTCTTGTTAATGGCGACACGACTGTTTTGTTTACCCTTCTTTTTGGATACTTATTGGCGGCGCACTTCGTGGGAAGAAATCTCTCCAAGCCTGAATCGTTGATATTTACTTCCCTGTACATAGTCACGTTCTTAATCACTCTAGGCAATCTTGCTTCAAACGTAGTTGCCAGTATCAGAATGCAGGGCGAACTGATAAGTGTATGCCCCGAGTGCGAGGTCAGCCCATTGATTTCCATGCAGGCACTAGTGCTGATTGCACTGGTGGATTTAGCGATGCTTATTGCGTCACTTTATTTCATGTGGAGCATTAGAAACCGCAAGACTCCGAAGCCACTATGAGGTGAAAGCAGACATGGCCTGATGGCTGTTGTGTCCTAACTTGAGACATTGGGCTATGATGGGGTGAATGTCCGCTTCCGACCCCAATAGCAGACGTTCGTGACACATCAGTTTTGATCAATACTCTGGACCCTATGTAGGGTTGTATGCGCCTAGCTAATCTGCGTAAGCCCTCGGGTAAATTGAACACTGAAACAAAAATCAGGCTGAAAAAAATAACTAATGAAGAGCCCTAGACATCAGGTACTGATAAAGTTTCTTTTACTATGTTTTGTATTATTTTCCTACTTTATCTATTTAACGTATAAATATGATCTTTTGACTGGAGGCGTCGCTGCTCTAATAACATGGAGTTTCTTTGTTCTTTGTACGCCTATTGCCGATGCTGGTTTCCTATTAGATTTTCCTATCAGACTTTTGTTTGGCATCCGCATGGTATTCTCAGAAATTCTAGTCTGGGCAGTTGCCGTCTCAATCAATATTTTTTCCCTAATGTATTTCAACGAATTTTATGAAACCACTTTCGTTACTCGATTAATCAAAGTCATATTAACGACACCTTTTCCATACTGGATTGTTATTTTTTTATCCGGTATTGGCACATTCCTTTCTATTCGTTTCGGTGATGAATTGATGGACGTACTACACCATAAGGACCGGTATTTTTATCTCAATCATCACTTTAAGCATGAAATTCTCCTATTTATTTTTTTCCTCTTCGTGATTTTTGGTTATTATGAAATTATGTCAACACTAGGCATAGCCATAGAAGAGCGCTAAATGAATATACTAAATATTTATGTATCTCTCTAACAAATCGCCACTACGCAGCGAGGACTCGCTAAAGTGCGTATTAGCGGACATAAAAAAGCCCGCTTTTTGGCGGGCTTTTGGAGTTCAGTGCTTTAGCGCTTCATCCGGCGTGACTAATCTGGCACTGGCAGTTTAGGCGCTAAGCGTCTAAGAGCAACTCGGGTTTACTCGTACTTCAATAGTTCCGCCTCCATCACCTTCTCCTTTGTGTCGGTAGTGATGCTCGTGGAACTGGAACTGCCCTTTCCCGAGTCTTTTAATTTTCCGTCCTCAGTGATCACCCACTTCGGACCATCATCTTTACCGTAAGTTGATGTATAGCTGCCCACGGTATCAGTATGCACACCTTCAATGACAAGAGCATTAGCGCCCTTGGCCATGGCCTGTGCCTTCAATTCCTCTACCATCGACCCTGAATCCCAGCCGTCCATTGCCGTCGCTGAAATCTTGCCCATGACAGTGTGAGACTTGGTGATGTCATCCATACTGTAGAATACGTCAACGCTTGTTGTTGGTGCGTAGCTCTCACCCACGTAGTCTGTATTCACACAGCCCGTGAGAAGTAAAGCTAAGGCGGCTAGTGTTACTTTTATGATTGAGGCCAAAGAGAGGCTCCTTTTGAGGAAGGCTAACTCACTGTAGCTTACTACATGAGATTGACGTTTGGAATCGCCAGAGCAGGGCCACTCCTGGCTGAACGCAAACCCTCGTCTGCGATAAGAGTGCTACCGCTGCTTTCCCAGCGCCACCACGGGCCACTAATTCCAGCAACCACTCGTCTTTGGATGACGCCGCCTCTTTGCGTGTGTAAACATAGGCCCGGGCTCCCTGAATCAGGACGAAACGCAATCGCCGGTTTGCTACATGCCTCGAGATGCCGATGACATTCGCTTTCCCACCACTACTGTATTGCTTGGGTGTGAGCCCAATGTAGGCAGAGAACTCACGCCCGTTTTTGAACGCCTCTCCTGAGCCCAGAGTCGCGAACAGGAGAATCGCACCAATCGGCCCAACGCCTTCAAGTGCAGTCAGTCGCTGACAGCCATCGTTTGACTTAACGACCTGTTTGATCTGCTCGTCCATAAAGGCCAGGTCTTCTTCGGAAGCGTGGAACCTTATGAACATCCTATGCAGCGTTGGACGATAGGACATGGGTAACCCATTCTCCGCATCTTCCAGAATCAGCGGCACATGTTTTCGCAGATGAACGAGGCCCTTTGGGATCGTAATACCGAACTCCAACAACAGGCCGCGAATATGATTGGACGTTAAACCGGGGACAGACCACTAATTAGTAGGGGAACCGTGGTCTG
>JBALWA010000140.1:0-3031 GCA_036960305.1 Halioglobus sp. | reverse complement strand
TTGGGTTCCAATTCCGTGCCGATAACCTGGCCTACACCATTGTCTTTCAGCGCCGCAGCCAAATAGATGGTTGAAATACCGAAGGATGTACCGAACTCTACGATATTCTTCGCTCCCTGCGCCCTTGCGGTGACATACAGAAACTCTCCCTGCTCGGGGGATATGGGTATGAAGCACTCGCTCATCGCGTCACTGGATATCATTTCCATGAGGGGTTTTCCCCGAGCCAAGCCCAGCAGGAGTTTTGGTGCCATACCGATAAAGCGCCATCGATCACCCTTTGCTGCTGCGTGGAGTTCGTCGAGTTTTACTCGTACGGTGCCTGATCTGATTGAATTTGTATGGCTCATTCTGACCTCGCTGATGTCTTTTCTTCGCTGAACGCCCAAGTACTGTTACCCGGTTGAAATCTATCGATAGCTCTTACATAGCCTCTTGTATATACCCGGCCACCAATGCCGGATCCTGCATGGGAATAAAGTGGTTGTGGTCTGGCAGGTAGATCTCCCTACAGTTGGGCAGGCGACTCGCCAGTTCAGGCCATGTGGGGGACAGGCTGAAGTCTGGTGTGGAACCCTCACCACGTGGCGCGCGCAGCAGCGTGACTGGCGTGGAGATTTTCTCTAATTCGGTGTAAATCGTTGTACTGCTCTTCTGGTTGAGATACACGGAGGCTTCATTGATGGGGTCGCAGGCCAGTTGTTTGACCGCTTCGTCGTCGGTTGGACGCAGGGCATAGTCACAGTAGTCTCGCAGTACGGCGGGCTGCCAGGTACTGAAGGGCGTGCGGTCACGAAACTGTATAAACATTTCGTCGCTGTCCTGCCATTGGTTTCGTCGTCGACTAACGGGGTGGTCCGACACATCCATACCCTGATAAAAACCCTGCGACTGGGCGTAGTCTTCCGGAGACATAATGACTGGGTCTATCAGGAGCAGGTGCTTGAAACGATCTGGCATCTGCGCGGCGACTCTGGCGATTAAATGGCCGCCGATAGAGTGACCGACACCCACCAACTTGTTCAGGTCCAGTTGTTCTACAAGAATGCGGACATCAGTTGCGAGTACATCCCAATCCACCTCGCCTTTGGCATCACTGCGCCCGTGAAAGCGCAGGTCCACCGCGTAAATATGGCAATTCGGTAACTGCTTTACCACCTGATTCCAGCAGCGGCTGTGAAAGCCGGTGGCATGCATCAGCAGTATAGGATCCCCTGTTCCTGCCCATTCATGAACGGCGAGCTCCACGTCGCCTATATTGATTTTAAACTCTCTGGGTTCCAGCATATTTCACTATCACATCATTTGTGAGTGGGAGACGATATAAGGGATATCTTACCTTATTTCCAGGGAGTGACTGGTACAGAAGAAGAGGCTGATCTGGATCAGGGCCGGCCATGGCCTGTCTGCTAAACTCAATATCAACAAGCTATCTGGGATATTAGATATGGCCACACTGACATTTTTGGGCGCAGCACAGGAGGTTACCGGCTCCTGTCATATGCTGGAGTCGCCGGCGCTGGGCCGTGTGCTACTGGACTGCGGTATGCACCAGGGCGGAGATGCCGTAAAGCGCATTCAGGGAGAGGACTTTGCGTTTGATCCGGCGAGCATTGATGCAGTCATTTTATCCCATGGCCATCTGGACCACAGTGGTTTGCTACCGAAATTGGTGCACGAGGGTTTCAGTGGACGAATACTCTGCACCCACGCGACGGCCGAGTTACTGGCCGTCATGCTGAACGATTCCGTGGGTTTGTATCTACGGGATCTGGAGCGCGAAAACCGGCGCAATTCCAGACGAGGACGTGAACAGGTTTCGCCTGCCTATACCAAGGCCGATGTCGTTGAGGCTTTGGCGCTGTGCGATGGCCAGCGCTATGGCGACGACGTTACCGTGGGAGAGGGCGCCACACTGCGCTTTCACGATGCGGGTCATATCCTGGGTTCTTCCATTGTGGAAGTTATTTTCGAGGAGCAGGGCGAGGAAAAAACCCTGGTTTTTTCGGGCGATTTGGGCAAGCCAGGTTCGGTGTTGATGAATGAACCGACGGTATTGACGAAGGCGGATATCGTCCTTATGGAGAGTACCTACGGAGATAGGGAGCATCGCGGGGAGGATGATACAGTCGATGAACTGCGCGGCATTCTCAAGGAAACCTGGCGTAAGGGCGGCAGCGTGATGATCCCCTCTTTTGCGGTGGGGCGGACGCAGGAAATACTGTTCCATTTGGGCTGTTTGCATCACGCTGGTGAGTTGGATAACTGGGAGGTCTTTCTGGACAGTCCCATGGCGATAGATGTTACCCGGGTCTATGATCACTGGTTACGCTTGTTAGATAGCGAGGACGTCAAACAACTCAGTGATGTCCATCGAAGTTCTCTCGAGGGCTTTTTACCCACCTTACACCTAACACCGGATACGGATCAGTCTATGGCGATTAACCGTATAAAGGGCGGTGCCCTCATTATTGCGGGAAGCGGCATGTGTACCGGCGGCCGTATCCGCCATCATTTTAAACAGCGAATTTGGGATGACAGAAACAGCATCATCTTTATCGGTTTTCAAGCCCGGGGAACCCTGGGCCGATTACTGGTAGATGGCGTTAAAAATATCAAGCTGTTTAACGAGTCCTATGTCGTTAAAGCCAACATTGAAACACTGGGCGGCTTCTCGGCTCACGCGGGCCAGAGTGGCCTTGTGGGCTGGATGGGCAATTTCCAACCAGCACCCAGAACGCTACTTGTCCATGGTGAGCCCAGGGCCCAGGATGTACTGGCGGATAGGTTGTGGCGGGAGCAACAGCTCAAGGTAGAGATCCCTAAACGGGGTGACTCTGTGGTCTTTTAGTCGCTTGCAGTGTCTTTGTCCTGTTGCTCTGAGATGAAAGAGGCCTTTTTCTCCAGCGTAGAGATTTTCCGTTCAAGTCCGCCCTGTTCACCTTCTTCTGCGTCTTTTAGATCGGCCTTAAGTTGTTTTATTGTCTGTCGTATTTCTTCCAGTTGTTGTTTGACTTCTTCGAGATTGGCA